>CAYONY010000064.1:0-14673 GCA_964405415.1 uncultured Fimbriimonadaceae bacterium | reverse complement strand
GTTCGGCGACGGTTGGCGGGCAGCAGTTTCCCGTTCATTGGGGCGGCGACTGCTGGTCCGATTTCGAGGCGATGGCGGAGTCGCTGCGCGGCGGGCTTTCGCTGGGGATGGGCGGGTTCGGATTTTGGAGCCACGACATCGGAGGCTTCGAGGGGTCGCCGCCGCCCGCACTCTATAAGCGTTGGGTGGCCTTTGGCCTGCTCTCTTCGCATTCGCGGCTGCACGGCAGCGGCTCCTACCGCGTTCCCTGGCTGGTCGATGACGAGGCGGTCGACGTGCTGCGCTTTTTCACCAAGCTCAAGAACCGACTGATGCCCTATCTTTGGGCGCAAGCGGTGGACGCCCATGCGCACGGCTGGCCGATGATGCGCGCGATGCATCTGGAGTTCCCCGATGACCCGGCGTGCGATCATCTGGACCGGCAATACATGCTGGGCGAGTCGCTCTTGGTCGCGCCGGTGTTTTCGGAGTCCGGCGAAGTCGATTACTACGTTCCGGAAGGGACGTGGACCAAGCTCTTAACCGGCGAGGAGGTTATTGGTCCGCGGTGGGTTCGCGAGACGCATGGGTTCCTTTCGGTTCCTCTCCTCGTCCGACCCGGCACGCTGCTGGCGTTGGGCTCGATCGATGATCGGCCGGATTACGATTATCGAATCGGGACGACCTTTGTGCCCTACCCGGCCGGCGGCGAAGCGACCGCTCAGGTTTATGACCCGCAGTCCGGAGATCGATCGTCGGTTTCGGTGGCCAATGGCAAATTAACGTGGACGGTCGGCATCGACCGAGCCCAAATGGGCTTTCCCGAAGTGGTGGCAGCCGGGCCAACCGGGATTGCGGTTCGGGTCGTCGGGTAGCGGCGGCGGCACCAGCCAAAGCGCGACGGGCGTCGCGCACTCCAAAGTTTCGCGTGCTTCACTCCTTCGTTGCGTCGCGTTGCGAACGCGGCGTGCTCTATCCATTCAAAGCGCGACTTCGTCGCGCACTCCAAAGTTTCGCGTGCTTCCCTCCTTCGTTGCGTCACGTTGCGAGCGCGGCGTGCTCTATTCATTCAAAGCGCGATGGGCGTCGCGCACTCCAAAGCTTCGCGTGCTTCACTCCTTCGTTGCGTCGCGTTGCGAACGCGGCGTGCTCTATCCATTCAAAGCGCGACTTCGTCGCGCACTCCAAAGCTTCGCGCGCTCCAAAGCACATCAAGACTACTTCCCGCCGGTCATCGCGATGCCTTTGACAAAGAAGCGTTGGCCGACGAAGAAGATCACGACCAGGGGGAGCGAAACCACGACCGAGCCCGCCATGATCAGGTTCCATTTTTCGTCATTGAGCGATCGGAAGGTTTGAAGGCCGAGTTCCAAGGTGTGGAGGTCGGGGTCGTTGAGATAGATCAGCGGCCCCAGAAAATCCCGCCAGGAATAGATGAAGGTGAAGAGAGCGACGGTGATGAGCGCGGGCTTGGAGAGGGGGACAACGATTCGGGTGAAGATGCTCCAGTGGCCGGCGCCATCGAGCAGTGCGGCTTCGTCGAGCTCGCGCGGAAGCGTCCGGAAGAACTGGCGCAAGAGAAAGATGTTGTAGGCTCCCCCGCCCAAAAAGGCGGGCACGGTGAGCGGTGCAAAGGAATTGACCCATCCGATATTGGCAAAGAGCACGAAGGTGGGGATCAGGGTCACGATATACGGCAGCATCATCGTGGATAGCAGGACGATGAAGAGACGATCCCGGCCGGCAAACTTCAGCCGGGCAAAGGCATAGGCGACAATCGCCGAGGAAACGGTTACCCCGAGGACGGTAAGCGATGACACGATGAGCGAATTCTTGAAGAATCCGAGGAAGTAAACCTGGGGCGTGGTGAAGATTTCGACGTAGTTTTGCCAGGTGAAAGCTTCGGGCCATGACCAGGCCTCGCTGCGCACAAGCTCCCCCGGAGACTTGAATGACATCACCATCATCACCCAATAGGGCATCATGAACGCGAGCGCGCCCGCGATGAGCAGGCAAAGGGTCACGAGACGGGCAACCGCGCTTGCCCGAGAGGCCGATTTGGCGCGGTGTTCAAAGTCGGCCGAAGTGGTGGGGATGTTCACGCGCTGTCCCCTTCGTAATAGACGTATTTCGAGAGCTTCATCTGCATCGCGGTGAAGATTAGGATTACCACGAACAGCACCCAAGCCAGCGCGGAGGCGTAGCCCATCCGCATGTTCATGAACGCGTTGGTGTAGATGTGGAGCATGAAGAAGAGGGTGGCTCCGTTGGGCGCGCCGGTCGCGCCATTATTGATGACGAAGGACTGGGTAAACACTTGGAAACTGAAAATAAACCCGGTGATGAGGCAAAAGAATAAGGCGGGTGAAACCATCGGAAGCGTAATGGACCGGAAGCGCCGCCACGTCCCGGCGCCATCGACCGTCGCCGCTTCGTAATAGTGCTGGGGGATGCCCTTTAATCCGGCGAGCAGAATGATCATCGCGCTGCCCGCGCCCCAGGCCGACATCAGGATGAGCGAAGCCAGGGCCGTCTTCTCATTGCCGAGCCAGTTCAGCGGCTGGCCCGGAGGCGAGAGCGGCTCGAGCAGCGAGGCCAGCCCGAAGGTGTTCCAACTGCCGTCCGGACCGTAAATCAGGGTGTTGAGGAGGCCGCCGTCCGGCTGGAAAACCCGCCGCCAAATGAGCGCCGCGGCAACCCCGCTCGCCAAGGAAGGGAGGTAGTAACACGTCCGATAGAGCGGCATCCCAAAGACCCGAACGTTCAGCAGCAGCGCCAGCGCCAGCGAAACGCCGAGCCCGAGCGGCACCGAAAACAGGGTGTACAGGGCGGTGACCATGAGCGACTTGAAAAACCAGATGTCGGTGGTCGCCATCTCGACATAGTTCTCGACGCCGCGGAATTGGGCGGGGCGAATGGAATCCCAGTCCATGAAGCTCATCAGGAAGCTGAACACCATCGGCCCAAGGGTGAAGGCAAAGAGCCCGATCAACCAGGGCGCGATGAACAAGTAGGCGATCCGGTTTTCCCGCTTCTCTTTAAGGGTTCGGCGAACTTTGCGTTCGGGCCAATACACCCAGGCGGCTCCCGCGCCCACCAGCAGAAGCGCCACCGCTCCCGCGAGGCCCCAATTCGCTTTGGAGAGACGCTCTTCGCGGCGCAGCGTCGCCAGCCGCTTCGATCCGATCCGCTGGGCTTCGTCGGCGGCCTCCTTTGCGGAGATGCTGCCGATCAGCACCGCGTCCTGTCGTCCCGCCATCAGGTCGCCCAGTTCTTTCCACTTCTCCCAATTGGGCGGGAAGACGACGTACGGCACGGCGAGGTCGGTGGCGATCCGGTTCTCGGGAATCCGCTCCTCGGGCGTCATGTCGGGCGAAGGAATCCAGGGCGGCTTCAGCGCGAGGGACCGGATCGCCGGCTGGGCAAAACCGAGCTTGGCCATCTCGAGCATTCCCGGCGGACCGGCCATCCACATCGTGACCAGCCACGCCTCCCAGGGGTGCTTGGTCTGCTTCATCACCGCGTAGCCGGAACCGCCGGTGGGCGAGGCGCGCGTGCCGTCGCGAAAAGCGGGCGCCAAAGTGATGTCCCAATCGAAGAACCCCTGCTGACCCCGTTTGATCTCCTTTTTGAACCCGGCGACCTCCCAAATCCCGACCTGGTACATCGCCAGCCGGCCCTGGGCAAAGAGCAGGTGGGCGCTCGTATTCAGCCCGGTGCGAAGTTCATTCGGGGAGGGGATCCATTGCTTCTCGAGCATGGTTTCGCGCATGAAATCCAACGCTTTGACGATGCGCGAATCGTTGAATCGAACTTCGGTCGGGGCTTCGCGATCGTCCCAAGCGCGCGCACCCTGGGAATAGGTGAGCATGTCGAGCAGCAGGCCCGGCCAGGCGGGGGAATAGCCGTATTGAACGACTTTGCCTTTGCTGTTTTTGCGCGTGAGCTGCTGCATCACCCAGGTGAAGCATTTCTCTCTCAGTTCGGGGCGTGGCTCGAAATCCCAAGTCCACGACCCATCGGGCATCGGCAGCCCCGCCTTACGGAAGATGTCTTTGTTGTAGTAGATCAGCCCCATCGGGGCGATGTCGCGGGGGAGCACATAGAGCCTGCCCTTGTAGCTGTGCGCGTCGACGATCGGTTTGTAATAGGCTTTGAGGTCGAATCCGGGCGTTCGATCGATAAAGTCGTTCAGTTCGTAAAGGGCGCCCCGGCTGGCGAATCGGCGGAAGCCGTTGAAATCGAGCATGGCCACATCGGGCGCACAGTTCCCGGCGACCTGATTGAGGAGCTTCTCTTGCTGGAAATTGGTGACCGCTTCGAGCTTGACCTTGATCCAGGGATAATGCCGCTCGAAATCCTTGAGCGCTTTGGCGATGGCGACCTTGCCGTCGGACCCATCCCAGCAGACGAAACGCAGGGTGATCGGCTTGCGCCGGCGATCGGCATCGGAGACCGGCAGATAGCCCTTCCAATCGGTGGTCGGCGAGGCCATCGCATCGCGGAGCGCTTTGGCCTGCGGGCCGTTGGGATCGAGGCTGGCCCCACCTTGGCTCGCCGCATGGCCCCCGGCCAACGCGAGGCTGGCCGAGAGAACGCAACGACGAAAGGCGGCGCGGCGCATCGCGTACGATTGTTGCAGACTTGGCGAACGATTCGCGCTGCCCTTATCCGCCGGTCTGGGGCGCCGGATTCGGAGGCGGCTGGCTTTGCCGCTTGCGGGCAAGCTCTTCATTGAATTTCGCCATCCGCTCCATCCCTTCTTGCATTTTCTGCTGGGCCTCGGCGGACATATCGCGGCTGCCCTTGAAGTTCTTCTCCTCAGCTTTGGTGAGCTTGGTTTCGCTCTGGCTGCACCCGGCAGCGATCGTCAGCGCGGCCACGCCGGCCGCCAAGAGTCGAAGTTCGATTCGTGTTTTCATCGCGTTGAGCTCATTGGAAACTTAAAAGTCGCTCGGCCCCGCGCTCTCCCCCGAGGGCCGGGGCCGAAGCGAAGGGCGCCGTCACCGAGTGGCGTGCCACATGTTGTCTTGCGGGCGGTTCAGGGGGTCCGGATTCGTTTGCGAGGGGCGCATCGCTTTGGCGTGCGCATCGGCAAAGACGAAGTTGGACATCTTTCCAGGGAGAACGCTCACCGCGCCGTCCGGCCCGTTCGGATAGGTTGCGTTCGGGTCTTGGAGCCCGTTTGGAATCGTAATCCCGGCCGACCAGGTCCAGCCTTGGCACCAAAGGTCGCTGTCGCGGCCCTGGCTGCCTTGGTCGCAGAAGAAAACGCTGCCGAACCAGTTGGTCAGGTTGCCCCATCCCGCCGGGCTGAGCTTATTGCCGTCGCCGTTGAACTTGTTGGTGATCATGACGGTTTCGGCCGACTTGCTCACTTCGGTGATCGAGCGCGACATCGGGGCGATCCAGTCCTGGGCCATCGGCGTGAAGAGCCCGAGCAGGGTGCGCGGGTTGCCCCCGAACGAGGGGTTCATCAGGCCGTTCACGCCGTAGCTGAACGGCACCCCCGCCCAAGGCTGGGTCCAATCGTAGATCGGCTTGTCGCTGGTTTCGAGCGGGCTGCGATAGATCCCCATGTTCTTGACGTAGGGCTGGGTCGTGATCGGCCAGCTCAACGAATCCGTCCAGGCCGGGCCGAGGCCGAGCGGCAGATAGTCGTCGTAGTCGTTGGAGTACATGTGCATCGCCAAGCCGATCTGCTTGAGGTTGCTCAGGTCCGACGTCTTTTTGGCGGAGGCCTTTGCCTGGGCAAAAACCGGGAAGAGAATGGCGGCGAGGATCGCGATAATGGCGATGACGACGAGGAGTTCGATCAAGGTGAACCCTTTATGCTTCATGATTTCAGTACCTCCCCACGCGGGTGGGTCGTCGACTCCCGCACGTCGAAACCGCACGGGTAATTGACTTCGAGCCGGCTGGACCGGCCGTTGCCGATGGTTTCCACCAGCAAATCGATAGCGCCTTCGCCCATGGCGAAGAGCGGTTGGGAGACCGACGTGAGCCGGGGGCGGATCTCGTTGCAGTAGGCGGTCGAGTCGAACCCGACCACGGAAAGGTCCTCGGGGACGCGGAGTCCGCGAGCTTGCGCGCGCTCAATCACCTCGGCGGCAAGGGCGTCGTTTTCGGCGATCAGGGCGGTGTGGCGCGGCGTCTGGGCCAGATAATCCTCCAATTCTTGGCGATCGTCGCCCACCGAGAGCACGTCGGCCATGTCGGCGGGCAAGCGGCGCGCCTTCATTGCGGCAAGAAAGCCGCTGCGACGGGCGAAGCCTTCGGGCTGCGGCAAGTGGCCCATTTGGGTGAAGCCGATGTGACGATGCCCGAGCTCGGCCAAGTGCTCGACGGCTTGAACCACGCCCCCTTCGTTGTCGCAGCAGACGGTGGGCAAGCGGTTGTCGAAATCGGCGGCGTGGGCGTGGATGATGACGATCGGAACGCTCGATTCGCGGATCATCCGCCGGTTCTCGTCGGTGTACGCGTTGCTGTACCAAACCAGACCGTCGAAGCGGCCGTCGGACATCGCATCTTCCGGCGTCTGCCCCAGCAATTGGGGACATAGCGTGACCGAATAGCCGTGTTTGAAAGCGCCCTCGACGATGCCATCGACGAGGGCGGCGAAGTAACGCGAGCCCTGGTCGAACTTGGGACGGGGGAATCCGGCCCCGTGGAGCACGCCGATCATCATCGTGCGCCGGTAACGGAAGTTGCGCGCGAAGATGTTGGGGCGATATTCGAGCTGATGGGCGGCTTGGCGCACGCGCTCGGCGGTGGCTTCGCTCACGCGGATAGACTTGGCCCGGTTGGAAAGCACGCGGGAAACGACGATCGGCGAAACCCCCGCCAAGGCGGCGACATCCCGCATGGTGGCGTGGCCCCTGGGGGCTCCTTCCGGTTGATTGGATTCGGTCTCCATCGACGCGACGCTCCTTTCCCAACCGTCTTCCGCGACGGCTCAAACGTATGATACAACGATATAGCAACTTTCGATCAAGGTTTTTTCGAAACCGGTAAATGTATGCTTCTCGGCGTCATGACCGCCACCGAACTCCTCCGCTTTCAACTCGACGACGGAACCTTCCAGCTCAAAGCATGTCTCGAACCGATGACCGATGCCCAACTCGACACACGCCCGGCCCCCGGCGGCATGACGCCCCGGGAAACCGCGGTCCACCTATGCGAGTGCTACGAGGCGTTTCTTGCCGAATGCGAGGGTCGAAAACACCCCTGGGGAAGCTATGCGGTCTCGGACACGAGCAAAGAGAACCTGCTCAGCCACCTATGGGCCACCCGTCAGCGCGCGGCGGCGGTGGCCCTCGAAAAAGAAGACCAAGCCCAGCACGCCCATGCCTTCCTGGTTGCCCACGATTGCTACCACGTCGGCCAACTGTGCCTTGTGCTGATGACAACCAACCCGGAATGGGACCCGTATTCGATCTACCAGCTATAACGATGAACTAACCGTTGGATAGCCGTTCGGGAATGGGGGGCGGTTCGACCGGGGCAGCGACGTGGCGGCGATCGTCGAAGGCGAGGATGTTGTCGGTGAGCTGCTGGCGCAACTGGGCGACCTCACGCTCCAGGCGATCGATGCGTTCTTGGGATTTGGTGTCGCGATCGTCGTTCGACCCCCGTACCAGTTCGGCCATCCGACGCTGATGGCTCAAAAGCATGGAAACGATCGGCACGATGACGAGAAGGCCGAAGCCGGTGAGAACCCCTAAGGTCCCCGGTATGTTAATGCTCGCCCATTGCTCCATCGGCGCTATTGTACGAGATCGCCGCCAAGGGGTTGCGCCGGTCCTAAGCGGCTTCGAGCGAGGTATCCGCCACGACCACGCGGTTCCGTCCCTGGCGCTTGGCCTCGTAAAGGGCTTGGTCGGAGAGCATCATCAGTTCTTCGTCCGTGCGGATGCCGGGATGCCAATGGGCCACGCCAAAGCTGGCGGTGATTGCCCCATAGCCCGTCTCAATCCGCGCGATCTCCTCGCGGACGCGTTCGACGATCTTGGCGACCTGGGTCTCGGAGGCGCCCTGGAGAATCTGGAAGAACTCTTCGCCGCCGTGTCGCGCCACCAAGTCGCGCGGCCGCACGGCGCGTTTCAGCGCCTCGCCGAAGGCGCGCAGAACGGTGTCCCCGGCGTGGTGGCCGTAGGTGTCGTTCACATTCTTGAAAAAGTCGATGTCGACTTGAACCAAGGCGAGTTTCCGGCCCCGTTTGGCTTCGGTGATAGAGAGCTCCAGCGCTTCATAGAACGCGCGACGGTTGGGAAGGCCGGTGAGCATATCGCTCGTCGCCATTTCGGCCAATTGGGCGTTGGCCACTTGAAGCTGTTCGTTGGCTTGGTTAAGCTCCATGTGGGCAATGTGCAGCGCCTCGAGCTGCTGCTGCACCCGGTCTTCCGCCTGTTTCTGGCGGGTGATGTCGACGGCGGCGAGAATGCCGCCGGTCACCGCCCCGTCGGGGCCGAAAAGGGGATGGCCGCTAAAGAGGAAGCTGCGCTCACCTTCGGTCCATGTCGAATTCTCAAACACATGGCCGGAGAGCATGCCGTCCACCAGAGCCTCCTGCCGCTCGCCATAGATCGTGTCCCCCAAAACTTCGGCGAGGCTCTGCTCCATGATCTTGTGGGGCTTCAGACGGAAGGTGGCGAGGGCCAGACTGTTCCATTCGAAGACATTGCCGTCGGTATCGATGGTGAGACAGGAGACCGGGATACCTTCGAAGAGATCGGAGAACCGGTTGCGCGAGACTTCGGCGATTTTCAGCGCGTTTTCCAATCGCTCGAGGGTGAGGGCGATCTGCTGGCGATAACGCTCTTCGCGAAGTTCGGCTTCGGTGTGGAGGCCAATCGAGCGAAATTGCATGACGCCGGCGGTGAGACCGGAGAGGATCGCGAGCATGAGCGCCACGACGATCCCGTAGTCATAGGCATCCTGAAGACCGGCGAGGCGATTTTCGTAGTGGTCGGCCGCCAAGTCGATGCCGATAATTCCGATCGCCTTTCCGGAGAGATCGCGAATGGGCGCATAACCACTGATGAACTTGCCCCAAGGGTCTTGATAGGGCTGGATGTCGGCGGTGGCCACCCCATCGCGCAACGCGGTCAACAGCTCTTTCGATGCCTCCGGGTAGGGCTGCATGATGTGCGACTTGTCGTCCAGTCCATCGTGGTCGGCGTCGCCGGCGACGGTGGGGTCCAGCACAAAGTGGACGCGGCCGTCTTTCAGGATGCAGGTGTAAACGTAGGCGATTTCGGTGTCCGAGTTTTGAAAGCGGGCCAAACGCTCGGTCTCTTGGAGGTACTCGGGCGAGTTCTCCTGGGCGGGGCTTACAAAGGTGGCGTGTCGCACCGGGTCGACGAGGGTCGCACTTGCGCGCGCGAGGCGCTTCAAGTTCGAGCGGATGTTGTCCTGGAAGGCCTGCAGCGCGATGTCATGGATGAAATTGACGCTGACGACCGCGACGGTGAAGACGAGGAAAAAAACGGCGAGCCCGGTGAGCAGCGGGTGCGTCTTCGGTGGCCTCGAATTCTGGTTGAGCCTTTGCCGGGCTTCGGAGACCTTCGCGCCAAAGCCGACGCCCAGCGCCCCCGATCGAGACTTTGCGTCTCCATCGGCAGTGCTCGACGGGGGTTGTCCGAGGTTCGGATCGGACGGTTTGGCAGCGCTCATCGTTCAGCCGGGTCGGGATTCCCTGGGATAAATACTCGGCTGAACGGCGGCAAAAGCCGAGTACGTTGGTAGCCAAGCCGCGCGAACTTCTCAATATCCGGCGGAAAGATCCACTCGGTTGCCCATGGTTCCATGCACCGCTCGTTCTCTAATGAGCAGGGCAAGGTGCGCGATTCGGGACGCTTCGGAGCGGTCCGACGAGCCGCCGCGATGAGGGCTCATGACCAGGTTCGGCAGTTCGTGAAGTGGAAACTGGGATGGAAACGTGGCCCGGGCTTCTTCGGGCATGTCGAAGTAGCCGGGAACGAGGCCTTCCGGGTGTTTGGGATAACAGTACCAAACGTCCAATCCGGCGGCATGCAAGATGCCATCCCGAAGCGCCTCGTAAAGCGCCTTCTCCTCAACGATCGCGGCACGGGCAATATTTACCAAGATCGAGGGCTTTCGAAGGGCGTTAAGTTGGGCGGCGCCGATCAAGCCTTCCGTCTCCGGCGTTTGGGGAAGCGCGAGGACGAGCACGTCGGCCCGGGGGAGCAGCGCGGCAAGGCGCCCGATCGGCTGTACTTCAAAGGGTTCTTCGCCGCGGGAGGGTTGACGGCGAACCCCGATCACCTCCATTTGCAGCGCAAGACAGGCTTGGGCGATGCGGCGGCCGATGTGGCCGAGACCCAGGACGAGGGCGGTTCGGCCGGCGAGCGCGAGGCACTCTTCCGGCGTGTAGCGGGGCGCCCAATCGCCGCGTCGAAGCGCGGCATCGGCGGTGACGATGCGGCGGGAAGCGGCCAGGAGCAGGGCCATCGCGGCTTCCGCGGTTTCGGCGGCATTGTGATGGACGTTGTGAAGGGAGAGATCTGGCCGGGTTCGCATCGCCTCGGCGGTGGGCGCCGCGATGCCCACATAGGGCACGATCACCGCGCCGCCCGAGCGAACCGCGGCAAGCTGGTCGAGCGTGGGACGGCCCTCGATCAACACCTCGCAGGAGGGGGGACGATCGCGGACAACCTCGGCGACCCCGGCCACCTCAGCGGCGAACTGCGCAAACACGTCCGCATCGCGCGGGCCGGGATACCAAACCGTCATGCCCTCGTAGTTTGCCACTACCCGGCGTTCACTCGGAACCGAAAAACCGGCTCGACTCGAACATTCTTAGCCCTAAGGCAGGTTTGCCTTCACTTTCTTCGCTCAGGTTGCGTGTAGACTGCAAGAGCCTCTATGAAAGCCACGCTTGACGAAAAAGACATCCAGATTCTCAAGATTTTGCAGGACGATGGCCGCATCACCAATGCCGACCTCGCCAAGCAGATCGAGCTTTCGCCGCCTTCGGCGCTTCAGCGCGTGCGAAGGTTGGAGCGGGCGGGATTTATTCGCGGTTACACCGCGCTGCTCGATCCGGAAGCGCTGGGCTACGGCATCACGGTTTGGGCGATGATGAGCCTGACGCTGCACCAGGACCAGCCGATCGAGAAATTCCGAGAGGGGATCCAGCAGATCCCGGAGGTCGTGGAGTGCTACAACGTTTCCGGAGAATACGATTTTCTCCTCAAGATCTTGGTGGCGGACATTCACGCCTATGAGCGCCTGATGCGTGAGAAGTTGAGCCGGATCGAGGGCATCCGCAACCTCCACAGTTCGTTCGTTTTGGGCGTCACCAAACACACCACCCACGTCCCGGTGTAGGCAAATCCAGTTAGAATGAGGCGGTGAAAACGCCAAAGAGCGGCGGGGGCTGGGCGGCGATTCGCTACACGCTTCGCAAAGGGCGCGAAGTCGGGTTTCTTCGGCTATGGCGCGCGATGCGGGCCAAGAACGCTTGCAAAACCTGCGCCCTCGGCATGGGCGGCCAGCAAGGGGGGATGGCCGACGAAAAGGGCCACTTCCCGGAGGTCTGCAAGAAGTCGCTCCAGGCGATGGCGGCCGATATGCGCGGGCGGATCCACCCCCGATTTTTTGAAGAGTTTTCGATCGCGCAGATGCAGGCGATGAGTCCGCGGGATTTGGAGGCGGCGGGGCGCATCGTGGAACCGGTGATTCACCTTCCGGATTCGGATCGGTACGTCCCGATCGATTGGGATTCGGCGCTTCAATGGGTCGCCGACCAGCTCCGGAAAACCGATCCCCAAGGGGCCTTCTTCTACGCCAGCGGGCGAAGCTCGAATGAGGCGGGATTTCTGCTCCAGCTGCTGGCCCGGGCCTACGGCACGAACCACGTCAACAACTGCTCCTATTACTGCCACCAGGCCAGTGGGGCGGGGTTGATGGGCTCGATCGGCACGCCGGTCGCGACGGTCTCGCTCGAGGACGTGGAGGCCTGCGACCTTCTGTTTCTCATCGGCGGCAACCCAGCTTCGAACCATCCGCGGTTCATGAACCAGTTGCTCAAGCTTCGCAAACGGGGCGGCGAGATCCTGGTCGTGAACCCCGTCCGGGAAACCGGTCTTGTAAACTTCCGGGTCCCTTCGAACGTGAAGAGCTTTCTCTTTGGAACGGAGATCGCCTCCCTCTATCTGCAGCCGACGATCGGTGGCGACATCGCGTTTATGGCCGGATTGGCGAAGGCGCTCTTCGACCTCGGCGCGGTCGATCAAAGCTTCGTCGATAGCCATACCGAAGGCTTCGAGGCTTTGCGCTCGCTCGTTGCGGACTTGGATTGGGAGACGATCGAGCGATCGAGTGGCCTCGGCCGAGCCGAGATCGAGGAAGCCGCCCGCCGGTATGCCGGATCGAAGCGGACTATCTTCGCCTGGACCATGGGCATCACCCACCATCTTCATGGGGTGGAAAACGTCCAGTGGATCGCCAACCTGGCTCTCATGCGCGGCATGGTGGGAAAGCCCGGCGCCGGGCTTCTTCCGATCCGGGGGCACAGCAACGTCCAGGGCTTGGGGAGCATGGGCGTCTCGCCCCACGTGCGCAAGGTGGCGCTGGCCGAGTTGGAAAAGTTGGGGCTGAAGGTTCCGAGTTTCGAGGGCCACGACACCATGGCCGCGATGGAGGCGGCTTCGCGGAACGAAATGGAGTTCGCCCTTTGCCTCGGGGGCAATCTTTATGGGGCGAACCCAGCTTCCGATTGGGCCAAGGACGCTCTGTCGAAGCTCGATTTGGTGGTGTATTTGAGCACGACGCTGAACACCGGGCATGCCCATGGGTTGGGCAAGCGGACCCTGATCCTGCCGGTTTGCGCGCGGGACGAAGAGGACCAGGCCACGACGCAAGAGTCGATGTTCAGCTTCGTGAGGGTGAGCGAGGGCGGCCCGAGGCGCTACGAGGGACCGCGAACGGAAACCGCGATCTTGGCCGAAATCGGCGTCCGGCTTTTGGGAAGCGAGGGTCTCTTGAACTGGAAGGAGCTGGCCGACCACGACGCGCTCCGCCAATTGATCGCCCGCCACGTGCCCGGCTATGAGCAGGCGGAGACGGTGGGAACAACCAAGAAGGAATTCGCGATTCCGGGCCGGACGTTTCATGAGCCGAACTTTAAAACCCCCTCCCAACGGGCCGCCTTTTTCGCGCACTCGCTGCCCGAGTTTCCTCCGCTTGGCGAACGGGAGCTGCGGCTCATGACGGTTCGCTCGGAGGGCCAATTCAACACGGTCGTCTATGAGGAAGAGGACCTCTACCGGGGCCAAGAACGAAGGGATGTGATCCTGATGTCGGCGTTCGATCTGAACCGGCTCGGTTTGGTCCACGATCAGCCCGTTCGCGTCGTTGGCCCGGCCGGGGAGATGAAGGTCTTGGC
The DNA here is from genome assembly GCA_964405415.1 of uncultured Fimbriimonadaceae bacterium. GTDB lineage: Bacteria > Armatimonadota > Fimbriimonadia > Fimbriimonadales > Fimbriimonadaceae > CAYONY01. Next base: position 1,283 of record CAYONY010000064.1, on the reverse strand, counting down.
CCGGGCCTTCGAAATCGCCCACGGCTGCGCGCTGATGTACTACCCGGAAGCGAACGTGCTGCTGCCCAATCCGGTCGATCCGCGGTCGAAGACGCCGGCGTTCAAATCGACCGTCATTGCGGTGGCTCCTTTGGAAAACGGCGAGAGACTCATCCGGCCAGAGGCGTTAGCGTCAAGGTCGGCAACGTCCCGAGAACGGATGAAGGCATGCTAGTAGCGGGCCGCTAGGGCTGGCGAACCTCGATCGTGCTGACGAATTTCGACGTGTCGCCCGTTACGCCATACGCGACCCCTTCCGCCTTCATCTTGTCCATTTGGGTCGGGACCGTCCCCTTAAGATAGACCTTCTTGTCCTTCACTTCGACCTCGATATCTTTGGCTTCCAGCCCGGCCACGAGGTTGAATCCGGCGAGGACTTTGCCTTTGAGCGCGACGTCAGAGAGTTTTTCTCCGGCTTCGCCCATCGCCTCTTTGCCTTTGGCGGCGGCCTCATCATAGGCGCCTTTCATGGATTCGCCGGCTTTGTCGGCGGCATGCTTGATGGCGACCGCCGCGTCGCCGGTCTTTTGGCGGATCTCGTCGTCGGTCATCTTGCATCCGGCGAGGGCGAGGGCGGCAAGGACGAGGGCGACGGTTTTGGGGTTCATAAAGGGAAGGACGGGTCGGGGGAGGGTTGGGGTTGCGGTGAACAGCCACGGCCATTCCCAATCCCGAAGGGATTACATAACGGAGCGAAGGGTTGGCCGGTCTGGCGGCCTACCCTGGATGAAAGCGCAGCGGTATGGTTCAACCCCGAATGGGGTTGCGTCAACGCCTTGCGGAGTGGTCGCAACCCCGTTTGGGGTTGGGGCACAGGCGGGGTCCATTTCCAGGGTTGCGACGCCGGAGCGCCGCAACCCTTCGCTTTGATACGGGATCCCGTTGGGATGGGAGACGGCCGATCCCGGAGATGCCCGCCCTTGCGAGACGCCGATCGGCTCCCCATCCCCGCCGTCCCGCCGCGCTCCCTTTCGTTCAGGCCCGAAGGGCCGAGAAGAATAGAGCGAAGGCCGAAGGCCTGGTACCGTCACGCCCACCTTCCTTTTCCCCGCGGCCTGAAGGGCCGCGATAGAATCTCATGCATGCCGCAATCCTTGGCAAACATACTCGTTCACGTCGTTTTCTCCACCAAAGACCGTCGCCCGCGCCTCCATCTCGGGGATCGAGGGCGGCGCCTTCTCCGGTAGCCCGATCCCCTAAGCCTCGCCGGGGCTTTTCGGGTCGCTCGCCGCGCTCGAGCCGAG
>CAYONY010000063.1:5240-14698 GCA_964405415.1 uncultured Fimbriimonadaceae bacterium | reverse complement strand
CCGTTGCCGTAAACGGCAGTCCACACCGCAACCTGGAACGCGGCCGCTTCGAGTTCGTTGCCGCCGATCGCTTCGGCCCATCCGGCCGCCGCCACCGCGCCGCCGCGCTCGACGCCGTCGAGCTGCGGATCGGTTCCATCCGACGAATCATAAGCTCTGAAGTCCTGGCTCGGGTCGATCGAGACGAACTGGCCGCAGATCGTGTAGAACTGGTCCAGCGCCTTCGGCGCATAGCCATTGCCGCGGGCCTCGTAGTCGCCCACGTTGCCGGCATAGGTCTGCTGCCACTTGAAGAAGCCCAGACCGAAGACGTCGGTGGAGTCGAAGATCGAACCGGTTCCGTCGATGTTCAGGCCCATCCACGCGAAGTGGCCGCCCACATCGCCGAGGAAGGTGGAATCAACGTAGCCGAGAAGACCGCCGATGGCTTGAGCGCCGGTGGTGGCACCCACCAAGCCCGCCGCGATCGCGGTTTTGCGAAGCAAAGAAACTTTGACAGACATGAATACAGCCCCCTTTAAAAAGAAAAGTCGAAGCAGAATCATTGTATCGCAACTCGCGCGCCATCGCAACCACTTTTTTCGCTTTTTGGCCCAACCCGGTAACTTTGCCGTACTGTCGAGTTCAAAACCGGCCCAATTCCCCCGGTTCACCGATCCGCTTGGACAAAGAAAAGGGGCGAGAAGCGGTGCTTCTCGCCCCAGATTAGGTCTTTTGGGTTTTCGATTCTAAGCTTGTCGGCGTCGTCGAACCCGAAGGAAGCCGGCCACCGCCGAACCGCCCATGAGCGCCATCGTGAAGGGCTCGGGAACGGACTGGGGCGGATTCATCGGGTCGATCGTCATCTGGTCCTGGCCGTACTTATTGCCGATCGTCTTGGAGTCGAGCCAGTACGTGCTGGCGTTCGTGCCCGTTGCCCAACCCGCCAGTCGTGCCGCCTCGTAGTACGAGCGAGCGTAGCCGACGACGGTGGCGAAACTCCCGTCCGTGTCCGTCGCGGAGAAACCGGTCAGCGTCAAAGTGCTGCCCGAAAGCGCACCCGCGCCCCAAGCGGCTCCGGTGCCGTAGATCGCGGCCCAGACTGCCAGCTGAATGCCCGCACCGCGGAGCGCGCTGTCGTAGTTGAACGCATGCTCGAACGCCGTTCCCGTGCCGCCGGCCCCATCGTAGTCGAAGCTCATCACGCTCACCGCGCGATAGAGCGAATACGGCCGATAGGACGGAAGATTCGGCGAGCTCGTCGAACTGCTCACGTCCCATACATCGAAATTCGACGGGTCATTGAGCGGAACGAACTGGCCGCAAAGCGTATAAAAGCGGTTGGTTTGGCCGATCGACGTCGCCATGCCCAGACCGTTCGCCGCAAAGTCGCCGCTCGAAATGTCCTGCCACTTCATAAAGCCGTAGGCGCCCGCGGTAATGGAACCGCCGGTGATGTTCCCATTGGAACCCCACGTCATCGAAATGTTGGAGCCGAACAGCCGGCTGTGCGAACCCATGTAATCGGCATCCGTGTTGCCCAGATAGCTCTGAGCCCCGGCCACCGATGCAACGCCGGCGAGAATCCCCGCCGCAAAGACCTTTCTAATCCTATCCACACCAACGTACATCAAAACAGCCCCCTTAGAAGCAAACCGAACTCAACCATTCTAAACCAATGAAGGGCAAATCGCGCGCCTCTCAAACGACTTTTTTGGGAAACTCGCACATTTACGGGCAAACCGGGCAAACTTGCCTCGTGGGGAGTCTCGCCCTCGGCCTCGTTTCCGCCATGCTCGCCCTTGTGCCGGACCCTTTTCCCGATCGACCATGGCTCGCATCCCCCGACCAGAGGATCGAGTTGCGAGGTTCGTTGCCAGCCCAATGGCCCCGGACTTCTCAAGCGTTCGGCGTATTCTTTCGGCAACGCGAGCTCGCCCGATTTGAGCTGGGCCTTGTCGTGCGCGGCGAGGGCGATCGGTTTCGCGACGCGGCCGCCGAGACAAACCGTCCGCGATCGCACCGCGAAAGGGTCGCCACGCCTTTCGGCAAAGCCTCCCATGCCCGCAACGACTTCAATGAGCTCGAAATCTCGTTTCGAAGCCCATCCGGAGGTCGCGTCCTCGTGCGATTCCGCTGCTTCGACGATGCGGTTGCGTTTCGCTATGAACTGCCCCGAGAGAAGGGAGTCCCGCGCGTGGTCATCGAGGACGAGACAACGCGTTTTTCGGCCACGGCCGGCACCACCGCCTATTTTCAATCGCTGGAGAACCACCGAACCTCCCATGAGCACAACGTTCAGCGCACCCCACTCGAGGAACTGCCCAAAAACACGCTCTTCGACCTGCCCCTCACCTTTACTCTGGAGGACGGGGCCAGCTTTGCGTTTACCGAGGCGGCGCTGCGCCGCTATGCCGGTCTTTCGCTGATGCGAACCGACGATTCCGCGAGTTTGCGCGCGAAGCTCACCCCTCGGCCAGACGGCGCCAAGGTCGACGCCGCGCTGCCGTTAGCCACGCCATGGCGCGTCATTCTGATCGGCGATCGGGTCGGCGACCTGCTCGAATCGCAAACCCTTTATTGCCTCAATGAGCCGCCTGCCTTTAAGGACCGGGCCTGGATCAAGCCCGGAAAAATGACCTGGCCCTGGTGGAACGGGCATCTCTTCGAGGCAAATCCCACCCGGCCAATCCTTGCTTTAGAGACCCTCAAGAGTTACATCGACTTCTGCGCCGAGCAACGGATCGCGTTTCATAGCGTGGTCTCCGACGAGCAGGACCGGCCTTGGTACGTTCAAAAGGTCGACGGCCTGTTCCCCGGCCCCGGCACCGAGGTCACGCAAGTGCGAGCCGATCTCGACCTGCCCGCAGTTCTGAAGTACGCCCGTTCCAAGGGCGTGCGGCTCTGGACCTGGGTGCACCAAGGCACCTTGCGCGGAAAGGTGGACGACGCTTTCACGGCCTTTGAGAAGATGGGCTGGTCCGGCATGATGGTTGATTTTTTCGACCACGACGACCAAGACACCGTCGAGTTCGCGGAGGAGATTCTCCAGGCGGCGGCACGGCATCACCTGCTGATCCATTTCCACGGCATCTGGAAGCCGACTGGACTTCAGCGCACGTACCCGAACCTCATGAACCACGAGGGCGTGCTCAACCTTGAGTACTTGAAGTGGGGAGACGCATGCCCGCCCGAGCACGACCTCCGAATCGCCTTTACACGAGCGATCGCCGGCCCCTTGGATTACCATCTTGGGGGCTTTCGGGCGGTCAATCGCCGCGACTTCAAGCCGAAGAATGTGGGGCCGAACGTCCTCGGCACGCGATGCCACCAACTTGCGATGTACGTTGGCTTCGACAATCCAAACCCGATGGTCGCCGATTTTCCGGCCGCCTACCGAGATCAACCAGGATTTGAGTTTATCCGCGAGGTTCCCACCTGGTGGGACGAGACCCGAGTTCTGGCCGGAGAGGCGGGCAAGGTCTTGGTCGTCGCACGGCGCAAAGGCCGAGAGTGGTGGTTGGGTGGGCTCTGGGCGGGGCCGCCAGGAGTTCGGTCGCTCGACCTTCGCTTCTTGGGCCGGGGGAAGTTTGACGCAACGATCTGGTCTGATTCGGCGGCGAGCGAATTCGACCCCAACCAACTGGCCCGAACGAGCCGAACCCTGGATGGGGGGTCGCCCCTCACGGTCTCATTTGGGACCGATGGCGGATTTGTGGGGCGGCTGATCCCTTCCAAGTGAGTGGCACGGGGAGTCCGGATTTTGACGGACGCTAAATCGGGGGATGAATTGGGCGATTTGCCTCGCGTACGCTTCGAATATGAACGCGCGCACCTTGAACAAGACCGTCGGCTGGACGCTCGCCGGGGCGGCCGCTTTCGGAGCTTATTACGTCTTTCTCCGGCCACGTCACATGAACTGGGGCGCTTCGCGCGAGGAGGCCGAGGGCTATCTGCCCGGCGACGATCTCGTGCCTCAAGCGCGGCATCGCGCCACCCATGCCATCACGATCGAGGCGTCGCCGGAAGCGATTTGGCCCTGGCTCGTCCAACTTGGCCAAGACAAAGCCGGGTTCTACAGCTTCACCGCGTTGGAAAACCTGCTCGGCTGCCACATGACGAATGCCGAATGCGTGCATCCCGAGTGGCAGACCCTTGCCGTGGGCGACCACGTGAAGTTCCACCCTCGCGCGCCGACGGTTCCCGTAGCGATGCTTCAAGAAGCGAGGCATTTGGTCATAGGCAAGCCCGACGAGTTTGCGTGGGGCTTTTTTCTGCGCGAGCTGGCACCGGGGCGGACCCGCCTTCTTATCCGGCTTCAATCGGTTCGCAAGCGGTTCTGGGCGCGAACGGTGGACATCGCCTTTTGGGAACCCGCCCACTCCATCATGGAGATCCAGATGATGCGGACCTTGAAGCGGCTCGCCGAGGGATGTTCGAGATTGGACGCCATGCCCGCCGGATAGGCGTCGGAGAAGTTCTTCCTCCCCCTGCCGAGTGAGGCGTGGTTTGTGGGTTGTGGTTTGGGGGTGGCGGGTGGATTCTCAGTCTCCCAAATGCAGCTCGTGGGCCTGGCTCTCCTCCATCAGCTTAGGTATTCGGGCCATGAGCCTCGCGCAGCAATTCCAGCGTAGCAGCGCCGCATCGTCGCCTTCCGGGCGCATCGGCTCCGCTTGGCGATAGAGCTCCATCGCCCGACGCAGCCATTCCCCGGCGACGTGCTTGGGTGCGCCTTGCTCCAGCTTGGACCGGCCCCAGCGCTCATAGACCACGGCGCGATAGTAGGTTTTCTCGTAGGGGCTGCCGAGCCGCTCAACGACTTTCTCGGCGACGCGATAGTCCGTGCGGAGCGGCCCGCCAAACGCGTCGCTCAACGCCAAAAGCAGGGCGATTAGGGCTTGCTGGTTGTCCGGCTCGACCTCCAGAACATCTTCGCAAATGCTTGCGGCTTGCTCGGGTTCATTCAGCAACCGGTAGCGTTCGGCCAATTCCAAAGCCCGGGGGATCGAGGCCGCCGAAATCCGTTTCAGATCCTTCACTTCTTGATTCCCAATACCTTTCGGGCCAGGATCAGCACCGGGTCGTAATACTTGTCCACGACGCGCTCTTTGAGGGGGATGATCGCGTTATCGGTGATCTTGATGCCTTCGGGACAGACCGTGGTGCAGCACTTGGTGATGTTGCAGTAGCCGATGCCATGGTCGTCCCGCAGGTCGGCGCGGCGATCGTCGGTGTCGAGCGGATGCAGTTCCAAATAGGCGGCGTTGACGAGCATGCGCGGGCCGATGAAGCCTTCGAATTTGGAGTGTTCGCGCAGCACGTGGCAGACGTTCTGGCAAAGGTAGCACTCGATGCACTTGCGGAACTCCTGGCCCCGGTCGATGTCTTCCTGCTTCACCGTCCAGGTTCCATCCGGGTTGTCCGGCGGGCGCGGCTTGAAGGGGCGGACGCGTTTCTTGGCCTCGTAGTTGAAGGAGATGTCGGTCACGAGGTCCTTCAGGTGGGGGAAGGTCTTCATCGGCTCGACGGTCACCGGCTGAGAGAGGTCGATGTCCGAGCACCGGGTCATACACATCAGCCGGGGCTTGCCGTTGATTTCGGCCGAACAGGAGCCGCACTTCCCCGCTTTGCAGTTCCAGCGCACGGCGAGGTCGTTCGCTTGCTCGGCCTGGATTTGAAGCACGGCATCAAGGACGACCATGCCTTCGCCGACGTCGGTTTGGCAGTCTTTGAACTCGCCTCCGCCATCCTTTCCTCGCCAAATCCGAAACGTCGCGTTGGGCATCGGCCATAGATTCGCTGCGGGCTGCGCGGTTCCTGCCAAGGCGGAGTCAGAACCGCGTCGAAGTACACTCGCCGCCATGTCCCCCGGACGTTGCCTCCGCCAAAAGATGGCCCAGGGCCTGGTCGTGCTGCCGGGCGTCTATAGCGCGATCAGCGCCAAATCCGCCGCGAAAGCGGGGGCGGAAGCCCTCTACCTGAGCGGCGCGGGCGTCACCAACTCCCTGCTCGCGGTCCCCGATATCGCGCTGATTTCCCTTCCCGAACTGGCTTCGCAAGCCGCCTACGTCTGCCAAGCCGCCGAGGGGGCCCCCGTCCTTTCCGATGCCGATACCGGCTTTGGCGACGTCCACAACGTGGCGCGGACCGTTCGCGAGATGGAGCGCGCGGGTTTGGCCGGGATTCACCTGGAAGACCAAGTGAGCCCCAAACGGTGCGGCCACCTCGATGGCAAAGCGGTGATTCCATCCCTCGACATGGCGGCCAAAATTCGCGCGGCGTCCGACAGCAAGCGCGATGCGGACTTTCTGATCGTCGCCCGCACGGACGCGGCCTCGGTGGAGGGCGTGGATGCGGCGATCGAGCGGGCGAAACGCTATGCCGACGCGGGGGCCGATGCGATTTTCCCCGAAGGGCTGGAGTCGGAGGCCGACTTCGAAGCCTTTCGAAAGGGGGTGAAGATTCCGCTTTTGGCGAACATGACCGAGTTCGGAAAGACCCCAATTATCACGGCTTCCAGGTTCGAGGCCCTTGGGTACAATTTGGTCATCTTCCCGATGACCGCGTTTCGGGTGATGCTCAAAGCGATCGATGAAGCCTATCAAGAGTTGATCGCAACGGGCACCCAAGCCGGGCTTTTGGAAAAAATGAGAACTCGCGCGGAGTTGTACGAGCTGATCGACTACCGCAGGTACACCGAGCGCGACGCCGAATGGGCCGCCGAGGCCGCCCGCAACAACGAGGTTTGAGAATGGCAGCAGTCACCGAGTTTCCCAACTACAGCCCCGGCCTGGAAGGCATTATCGGCGGCATCACCAAGCTTTCCGAGATCGACAGCGAGCGCTCGCGGCTGGTTTACCGTGGCTACGACGTCCACGATCTAGCGGAAAAAGGCACGTTCGAAGAGACGGCCCATTTGCTCCTTCACGGAAAGCTCCCCAACCGGGATGAGCTTCGCGCCTTCAAGGACGTACTGGCGGCGGAGCGGGAAGTCCCGGCGGAAATCTACCAAGTTCTGGCCCAGCTGCCCAAATCCACCCACCCGATGGATGCGCTGCGCACCGCGTTCTCCGCGCTGGCGCCCTTCGATCCGGATTACACCAAGAACGACCACGAGGCCAACGTCCGCAAAGCGGTCCGCATCGCCGCCAAAGCGGGCACGATCGTGGCCAACGGCCATCGCATCCGCAACGGCCAAACCCCGATTCCGCCCGATCCTTCGCTGGGCATCGCCGGCAACTTCCTGGCGATCATGAACAACGGCCAAAAGGCGGACGAATACACCGAGTCGGTGATGGACACCTCGCTGACCCTTTATGCCGAGCACGGTTTCAATGCTTCCACCTTTGCCTGCCGCGTCACGGTCGCGACGCTGAGCGATCTTTATAGCGGCATCGTCAGCGGCATCGGGACGCTTCGCGGCGTGCTCCACGGCGGCGCCAACGAAGAGGCGATGAAGATGCTCCAGGAGATCGGGTCCCCCGCCAATGCGGAGGCCTGGATTCGCGATGCCCTGGCCACCAAGAAGAAGATCATGGGTTTTGGCCACCGCGAATACAAGAAAGGCGACAGCCGCGTGCCGGTGATGTCGGCCATGGCCAAAGAGATCGGCCGCAAGAAGGGCGACACCCATTGGGGCGATATCGCCGACATCGTGGAGCGGGTCATGCTCGATGAAAAGGGCATCCACCCGAATGTGGACTTCCCGGCCGCCTACGCCTACTTCCAGCTCGGGATTCCAATCGACCTCTACACGCCGATCTTTGTGATCGCGCGGGTCACCGGATGGTCGGCCCACGCGATCGAGCAGCTCGACAACAACCGGCTGATCCGGCCCGCGTGCATTTACGACGGTCCGAAGTCCGTGGATTGGGTTCCGATCGAAGCGCGATAAGACCGGGGAGCAAGATGCTCCCCGTACTCTGCCAAAATTACTCGTTTTGCCAAGTTCCCAAGAACCCACACTTCTCGTCCTCGCCGCCGGAATGGGCAGCCGCTACGGCGGCCTCAAGCAGATCGACCCGGTCGGCCCATCGGGCGAGACGATTCTCGAGTATTCGGTCTTCGACGCCCTGCGAGCCGGCTTCGGCCGCGTTGTCTTCCTCATCCGCAGGGACATCGAAAAGGAGTTCCGTGATGTCGTCGGGGTCAAGTTCGAAGGCCGGGCCAACGTCGATTACGCTTTCCAGGAACTTGACGACCTGCCCGAAGGCTTCTCCGTCCCCGAAGGCCGCACCAAGCCCTGGGGCACCACCCACGCGATCCTCTGCGCCGAACGGGCCTTGCCCGGACCCTTCGCCGCAATCAACGCCGACGACTTCTATGGGGAAGGCGCCTATCGCGCCCTGGCGGAGCACCTCAAAAGCGGTTCTCCCGACTTTGCCATGGTGGGCTTCGTGCTCCGCAACACCCTCTCCGACTTCGGAACGGTAGCCCGCGGGGTGTGCCGCACTAGCGCCGATGGCTACCTCGAACAGATCGAAGAGCGCACGGGCGTGGCGCGCGACGGCAACGGGGCCAGATTCCTCGACGCCGAAGGCGTCGAGCAGCATCTCACCGGGGACGAACCGGTCTCGATGAACTTTTGGGGCTTCGATTCCGGGCTCTTTCCGCTCCTCAAATCCCGTTTCGTCGACTTTTTGAAGGCCCACGGCCAAGAGGAAAAATCGGAGGATTACATCCCCAACGCCGTCGGCGCGTTCGTCCGCTCGGGCGCATGTCGAGTGAAAGTGCTGGGTTCGAATGACCCCTGGTTCGGCGTAACCTATAAGGAGGATCGGCCGATCGTGGTGGAGAATATCCTTCGGCTGGTGGAGGGCGGGAGATATCCCGAACGGCTTTGGGAGTAAGCGGAAAACACGACATTCAGGCAGTGGCCCGACGGTTCGACATCTTCGGCGAATTTCAAAAGGCCGAACCCTACGGCAGCGGGCACATCAACGATACGTATCGCGCCACCTATTACCAGGGCGGCACGACGATCCACTACCTGCACCAGCGGATCAACCACGAGGTATTTAAGGACCCCCGCGCGGTGATGGACAACGTGGTGCGCGTCACGACCCATCTGCGTTCGAAGCTGGCCGGACAAGCGGGGGCGACGCGGCGCTCGCTCACCCTCGTGCCCACGCTCGACGGCGAGGCCTATTACCTGGACGATCACGGGAGCTTTTGGCGAACGTACGTCTTTATCGAAGATGCCCAAACCTACGACATGGTCCAACATCCGGGCCAAGCCTACGAAGCGGGTCGAGCCTTTGGCATGTTTCAGCGGCAACTTTCCGATCTGCCGGCTCCACGGCTCAGCGAAACTATTCCGGATTTCCACCACACCCCGCGGCGGCTGGCCACCCTCCTCCGGGCCATCGAAGATGATCGATGCGATCGCGCGCTAGCCGCAAGATCCGAGATTGACTTCGTGCTCGCGCGGGCCGAAATCGCCACAAAGTTGATCGACCTTCTGGACGCCGGCATGATCC
>CAYONY010000063.1:2800-5230 GCA_964405415.1 uncultured Fimbriimonadaceae bacterium | reverse complement strand
TCACCCACAACGACACCAAGTTCAATAATGTGATGATCGACGATGAAACCGGCGAGGCCATCTGCGTGGTCGATCTCGACACCGTCATGCCCGGGCTGGCCCTCTACGACTTTGGCGATATGGTGCGAACCACCACCAGCCCCACGAAAGAGGATGAGCGCGATCTATCACGGATCGCCATGGATTTTGCGATGTATGAAGCTCTGCTGCGGGGCTACCTGGAGACGGCGGGCGACTTCTTGACTCCGGTGGAACGCGACCATCTGGCTTTTGCCGGCAAGCTGATCACGTTTGAGATCGGCATCCGGTTCCTCACCGACTTTCTGCAGGGCGACGTGTACTTTCGCACCCACCGCGACGGGCACAATCTGGATCGGTGCCGGACCCAATTTCGACTTGTCGAGTGCATCGAAGAGCAGGAAGAGGCGATGAATCGGTTGGCGGAGAGCTTTGACCGGGTGGCGCTGGCGCCTTGAATCCGGCCCGGTCCGAGCGCGCGACGATCGACGAGACCTACTACCAGTCGGTCCTGGAAAAGCCGCTTCACGACGTTTACCGCATCCTTGAGCCCCATTTACCGGCCGGAGGCGTTGCCGTCGATTTGGGGTGCGGCGTGGGCACGGCAACCCTTTTTCTCGTCGAGAGAGGATTTGAGGTGTTTGCGGTGGATCGGGAAGCCCGGGCCATCGAGATCCTTCGTTCCCGACTGCCCGAAGGCGCCCCGGTCCACCCAATCGTTTCCGAGATGATGGACTGGGAGATCCCGGACTGCCAAGTCGTGGTGGCGGGGTTCAGCCTCTTTTTCCTGTCGCCAGAGCAATTGCCGGTCTATTGGCCGCGGGTCGTCGATGCCCTCACGCCGGGCGGACTGTTTGCGGGCCAATTCTTGGGGCCCCACGATGAATGGGCCGACAAGGGCCACGCGTTGGTCGATGACGCCGTGCTCCGCACGATGCTGGCTGCATTCGACCTGATCCACTTTGACGAGGTGGATCGGGAGGGCCAGACCGCGGTCGGCAACGCCAAACACTGGCACGTCTTCCATGTGGTCGCGCGAAAACGCTAGGAGCCCGGCGCCCTTCGGACGAGGCGGAAGACCAGGTAGTGACGATTCGAGACAGGAGTGGGGACGGCTTCAAGCTGAAGGCCCCGCGAAGCCAGTCGAGCGATGTCTCCCGAAACGATCCGGCCCTGTCGCGTAAAGACCCATACGGGAGTCGGGAGTTCGGAAAGCTCGCGGAAGGTTTCCGCATGCCGCAAGGGGCGGCCTAGGTAGAACGAGAGCGAAGGCAGGCTCGTTTCCTGAATATCGGGCCGGCCGGTTCCCCGATCCGATTGGCGCCGCGAGAGCTGGTAGGTGGCGAGGTCTCCGCCCTGACTGCGAACCCATCGCAAAAGCTCGTGGGCTTCCCGTTGGCCACTGCGATCGTAGTAGAAACCCATTCCGATGCCCAGCCCAACGGCAAGGGCGACGCCCCACGCCATCGCGAAGAACCCAAAGAAACGGGTTTCAAACGTGCGGCCCGCCAATACGGCCAGCGGCACAAAAGCCGGGATCACGTAATGAGGCAGTTTGCTTCCGCTCACCGTAAAAAACAAAACCACGACCCCGGCCCAAATCGCGCAATACCGGACAAAGTCGGCCCCGGGCTCTCCGGCTTCCGACCGGCGGGGCCAGCCGAGCGTTGTGCGCCACGACCAGGGGAGCATGCCAAAACCCAGCACAAGGAAGTAGTAGGGTAAATGGAGGTACCACGGCACCCGGTGGGCCAGGTCGCCGCCGGTGAACCGCCCGACGTTTTGCTTGATCAAGAAATCTTGAACAAAGAGCTCGCCCCCCTGAAGGTAGGCCGGAACGTACCAGACGGCCACCACCGCCAGCGCACAGCCCAAGAGCGCCAAGTTCGGCCCCCAAGCGAAGACCGCTGCGCGACGGTGGGGCAAAATCCAAGCCGTGCCCAAGCCGACTCCCCCCAAGAGGACGATCGCAACGGGTCCTTTCGCCAACACCGCCAAACCCAGCAGTAATCCCGCAAGCCACCGCCCGCGAGGGCGCTCGAGGGATAGGAAGAAAAGCAGGATCGAGCCGCTCAAAACGAGGGTGAAAAGCGCGTCGACGAGCATCAGCCGGCCGACCGCCGCCATCACCGGCGACGTCGCCAAAACGATGACCGTCCACCGCCCGACGACCGGCCCCAATTGCCGCGTGACGAACCGCCCCATGACGGCAAACAACCCTAAAGCGGCCAGAACGGAGGGCAGCCGTGGCCCAATGTCTTCACCGAAGATCGCAATGCAGGGAGCGGCAAGCCAATAGAAAAGGATCGGCTTTTCAAACCAGGGCGCCCCGTTGTAGTGGGGAATGATCCAATCGCCGCGGGCGAGCATTTCGCGGGCCACCGCGCCGTAGAAGCCCTCATCGAGGTCGAA
>CAYONY010000063.1:0-2790 GCA_964405415.1 uncultured Fimbriimonadaceae bacterium | reverse complement strand
CCGCTCTCGTTTGATCTCGTCCGTTTCGACCAGAGCCCGGAGGTTACCTTCGGTCTTTCGGGATGGAGCCAGTAAACTCGGACCGATGTCCGCCCTCGATTCGTTCAAGTTCAATGCCGACGGCCTGATCCCCGCGATCATTCAAGACCATGAAAACGGCCAAGTGCTGATGATGGCCTGGATGAACCGGGAGTCTCTGGAGCGAACGATCTCCACGGGATACTGCACCTATTGGAGCCGCTCGCGGCAGCAGTTTTGGCTTAAAGGCGAGACCAGTGGCCACGTTCAGCACGTGAAGCGAATCTCGGTGGATTGCGATTTGGATACGTTGCTGATTCAGGTGGAGCAAACAGGAGCCGCGTGTCACGAAGGGTATCGGAGTTGCTTCTTTAGAGATGTGGAGGTCGAGACTCTCACAATCAACGACCGTTCGTCGACCTAGCCGACGGCCGCCAACATATCGATCACCCAGCGCGAAGCCGCAATGTCATGCGCCCTTATTATCCGCGCGCCTTTCATCTGCGCCATCGCCTGGATCGCCAAAGTTCCTTCCAATCTTTCTTCGACCGGCAACGGTTCATCGTCGCTTCCTAAGACCTTCCCGATAAACGACTTTCGACTGACGCCCAGCAACACGGGGTAACCCGTGTGGACGAACGAGTCCAAATGGCGCAAGATGGCCAAGTTGTGGGCTACGGATTTTCCGAATCCAATTCCGGGATCGATCCAAATACGCGCCCTCGATACGCCTTCATCCTCGGCCAACATGGCCGCGTGAATGAGATATTCCCTCACGTCGACAAGCACATTCTTGTAGCGCGGCTTTTGCTGCATAGTACGTGGCGTCCCCTGCATATGCATAATGCATATACTCGCCTTGTTTCCTAATAGCATTTCAATCATTTCCGGATCGCGTAAACCGGTAACATCGTTGACAACACTTGCCCCCGCCTGCACTGCTTCGCGCGCCACCGACGGTTTGTAGGTGTCGATGGAGACCGGGATGTTTTCTCGAGCAAGGGCCTGAATGACCGGCAGAACTCGCCGCAACTCCTCGGAAACGGAGACTTCATCGGCACCGGGCCGGGTGGATTCGCCGCCGATATCGATCAGGTCGGCTCCTTCGCCCCACATCGCAAACCCACGGTCGATGGCCTTGGCCGCGTCTAAGAACTGCCCGCCATCGCTGAAGCTGTCGGGCGTTACGTTGAGAATGCCCATCAAGGCGGGTCGGTCAGGGGGAAGGTCAAAAGGCATGGATTCTTAAGAAAGTGTTGCACGCAACGTTCGCCAAGGATCGTCGCCGAGGGGTTCGCTTAGCGGGCCTCCGCCAATCCGAAACGATCATGCAGCAGCCGGACCGCCCGCTCCGTATCCGCCTCCAGAATCAGGCAGCTCAGCGAGAACTCCGAGTCGCTGGTTTGCAGCACCCCGATCTGCGCCTCCTGCAGCGTCGAAAGCACGTCCAGAAAGACCCCCGGTTGCTGGAGATATTCGTGCCCGACCAACGAAACCATCGTGCAGCTTTCCGTGAGCTCGATCGAGACCGTCCGCACCGCGCCCAGTGGAGCCAGCAGCGCCGCTTGGGTTTCCGCCTCCCGAGATGGGTTCGCGCCGATCTGGAAAAGATACACCGAGGCTCCATCGCCGTTGCAGGGCAGCACCAAACCGTCCAGCAGGTCCTTCACCGTCGGATATTGCTCGCGCGGCACCGCGAAACCGATGCCCGACGCCCCGAGATTGGTCATGTAGAGATTGACCCCATACCGGGCCATCATCTCGTAAACCGCCGATTCCAGCCTCGACTTATGGGCGTCCGGGGCCTCCCGAAGGTCCAACTGAAGGTAAACGAGACGCCCGGTGTGGGTCACTCCGGTGACGCGCCGGCCCGGAAACGCCTCGCGGGGCACGATCTCGGTGCCGGGATCTTCGCTGAACGTGCTCTTGACCCAGAGCGGAATCCCAAACTTCATTGCGATTTCGGCGGCTCGGGGGTGCAGCACTTTCGCACCGAGGTGGGCGATCTCGGCCACTTCGTCGTATGTGACCGTGCGCAGCGTCGGCGCGCCCTTCACGTAGTCGGGATCCGCCGTTTTCACGCCGTCCACGTCGGTGAAGATCTCCACCGCATCGGCCTGGAGCGCGGCTCCGATCGCGGCGGCGGTGGTGTCGCTTCCACCCCGGCCCAAGGTCGTCAACTCGCCGCCCGGGTAGATGCCTTCGGTGGGCGAATAGACGCCTTGGAACCCGCAGACCACCGGGATATATCCGGCCTCGATGCTGGCAAAGAGGGCGACCGGTTTGATGCTCATGATGCGGGCGTTGCCGAAGACGCCGTCCGTGCGTATACCGGCTTGCCCGCCGCGAAACGCTTGGGCGGGGTGGCCCATCGTTTTGAGCAGGTGAGAAAAGATGACGCTGGAGAAGATCTCACCGCAGGCGGCCATCAGATCGAGCTCGCGCGGATCGGGCGGCACCGAGGGGTCGATTTCTTTGAGCAGGCCGATGAGCGTATCGGTCGCATACGGCGCGCCGCGGCGGCCGATCGCGCTGACCACCACCACCGGCCGAAAACCCTGCTCCTTGGCTGAGACCACGCGAAGGGCGGATTGGGTCCTGGCCTCGGCCGTGGCCAGGCTGGTCCCCCCAAACTTCATGACCTTGATTCTCATACCCCCCCTCCTTTGAAGGAGGGTGCTGGGGGGTGGATGAGGATCATTCGTCGGCCGTTAGCCGTTTGCCGATGGCCGAATGAAGGGGAGCCCATCATATCGCAACCCCTTTCAAGCT
>CAYONY010000062.1:0-14814 GCA_964405415.1 uncultured Fimbriimonadaceae bacterium | reverse complement strand
CTCGCCGGCGATGCCATTGGCCCCTTCGAGCGCCTGCCCCGCGACCACCATGCCGCCCCCAACGCCGGTGCCCAGAATGACGCCGAAAACGGTGGGATAGCCCTTGGCGACGCCCCATTTCGCTTCGGCGAGCGCAAAACAATTGGCATCGTTGGCTATCCGAACTTCGAGGCCGAGCTTTTCGCCCAGGTCGCGGTGAAAGGGCTGACCGTTGAGACAAACCGAATTGCTGTTGCGGAGAAGGCCCGTCGTGGGATTCGTCGAGCCCGGCGTGCCGATCCCGATCCGTGTTGGAGTCTCGCCGACTTGTTCGGTGAGACGATCGATCAGCTGGGCGATTCGGTCAAGGATGTGGGCGTAGCCTTGTTCCGCCTCGGTGTCGATGCGGATTCGGGCCAGCGGTTCGGGCGTGTCCTGGTCGGGCAGAACGACGCCTTCGATCTTGGTTCCGCCCAGGTCGATGCCAAAGAGGGGAGGCATGCGGAAGTATGGTCCGAAGCCCCCTCGCCTTTTTGGCCAAGTCAAAAGGGAGAGGAGGTTGGGGGCGAAAGTTCCCTAGCCGTTCTTCACTTCCAATTCAGCCTTCAGAAGCTCATTCCGCTTTCGAACAAACTTCGCAAGATGCCGCCCGACAAAAAAACGGTCAGCCATCCTTCCAAACGGACCTAATGGAGATTCGAACTCCATCGTGTCCACGATCCGAGTTCCGCCATTTTTCGGTTGGAATTCGTGGATATGCCGCATCCTTCGAAACGGCCCGTTCTGCATTTCGTCGACGAAGGAGCGAGGGCGGTCAAAGGCGACGATTTTGGAGGTCAAGCGGAATCGGATGCCAAGGTGGCGGCCCTCGAAGGTGACGGTTTCGCCGAGCTCAAGTAGGCCCTCGGTGCGTCCGGCGACGATGCGTTCGCCGGTGCCTTCGGCGGAGCGGACGTGGAGCCCCATGTCGCGATGCGCGTCGAAGCAGGCTTCGGGGGACGCACGGATGTGGGTTTCGACGCGGACGATCATTGATGTGGAGACGGGCGGTGCGGCAGGCTGGATGCCGGCGGTCCCTTCTCCTCACTCCTCACCTCACACCTCTCACCTCTCACCTCTCACCTCTCACCTCTCACATCCTCACATTCTCAGATTCTCACATCCTCATCTCTCACCTCTCACATCCTCACCTCCTCACCTCCTCATCGCTTCCTCCCCACTCGGTACACTTCCGCCATGCCGCTTGCTCCGGGTACGCCCGCTCCCGATTTCACCCTTCGCTCCGCCACCGCCGACGGGATGGCCGATGTTCGCCTATCCGATTTGGTTGGGGAGAAGAACCTTGTCCTCATCTTCTTTCCGGGCGCCTTTACCGGCGTCTGCACGCAGGAACTCTGCGGGATTTCGAGCGGGCAGTTTTTGAAGGCGGACGAAAACACCGCCGTGGTCGGGATCAGCGTCGACTCGCCGCTTGCCCAAAAAGCCTGGGCCCAAAAAGAGAACATCAACGTGCCGCTCTTAAGCGACTACGGCCGGCAGACGATCCATGCCTATGATGTGGTGATTCCCGGATTCTTGGGTACGCAGGGCGAGGCGGCGGCGCGCGCGGTTTATATCGTCGATAAGAGCGGGGTAATCCGTTACGCCCAGCAGACGCCGGCGGCGGGGGACATGCCGGATTTTGAGGCGGTAAAGACGGCGTTGTCGGGGCTATAGATACTTCGAATTAGCACTCCGATCCGACGAAGAAGGGGCCTAGGCCTCTCCTATTTTGAATTACGTGAGCGGTTGAATCCCGGCGATTCTTCTTTGCTCTGCGTCAAGATGGGAATGCAGACCGCGATGATGGCCGCAAGGGCAAAGAGAATGGCCGTGATGTTAAAGATGCGATTGCGGTCCATATCGATACAGTTACGGCTTAACGTTTAAGACTCGCGCATGGCCATCCAAATACGCTAACGGATTACCGGGTCGGTCGCCATGCATCCGAGGTGGTTTGGGCAGGCTAAGAAAGGGATCGGAGGCGTTGCGGGCCAGGTTGATGGAATCGTACACGAGCGGATGGCGGGCCGGATCGGCGATTTTCTTAGAGTCGAAGAGGGAGAGGCGGCTGTCGAAGGCGTAGCCGTAGAGGTTCGGATTTGGACTTCGACCATCCTGCAACCCCGGACAGTGCTCGATGCCCATATTTTTGTGATAAGGGTAGATGTCATCCATCCATCGATCGCGGTAGGGCATACGGTCATCGTAATCGGTGGCGTACATCAGGTTTGCCAAAGCCAATTGTTTGACCTGGCTAAGGCAGCGCGTACGAAGGCCGCCGCCATAGGGACGGCCTCCTGTAAATGCGGGATAGAGGACCGCGGCCAAGACGATCAAGATGAAGACAATCACGATGATCTCGAGCGCGGTAAGTCCGCTGATCTTGACCTTCTCGCTAGTGCCTCCAGTACGCATAGACCCTCATCGTCATAAAGGCTACTTATCCGTAGCGCCAAAAGCTCGTTTGACCGTCACCTTCAGCCGGAAGGGAGGTCCGCCGGCGAGTGGCGAACGCACAAACTGGGTCGATTGATCGCCCGTCGCGCTCCCCGTTTGATCAAACGTGACCGAATCCCCGACCTTGGCGCGAACGGCCATCTTGGCGGGGATCGAACCGAACTGATGCTGCAGGGCGATCAGGGCGTAGCCGTCATCGTGCAGGCGCACCGAAAGCGAGATCTCCAAACCTCGCGAGGGCTCGCTCAACGTCCATTTGCCGTTGTTGCCGATCGTTGCGCTATTTGAATAGGTGTAGCCCAAAAGTGGGAGTTCGCCTTCGATTTGCAGTTCGATGCGCATGGGGGCGACGTCGAACATTTGGCACCACCTTCTGACCTGAGCGATGTCCTCGGCTCGGCCCTTGAAACTGATTCGGTTTGTAGCGGGATCGAAGAAGATCGAGAAGCCTTCGGGAATGAGCCCCCGCTGCAGCGACGACGGTTGGAACTCGGAGAAGGGATCGCGGTCCGATTGGCCGGCAAGCCGTTGGACCAAGTACGAGGCCGCAATGTTCTTGGCGACATATTCGCCGGATTCTTGCTTCGCGGCGAAGGGCGAAAGGAGAAGGATCAGACCAACCGGAATCATGGGACACCCCCTACCGAAGCAGACGCCGGTGCGGGCTACCTTAGTTCGTTCTCGGCGGACTTGAAGGTTGCCCGTGGCGCGGCCTGAAGGCCGCGGACCGGGGCGCGGGCTAAAGCCGCGCGCTCCATTTCCGAGAGCCGTGCGCTCCGTTTGCCAAAGCCACTTGCTCCGATTGCCCTTCACCTTCACGAGTGAAATACAATCTCGCGAATGGACCTCGCCGCCGCCAACGCCGCCCATTTTTCTCGCTTCTTCGACCTCTTAGGGCGCGACACCCCCAAAGCCGAACATTCGGAGGGCCCGGGCTGGGTCGCCGTCGTTTCCGGCGCGCCTCACCCTTTGGGCAACTATGCGATCCTCCAGACCGGCGTCGATGCCGAAGGGTGCGCTCGCGCTTTGGCCAATCTGGACCGCCCGGGGTTGCCCACGTCAGTATTCTTCACGATCCCGGATCTGGAGGAGGGCCAAACGGCTCTGATGGAAGCGGGCGGATATGCGCTGGCGGGGCAGCTGCCCTTGATGGCGGTCGAGTTGTCGAAGCTGAGCTCCACCCAGGCCAGCGATGGGGTCGAGTGCCGCCGGATCGCCGCTGCCGAACTCGAAGAATGGGCCAGTCTCTTGGCGGATTCCTATGGCCTGCCGCGGATCTTGGGCGAACTTTGTGCGGAAACGACTCGCTACGGCAGCGATGCGGCCGATTCGACGATGCAGTTCTATGCGGTTTACGATGCGGGCCGGATGGTGAGCACGTCGCAACTTTTCCTTTGTGACGGACTCGCCGGCATCTACTGTGTGACGACCCATCCGGACTTTCGCGGCCGAGGGTACGGGGCACTGGCAACCGCCGAGCCGCTGCGGCTGGCGGCGGGACTGGGCTGCGAAATTGGAATTCTGCAGGCGAGCACGATGGGCTTGCCGGTGTACGAAAGGATCGGTTTTGAGGTGTCGGGCACGGCAGCGTTTTATGTTCGGGAGGGGTGAGTTTCGGTAATGTTCGGGCGAATCCCCCATTCCGGCCGCTTCCTTCTCCGAGGCAGGAGGAGGAGGCCTGTCCGCCGAAATCGTAGCTATCTCATGAAAATCGGAATTTTCACCGCCCTCTTTGGCGACAAGTCCCGCGCCGAAACCCTCGACCTCGTCAAAGCCGAAGGCATCGAGGCCGTCGAATTCGGCGGCGGCGCCTACCCCGGCTCGGCCCACCTCGACATGGCCAAGCTCCTCGAAAGCAAAGCCGAGCGCGACAAGCTCCTCAAAGACGTCGAATCCCGCGGCCTCATCATCTCGGCTCTCTCCTGCCACGGCAACCCGCTCCACCCGGTCAAATCCATCGCCGACGACCACCACCAGGCGTTTGTGAACTGCGTCAAGCTCGCTTCGCTCTTGGGCATCAAGACGGTCAACGGCTTCAGCGGCTGCCCGGGCGACGGCCCCCGCGCCAAAAACCCGAACTGGGTGACCTGCGCTTGGCCCGACGAATACCGCGACATCCTCGAATGGCAGTGGAAGCGCCGGGTGATCCCCTATTTCCGCGAGCAGGCCGCGTTCTTAAAGGCGCACAACGTCCGTTTCGCGATCGAGATGCACCCCGGCTTCGTGTGCTACTCGAACGACACCCTGCTCAAGCTGCGAAATGGCGTTGGCAAGAACGGCGACGCGATCGGCGCGAACTTCGATCCTTCCCACCTTTGGTGGCAGGGTATCGATCCCATCGCCGCCGTTCGCGAGCTGGGCCAAGAGGGTGCGCTGTTCCACGTGCATGCCAAGGACACCCGGATCGACCCTTACAATTCCGGCCGCAACGGAAACCTCGACACCAAGAGCTACGGCGACATCCCGAACCGCTCGTGGGTGTTCCGCAGCGTTGGCTATGGGCACACGCTGGGCTGGTGGAAAGACTTCGTCTCGAATCTGCGGATGGTCGGGTACGACCATGTGCTTTCGATCGAGCATGAGGACGGCCTGATGTCGCCGATGGAGGGCCTACGCAAAGCGATGCAAGTGCTAAAAGCTTCGGTGATCTCGGAGCCCGCCGGTGCGATGTTCTGGGCGAAGGAGTAAGCCCCTCCCGGTAGATTTGCCGAATTCGGGCCTTAGGGATTGCGCGATTGGGTAATTGCCTTTACAATAGACCTCATTAACGTGCTGCAGGGCGATTTTGTTGGGTTCGCCGTACTGGACGAGGAGAAGGAATTGAATAATTCTTGGTTACGAATGTCAACGATTGCGGCCGCCGCTCTGGCGGTCCTGCCCGCGATGGCGCAGTTCACGGAGACGGAGGGCAACGACTCTAAAGGGACCGCCAACGCCTTCACCATGGGCCACGGCAACACGATCACCGGGAACTCGATCGCGTCGACCGGCGCCGGATTGGACTACTTTCGGGTCACCACGACCGCGGCCGCATTGGGCATCTATCGTCATCGAATGATCCTCACCACCGCGGGAACGGCGGGGCACACCGGCACGCTGCGTGGGCTTAACGTCTCGGGCGGGGTCGCCGGCGGCGCCAACGGCACGGTTGGGACGACTGATACCACCATCCAAACGTCCTCGACGACGACCACGCCCGCCCGATTCAACCAATGGTACGGCTTTGGCAAAAGCGAGGAGATGTACTATCGGGTGACCGGAGGCACGACGACCACCGCCGATTACGTGGCGACCTTGGAAACCACGCCCATCACGCCGGTCGATCTGGGCCTTTTTCAGCCCGGGTCATGGGATTTCACCACTTACGACCTGGCCAAGAGCCCTTCCGGGACCACGTTCAGCTACACGGACACCGAGGTTTGGCTCTACGACGCCAACTTTCAAACCATGGGAGCTTGGAACAACGACGACTGGTTCCCGGCCTCTACGACGCACGCCTTCCACTCGGAGCTCCACCTGAATTTGGCGCCCGGCCGATACTATCTGGCGGTCTCCCAGTTCAACCTGGCCAACAACGTCGTCGGCGACGCGCTTCATGAAGCCGGTCCCAACGATTCGGTCATGGATTTTGCCAATTCCTTGGTGGAGAGCAGTTCCACGATCACCCATGGCTCGCCTGCCTTGCCGGTGAGCTTGGACTTTTCAATCACGGACTCCAACGGCACCCAGATCTTCGATGCGGAAAAGCCCTATGCCTACGGGGCGTATTGGGCCACGTTCAACGTCGTGCCGGAGCCGGCAACGCTCGCGGTTCTGGGCCTGGGGGTCCTGCCCTTGCTGCGGCGTCGCCGAAAGTAAGTCCACGACGCCCTCGAGAAACTTCAAACGCCCGGAAACTTCCGGGCGTTTGCTTTTTAGGCCGACCCTTTTGTCCAGCAGGTCCCGATATGCCATCGTCTGCATCCGTGATGGTTGCGGATGCCGTATTCTTCCTTTTGGCCTGGTGCTCGGCCGCGACTTTTAGTTTCAGATTCACCCGCCGAAGCCATATCGGACTCTGAGCCGGAGGCGCCCCAAGGGACATCCGAAGCGATCGGTCCCCGTCAAAAGCCCTACCTCTCTTGGGACCTTCGGAACCTCGGCCGAGAGCGCGTCCTCCAACCCACAAGATTCGTCCCGAATCACGGAGATCAACCATGAAGACCAAAACCCTTGCCCTGGCCCTAACCGCACTGGCGGCTTTTTCCATCGCGACTGCCCAACTCGCTCCCGCCCAGGCCGAACGCGCCGCGGCTCCTCGCCAAAATCTGGAACTCACGATCGACGAAGCCGATATCCGTGCGCTTTCGATCAAATCCAGCGGAGGATCGATGGCCGCCGGCAGTGGCGGCGGCGCCGGCAAAGCCAGCTTCAGCGACCTCTCGGTCATGATGAGCTCTTCCAAGGCGAGCCCGCTTTTGGCCAAGAAGGTGGTCCGAGGCAACCATTTCCCAACCGTCAAGCTCACGGTTCGAAAAGCCGGCAAGGAGCAGCAGGACTATTACGTCATCACTTTGGAAAGCGTGACGGTCGTGAACTATCAGCACCAGTCGAACACGGGGGGAGACCGGCCGATGGAGAGCCTCAGCCTGAACTTCGCGAAGATCGAATTCGACTATAAGCGGCAAAAGTAAGACGCAATCTCGAATCGTCCAACTCGCCGCGGCTTCGGACGTCCGAAGCCGCGGCTTATTCTCTTGCGGCCTCAAGCACGGTTGGCGTCTTCCTCGGCCGAATCCCAAACTCCTCGAAACGTCCCCTAGGCCTCGGCGGTCTTATCCCTTGAGGTCCACCATGCTTGCCACGCTCTCCACCCTCCTACTTTTCCCGGCCGTCGCCGTCTCCAAAGTCGAAATCACCATCACCACCGGGGCCGACGACTTGCGTAGCGACAGCCGGGTCATGGTCGTTCTGGAAGGAAAGACCGGACGCAAGAGCGGCGGGCTAGCCGCGGCCGGAATCCCCGGTGGCGGCGTCAAGACCATCACCCTAACCCCGCCTCCGAACACCGAAGTCGCCGACCTTCACCACCTTCGTCTGGCCTTCACCTCGGGCCGGGCCACCGGGTTCGACGACCATTGGATGCTCGACGGGATCAAGGTGGAGGCGTTTACTCCGGGCCGGCGTCAGATCATCTATCAGCGAATGAAGATGGGAACCCATCTCAAGTACACCCAGCAATGGGTCTCCCCGTTCTTTCCGACCGCCGTCACCGACGAGATGATCAGCCCGGGCGATGTTTGGGCGGAGTTCGAACATGGCGGCGACGACTTCCGGCCCCAATCCCGGGTCAAGCTTGACTTCGACATCGAAGACGGCCGCGCTTGGTCGGGCCATCGCAACGGCGAACGCGTCCTGAACGACACGCGGAATCCCGGCGCCCGCGTCCAGGTCGAAGCGAGCGTCCGATTCCCGGTTCACACCATCCGCCAAATGCGGATCGGGTTTGAATCGGGCGCCCTCACCGGCAACGACAACTTTCATCAGCTCGACACGGGCGATGATTGGTCGATGCGCGCGGTGCGCTTCTTCTATCGGGGCGCGGATGGAAGCAAAAAGGACCTGGGCACCTTTCCCGAGGTCAACCACCGGTTCGATGAGGGCGGTTGGTGGCAAGCGCCGATGTTCCGCCCGTTCAAGCGGGTCCCCGGCGATCCCATTGGCGCGATGAAGCTCGAAGTTCTGATCGGCCACGACGATATCCGCCGGCTGAACCTGCCGAGGGATCAGGACCTCCATTACAACAGCCGGTTCGACCTTTGGTTCAATGCGCCCATCGCGAGCGAACATGCCCGCGTTCCTTGGCTGCTTGAGGGCGATGCGGTTCGCCGTTCGATCAACCCGGCATCCACATCGTTCGTGCTGCAAAGTACCGACGGCTTTCCGGATCGCTGGGAAGGCCGGTATTCGGCTTGGCAGCGCCTCACCAAGACCGCCGTCGCGGTAGGCGAGCCGTTCTTCACGGCCTCCGACCTGTTCGATGTCTCAATTCGTTTCTTGCAGGGCAAAGGCGGCAATCTGCTTCCCACCCAATCGTCCGGAGGCGGGCTCATCGGGGATCTCCGCCAGCCCGACAATTGGGATCTTCAGGGTCTCATCGTAAGCACCGCGGCGCCCAACAACGGCCCTTGGCGACGGATCTTCTCCGATTTCGCGATCAACCGGAGAATGACGACGGACCGCCAAGTCTGGAAGTCGAAACAGTTCGAAACCGCCGTCCTGCGCCTTCGGCGCTAGTAAGTTGCCCCTCCCTTAAGGGAGGCTTTGGGGTGGGTGAACTCGATGCAGCGCGTTGGCCTCAAGCCTTAGCCAGGGCGTGGCGTCATCCACCCCCCGCCCCTCCTTCAAAGGAGGGGGCGATTCCAACTTCAAAACCCCCACTTCGCCAAGATCTCCCGCACCTCCGCGGACCCGTAGACGCGGTCCGGCGGCGGCGCGCCGGCCCTCAAGAGCAGCTCCACCGAACGAACGTGGTTTCCATCCTTCCGCCAGGAGTGGATGGATCCATAAAGGCAGGCCCCCAGCGGTGTTCCGCCGTATGTGTTGCGCTGGGCAAGGTTGGGATGGAAGGGAAGCACCGCTTCGATCACGTCGTCGAACCCGTGGAACGCGGCTCGATCGACCGCGGACGAATGCTCGCCCTGCACCGCATCGACCGGCCAACCCAGTTCGAGCATGAGCCGAACCGCGCCGACCCGCCGCTCCCAAGCCGCGTCGGGAAGCATTTCGAGGTCGGCCCGCGAAAGTCGGCTGGCCAATTCGGGAGTCCTTAGGGTCAACTTGATCGCGGCTTCCCGGTCTTCCGCCCACGCCGCCATGGCAAGCCGCTTCGGATCCTCGGCCCGCTCCCACAACTCCACCCAAGCCTGGTTTCGGCCATGGCCGAACGCAACCTGATGCGGCTGAAGCGCGCCCAGTTGGTACAAGTAAATGTGGCCGCCCGGCGCCTGGGGGATCTGGGGATTTCCCGGGCTCGTTGTTTTCCGGTCTGGGGCTTCCGGATCGCGCTCGAGGAGCTGCGCCACGGCAATCGGATCGTCTTCGATCACCGCGGAAAAGATGTCGGGCTGGGCGCCCCGCCGCAA
The DNA here is from genome assembly GCA_964405415.1 of uncultured Fimbriimonadaceae bacterium. Lineage (GTDB taxonomy): Bacteria > Armatimonadota > Fimbriimonadia > Fimbriimonadales > Fimbriimonadaceae > CAYONY01. The sequence continues at coordinate 5,212 of CAYONY010000062.1, read as the reverse complement.
TAGCGCCTTGCGAACGTCTTCGTCAAGAATGCGGAATTGAAGGGCGGTGCCGTGATGGTCGAGGTCGCGGGCCTCGAGGTCGGCTCCAGCGTCGACTAACAGATCCACCACTTCCGGCGTCTTGGCGAAATGAAGCGGGAACTGTCCGTCGCCCCCCCTTTCGCGGACCAGGCCGGGATTCGCCTCAAGCATCTTGCGTAGTTCCTCAACCTTGCCCAGCCGGGCCGCCGCGTGAGGCGTCAAGATCGCGCCGTGGGCGATCAGCCAATCGGAAATCTGTTCGTTGGTGAAATCGAGCGCGCCGAAGCCGCCCGCCCACCAGGTGCTGCGCGCGTTGACATCGACGCCGAGCTCCACCAGCAGACAGACCATCGGGAAGTCGTTTCGGCCCGCCGCGAGGTTCAGCAGCGGCGCGTCGAAATCCGACTTCGAAAAACGCGCAAGCAGGGCCGGATTGCGAACGGCCAACGCCTGAACCGTCTCCCGATCGCCGCCACGCACCGCCGCGGCGAGCCGCTCGAAGAGGGGCCGGTCCACTTCGACCTCGCGCTTGAGCCTCGTCCAACTGGCAAAGCCGTACGCTTTGGCGAGGATCGATTGAGCTTTGGCAAGGGGAAACGGGGGCCCGAAACCGAGGTTTGCCGCTCGGGCCAGCGCTTCTTTTTCGGAAGCCTTTAGGGAATGGAAAAGCGCCTTGGCCTGGCCCTTGAGATGGTCAAGGTTGGCGTTTTCGGGTAGGGAATTTGACATTTCAAACCTCCATGCATCGCCCCGAGGTCCGCGTTCGGGAGGCACAAAGGTTCGAGTTTTCGAACGATTTCGATTCGGCGGGCTAAGCCCTTTCCGCGGACCCGGTGGCGCCCGAAGCGCCGAAGCCCATTATACGCAACCGCCCGGAACCCGACGGCGGAGATTCCGCCGGACCGATTCCCTTGGCCCCGCGTCTTGTATTTGAAATGCCACGTACGCTCGCTCCCCAAGCTCGCCTCATCCTGGCGCTGGCGGTGGCTCTCGTCGCCCTGGCAAGCGCGGAAGCGTCGGAAAAGCGCATCGTAGTGGCCGGCCTGAACGCGAAGGGCCACCTTCGCTATGCGTTTCGCGGCGAGGGGTCGCTCATTCTCGTCGAGACGTCCCGGCCGACGCCCCCCAAAACCCTACGGCTCACTAATCGCAGCGGCCGAACCCTGCGGATCGAACTCTTCAACGGCGGCGATAGCGTCCGTCTGATTCCTCGTCAGAGATTGTCCCTGGCCAATGGCAAGTCGCACGAGATGCCCTATCAGGTCTTTCACACCAAGGCTTTCGAACTCGGATTGCTCAACAAGCTGGCCGCAACCGGTCTCTCGCTTGCCGCCAACGCCGAAATCCGGCCGATGAAAGGAAGTCGGCGCCTCGAAGTACATCCCGAGCGGCCCGCCTTTCAAGTCCGCAACTTGACGAAAGAGAGCTTTCAGGTCTCAATCTTTAACGAAAGCGATCGGGTCCGCGCCGTTCCGCTGGCGATCCTTAACTGTCCCCCGCAAAAGTCCACCCGATGGGACAACCCTCGGCTCGAGCCCTTCCGAATTCGGGTCCATCCGAATAAAGTGCTGACGCGGCCCGTCTCCGACGATCGCTTGGCCAACGCTCTGACCCAGGTTGAGATCCGCTCTGTCGAGTGGTCCCCTTGGAAGACCCTGAACCAAATGAAGGTGGAAGACGGCCGGATTCGCGATTCGAGCGAGCCGCTCATCGTTCCGGGCCCCGCCGTTTCGGCCGACTCAATGGGCTATACGACGTCGGGCCGCGGCAATTTTTTCCGTCCGTTCCTTTACGCCCGAAATGCCAATGGCCAGCTATGGTCGCGCCGGCTCCTGGATTCGCCGCTCGGAGATGGGCTGGTGGCCGTCGAACGCTCGGCCGATTGGCGCTTGCGGGAGGACGGGGGTGGCGGCGAATGGGATATGGGCCCGTTTTCGGGAACCCCGGTCGTCGGCGCCCATTCTCTCTTGGCGGCGCTTTCCGCCGGAGGCGCACTCATCGCCAAGCCCTTGCTGGTTTCAAGTTCTTCGTTGGCGATAAACGAATCGGGCAAGTGGACGACCGTTGGGGGCCGCTTTGAGGGCAATCCGGCATTCGCCACCTACGGCAATTGGCGCGATGAGACTTTCTTGTTCCTGGGCCGAGATCCGACCGACCAGTCGATCCGCGCGATCACTCGCGATCCGGCCGGCAAATGGGGCGAGTGGCAAGATTTGGGCCGGCCCTTCCAAGATCGCCCGGCAGCCTGTACGCTGTTTGAAGGATCTTTCGACACCCGGCTCGTCGCCACTCCGATTGAAAAAGCCAAAGCTCGCGTCCACATTTTTGCGCGCGGCCCCGACGATAGCCTGATGCACCGGGTCTGGATTCAGGAATCGGGCTGGAAACCCTGGGAGAAACTCGAAGGGAAGATCCACTCCTCGCCCTCCGTGCTGAGCGAAAAGAACCTCGTCGGTCCTTCCGAACGGCAAACGTTCCAGCATCGGATCCATTTGGTGGCCAAGGATGCGGAGGGAAGGATCCGATATTGGCGGTTCGATGGCAAGAAGTGGTCGGCCCCGAGCACGATCGGTCCCGCATTGGCTTCGGACCCGATTCTCTTTTTGGCCGACGCCAACCATTAAGCCCGGGCCGCGAACCGGACGAGGCCACCGGATGAACGGCGCCGAGCCTAGATTCGTTTTCCCGGCTCGAACGGCTCCATTCACTCGGAGGGGCGGATTTAGCACTCTCCGGCTCAGATTGACAATTCGCCCGCTCCGATGCCACAATTGGCAATCGCGCGGCGGGAGTGCTAACCGCCGCCTCGAAGATCAATTAAGGAGGAACTCCAACCAATGGCCAATCTCAAACCGCTCGGCGACAAGGTCGTCGTGCAGGTCACCGAAAGCGAAGAGCGCACCGCGAGTGGCATCTACTTGCCGGACAGCGCCAAAAAGAAGCCCCAGGAAGGCAAGATCGTCGCCGTGGGGGCCGGCCGCATCCTGGATGACGGCAGCCGCAACAAACTTACGCTGAAGACCGGCGACCGCGTGCTCTTTTCCAAATATGGAGGCAACGAGGTCACGATCGACGGCGAGGACTATACGATTCTCGATGAGGACCAGGTTTACGCGGTCCTGAACTAGGAATTGTAAGCCGTTGGCCGTTAGCCGTTAGCCGCGAGAGGATGCGATGGAGGAGTTTGGGTACGAAAAACTGGATGCTTGGAAAGTTTCGATGGAATTGACCGATGCGATTTACGCCAAGACAAGGACGTTTCCGAAGGAAGAACTCTTCGGATTGGTTCGGCAAATGCGAAACGCCTCGGCTTCAGTTCCCTCCAACATCTCCGAAGGATCGAGTTTTGGTCCTAAAGGGTTTGCCCGGCACCTGAAGATCGCACGAGGTTCAAGTTTTGAACTGCGGACCCAAATCGAGATCGCCCGGCGCCAAGGAATGCTCAACGACGAAACGGCAACCGAGTTGAAAACACTCGCCGTGCGTTCGAGCCAGCTACTCGAAGGCTTGATTCGCTCACTACCGAACGACGACTAAACATATTCGGCCAACGGCATACGGCCAACGGCCAACGATTCAAAGAATTACCCATAGGAGAACCCAAATGCCCGCAAAACAACTACTTTATGATGAAACCGCCCGTCGCGCCCTCGAGCGCGGCGTCAACAAAGTCGCCGACGCCGTCAAGGTCACCCTTGGCCCCAAAGGACGCAACGTCGTCCTCGACAAGAAGTGGGGAAGCCCCACCATCACCAAGGACGGCGTCACCGTCGCCAAGGAGATCGAGCTCGAGGACCCCTACGAGAACATGGGCGCCCAGCTCTGCAAAGAGGTCGCCAGCAAGACCAACGACGTCGCCGGCGATGGCACCACCACCGCCACCGTGCTCGCCCAGGCCATCGTGAACGAGGGCCTGCGCTACGTGGCCGCCGGCGGCAACCCGATCGCGGTCAAGCGCGGGATCGACAAGGCGGTCGAGACCGTGATCGCCAGCATCAAGAAGGCGAGCAAGCCGATCAAGGACAAAGAGCAGGTCGCCTACGTCGCCACCATCGCCGGCAACGACGAAGAGATCGGAAAGCACGTGGCCGAAGCGATGGACAAGGTCGGCAAAGACGGCGTCATCACCGTCGAAGAGAGCAAGGGCCGCGAAACCACCCTTGAGGTGGTCGAAGGCATGCAGTTCGACCGTGGCTACATCAGCCCCTATTTCGTCACCGATCCGGAGCGGATGGAAGCGATCATGGAGAACCCGCTGATCCTCATCCACGAGAAGAAGATCAGCTCGGCTCAGGATTTTCTGCCGTTCCTCGAGAAAGCGGCCGCCACCCGCAAGCCGATCCTGATCATCGCGGAGGACCTGGAGAGCGATGCGCTGGCCACCGCGGTGCTGAACAAGATCCGCGGCGTGCTTCAGATCGCGGCCGTGAAGGCGCCCGGCTTCGGCGATCGCCGCAAGGCCATGCTTGAGGATATCGCCATCCTCACCAAGGGCACCTTTGTCAGCGAAGACCTGGGCACCAAGCTCGATAACATCGCCATCGACATGATGGGCACCGCCAAAAAGGTCGTGATCACCAAGGAAGACACCACGATCATCGAAGGCGCGGGCAGCAAGGCCGACGTGATGGGCCGCATCACCCAGATCAAGGCCCAGATCGAGAAGACGGACAGCAACTACGACCGCGAGAAGCTCCAGGAGCGCCTGGCCAAACTCAGCGGCGGCGTGGCGGTCATCAAGGTCGGCGCCAGTACCGAAACCGAGCTCAAAGAGAAGAAGCACCGGTACGAGGATGCCCTTTCGGCCACCCGCGCGGCGGTCGAAGAAGGCATTGTCCCCGGCGGCGGCGTGACCCTGCTGGAGGCGGCCGCTTCCTTGAGCGGGCTTACCGATGGCAAGAGCGCCCTGACCGGCGATGAAGCCACCGGCGTGGCGATCGTCAAGCGCGCGCTGGAGGAGCCGATCCGGACCATCGCCGAGAACGCGGGCCTCGAGGGCTCGGTCATCGTCGAGCGGATCAAAGACGCCAAGGCGGGCTTCGGTCTGAACGCGCTGAACGGCAAAATCGAGGACCTGGCCAAGGCGGGCATCGTCGATCCGGCCAAGGTGACGCGCTCCACGATCCAGAACGCCGCCTCGATCGCCGGCCTGGTGCTCACGACCGAAGCCCTGGTGGTCGAAAAGCCCGAA
>CAYONY010000061.1:0-14853 GCA_964405415.1 uncultured Fimbriimonadaceae bacterium | reverse complement strand
GCGCTCTCCAAGGTTCGGCGCGATAAATCCGTTGGTGGCGGCGGCGGTGGTCGGGTTGATCCACAGGAACGTCCCGTTTTGGAACTCGAACCGATAGGCCACCATGCACTGGTAAATGACCAGGAAGAACGGGATCTGGATGAAGGTGGGAAGGCATCCCGCGAAGGGATTGATCCCGTACTCCCGATATAAGTCCATCGACTTGCGCTGGAATTCCTGGGGATCGGTGATCTGCCCCGTCTTTTTGTCGGTGTACCGCTCCTTGATCTCTTTGACCAGCGGTTGGAGCTGGGACATCTGGCGGCCGAAGCGATACTGCTTTTGGGCCAAAGGCCAGACGCTGCCTCTCACGATGGCCGCCAAAATCAACGCGGCAAAGGCATAGCTGAACGCGGGCACCGAGCCGGTCGCTTTGACCAGCGCATCGATGATCGCATACCCCGGAACGAGGCCCAGGACAAGGTCGGTCTTGGAGCGGGCGCTGAGCTTGCCCACCAATTCGTCGAAGAACGCTTTGGCGGTGGTCCTTCGCAGTTCGCCGCCGAAGGGCGCCGGCAGTTCATATTCGGTCTGGGTCCACGCCGGGTCGCCCACAAACCGGTGGGCCGGACCTTGCAATGTGAGGAACGCTTGGTCCTGCCGATTGTTGTTTGCCCGCTTGATGCCTTGCCGGTATTGGGCGTCGGCGACCAGCAGCAGCCCTTCGATTTCGGCTTCCTGTTTGCGTTTGGCATCCCACTTTTCGCGCTGGGCCTGTTCGGCGACCTTTCGCTCGAAAAAGGGCTTGTACGAGGCTAAGGTCACATCGAGCCCCAGTTCGTTCTGGTAGCGCATGATCTCTTCGGCCTGGTCAACCGTAATGCCGGCATGGGTCAGGCGAAGCTGAAGTTGCTTGCCCTGGGTGTCCCATTCGCGGATGACGCTCGAAACGGGGATGCTGCGCCGGCTGCTCTCGGCTTTGAGATCGGCGACCTCCTTGCGGACCGCCGTCATGTACTGCTCGGCCGGTCGCGGGTCGGCGGCCGGCTTCTGGCTGTTCATAAACAGCCAAAGCCCCATGTAGATCACGGAGACCAGGAGAAGGGTTTGAAGGAAATTGCCTTTGGGCGCGGGTCGAGCCATGTTGATTTGGGTTAGTGAGAGGCGGAAGTTTTGAGTTTGGAGACCGTCGTCTCGTCGTTCCTTTCGGGCACCGGGTCATGCCCGCCCGGCCGGCCGGGATGGCACCTTCCGATGCGTTTCAAGGCCAGCCAGGAGCCTTTGGCCAATCCAAATCGTTCGACCGCCTGCGCGGCATATTCCGAGCAGCTCGGCGTGTAGCGGCAGGTTGGCGGCACCCAGCCGGTCGTGCGCTGGTAAAGCCTGATCAGGAAGATTCCGAGTCGTTTGCCCATCGTGCGGCTATGCGTTGGATCGTGCGGTCGAGGTCGGTGCGGATTTGATCAAAAGGGGCTTGGTCGGCTCGGGTGGCAATCGACACTACGAGATCGAGATTCGGCGGTGTTTCGATACTCAATACGGCAGCCCGAAAGCGCCGTTTCAATCGATTGCGTCGAGGCGTGTTTCCGAGGGCGCGCGGAGTTGCGAATCCGATTTTTCCCGTTCCCGGCAGAGCCATCAACCGGCAGAGCTCTCCTTGGACCCTCTTGCCTTCCCGGTAAATCTCATCGAAGCGCGCTTTGTTCGGCCCGGTGCTAATGGGTCAGCCGCGCCCGGCCCTTGATCCTCCGCCGTTTGATCGTGTTCTGCCCGTCGGTGGTCCGCATTCGGATGCGAAAGCCGTGCGTTTTCTTTTTATGCCGGTTGTTCGGTTGATAGGTGCGTTTCATGCCTGGTCCAAGCTCGGTAGGTTCGAGAAGGCGGAGTATACCTGCTTGCGGCCCGGTTCCAAAAGCCAAACGGGGAAGTCCCGGTAAGGACTTCCCCGCATACGGCCGGGTCGAGGACTAGCCTTTCAGCGCGTCGACCTTGTTGAACTTCTGCCCAAGCACGACTTCTGAATCGCCGCCCATCCAGCTGTCGAGGGTGGTGGCATAGACCTCACGGAAGTCGATGTTGAACTTCAGATCGCCATCGTCCAAGTCGCCCAGGTTCGGCAAGGGTCCATGGAGCCCGCCCTTGACCGACGAACCGATCAGGAACATGGGGCCGGCTTTTCCGTGGTCGGTGCCGATGCTTGCGTTCTCGTAGGCTCGTCGGCCGAATTCCGAGAACACCAGGACGAGCACATTCTTATCCTTGCCGAGGGCTTCCATTTCCTTTTGGAAGGCCGAGACGGCATTGCTGAAGCCGCCCAGGAGCCGTTCGTGGGAGTCGATCTGGCGGGCGTGGGTGTCGAAGCCTCCGGCACTGAAGTAAATCACCCGCGTCTGGGGTGACGTGGCGATCAGGTGCGCGATCTGCCGGAACCCGTTGCCAAACGGATCGTTGGCGTAGGTTTGCTTCGGAGTGAAGCCGCTGAGCTGCTTGCTGAGCTGGGCCATCGCATCGAGCGCCGACTTATTGGCCTGCTGAACGACGCGCGTGGTGGTGCCGGCGGGGGCATCGGGGCCCTGAATGGCGCGCAGCATCCGCTCCGCGTCGGGATCGCCGACCATCGACTGGATATCGGCAAGGCTGGCAAAGCAGGGAATGCTGGCTTGCTTGCCTGTGAGCGCGTGGGGCTTGTCGGTGCTGAGGCCGAGCGCGACGACCGGGTTTAGCGGCCCGCCTGCCATCTGCTGGTCAAAGTGCCGCCCGAGCCAGCCGTATTTCTGGGTGGAATCCGGGCTGGCCGATTGCCAAATCTCCATGCTCTTGAAGTGCGAACGGTTCGACCGGGGGTAGCCCACGTTTTGAAGAATGGCGACCTTGCCCTGCTTGTAGAGCTCGGCGACTCCGGTCATCGAAGGATGCAGGCCTACCTCGTTGGTGAGCTTTAGAACTTTGTCTTCGGGAATCGCGAGTTGAGGTCGAAGTTCGTAATAGGTCTTGTTGGCAAACGGAATGACCGTGTTCATGCCGTCGTTGCCGCCGGAAAGCTGGCAAACGACGAGCACGGTATCTTTGGCCGCGCGTCCGCCCTGCGCTTTTCGAATCACATCCGCCCGGGCAATCGACGAGAGCCAGCGGGGCGTGGTGAGGCCGATGGCGATGAGCCCGCCCACTCGAAAAAGATCTCTTCGGGTCAATAGGTCGTGCATTGCGATCCCTCCCAGAATACGTCTATGGTAACTCAGACGGACCGAAATGTGTGAAGTTCATCAAACCCGGCAAGGCATAATCCGGCCATGCGTCGCGGAAGCGTGCCGTTGGCGAACCTGATTGCCGCGATCGTGTTGGCCCTGTTGGTCGGCAGCGTCTTCGGGATGCTTCAGGACTATGGTCCCGAGAGCGCCTTGCGAAAGTTCCATCGGGCGGTCGTTGCACGCAATCTGGCCGGCATTCGCCGGGCGGTCCGCGAAGGTTCCCGGGACGAAAACATCAATGCGCTGGCGGCAATGGTGGAACGCTATTCCAGCGCCGGCGCCCATTACCGCGTCCTCAAGACCCAGCGTCAGGACCGGCGCATCCTGGCGCTGGCCGAATACTTCTTTGCCGATCGGCCGATTCGCTCGACTTTTGTATGGGTGGTTGCCAAGTCGGGCGGACGCTGGCGGGTCGATGCGGATGCGACCGTCGACCTTCGCCGGCAGATGCTGGAGCAGCAGATCTTCGGACGTCCGGCCCCCTGATAAAACGGAGGGGCGAAGGGTCTCTCGGCCCTCCGCCCCCTTCGAGCTGGACGCTTGCGAAGCTAGGTTCCGGCGCGTTCGCTCTTTCCGTTTCCGGTGGGAATCACGCGGTCATCGTTCCGCCCGCCGAGCGTGGCCTTGGTGTTCCAGGTGAGTTTCGGCGCCTTGTCGAGGATCATGGCAAGGTTGGCAACGGCTTCGCAGACTTTCGCGGCCCCCACCATATTCACGCGGTCGATCGTGTCCTTTTCCGTGTGATATTCGTTCGTGAGCATGCTGTGAAAGAACAGCGCCGGCACGTTTCGTCGGCCAAAGGACGCTTGGTCGCTGTCGCCGCGCAGGTGGAATCGTTGAACGAGGTTGAGTTCGGGCACTTTCACTTGGTCGATCAGGCCCTCCCAAGCCGTACTCGTACTCGTGCCAAAGACGTAAATGTCGTTAAAGCGAACGGTGCCGATCATGTCCATGTTCAGCATGCCGGTCGTCTTGGCCAAGGTTTCCGGATTGTCCTTGCACCATGCATTCGAGCCCTGCAGCCCGAGTTCTTCGCCGCAGTAGAGTTGGAAGATGATCGTTCGCTTGTTGCCCTTGGTGCGAGCCATATATTCGGCAACCGCCAAGACGCCGGCTGACCCGGAGCCGTTGTCGTCGGCTCCATAGTGGATCATGTCGACACCGGTTCGCGAGCCTGCTTCCGCCCATCCCAGGTGGTCGTAATGGCCGCCAATGATGACGAATTCATCCTTCAGCACCGGGTCGTTGCCCGGCAGGTAGCCGATGATGTTGATCGCCTTGCCCACGTTTTCTTCGGTCTCGGTGATCAAGCGCGCTTTGAGCCCCAGCGCTTTGCTGGCCGGGCCCTTGGCGGCTCGGGCTTCCGCGATTTTCATGCCGGTGATCTGCTCGAACGACTCGGAAGTGATCGACGCCGCCACCGTTTCGAGGCTGGCGGGAACGCCCTGGCCCCGGGTGAGCGCGGGCAGTGGGGCGCGACCGGGCGCCGACGGCCCGGCAAAGACCACGCCGATGGCGCCTTTCTCGACCGCGGTGCGGGCCTTGGCGCCGTTCGAAACGCGGCTCGTGATGCTTTCGGGCGTTCCACGAAGGATCAGCGCGATCTTGCCGGTGAGGTCCACCCCCGCGAAATCGTTCCAATTCTCTTCGGACAAGCCGTAGCCAACATAGACCACGTCGCCGGCGGCGGTTTTCAGATTCGTCGAGCCGACCAGCGGCACGAAATCTTCGCCTTGGTCGAGCGACCATCGCTTGCCTTCCGCATTTTCAAAGGTCACCACGTTTTTGGCGGTCGCCCGCTGGTTGGCCCGGGTATCGAAATAGTGGAAATAGCCCTTGTTCGGTCCTTCCTGAAGGCCGTACTTTTTGAACTCCGCGGCCGCATAGTTGGCGAAGAGGGTCATCCCTTTGGAAAGGGTCATCCTTCCGGCCAACTCGTCGCTGCAGAGAACCTCAAGATGGGTCCGAATCGTGTTGGGCGAGATCGATGCGGGCGCAAGGCCCAGAGCGATGGAAGCGGCGATGGTGGTCAGCATGGGCGAAAAAACTCCTCGCTTCGAGCGCACGCGGGCCCGTTGAAGAAGTGTACGTTGTTTTGGGACGAAAGTTCTCCGTCCCCAATCATTCGAAGCGTTATTCGCCTTCGAGAACGACCTTGGCGAAATCACCGCCAAAGAGCAGCGCCTCCGAAGTCTCCCGCACCAATGCGAGCCGGGCTGCCCGCACGGTGGCGTCTTCGGCCATGATCATCGTCGCCTCGAAGAAGGCATGAATCGGAGCTTGGAGCGCCTTGAGCGCTTTTGCCGAGCGGGGCGCATCCATAGCGACCGAGGCGCCAGCCAATTCGGTGCGCGCCGATCGCACCGAGGCCAGCAATGCGGCGCCGGTTTCGGAATCCAGTCGGTCCTCCCAACCCTCGACGGGCGTCGAGAGCAGGCCCTTTTCGCGCGCGGCGGCGAGGATGTTGAGGGGCCGGGTGGCCGTCTGGACGAACTCGCGATCCACCGCCAGGAGCTTAAGGACCTTAAGACGCCCTCGAGCGTCTTGGGGCGCGGCGGCCCAGGCTTTGGTCGCTTCGATGTGGTCCGGGCGCTCTTCACCCAGGAGCGATTCATATCGAGCCGCCATGACCTCCTCAAAGGCGGCCTTGGCCTTCGTCTCATCGACGGCGGTGCTTTGTTCGGCATAGCCGCGAAGCGCGGCCGGGAAAAGGAAAGCGGCATAAGAGGGCATCCACTCGGGCCACGCCCACGCCGCCTCGATGAGAAGCGTCGCCGCTCGGCGAAGCCCGTACGGATCGCTGGATCCCGAGGGAATGAGCCCGATTCCGAGGTAGCCGGCTAGCTTATCGAGCTGGTCGGCGACCGCAAGTCGAACCGTGGTGCGATCCGCCGCCCCCTTGGGCGCGCCAATCTTTGCAAGGTCATATTGGCCGGCGATCGCTTGGCATACGGCTTCCGGAAAGCCCTCGCGGCGCGCGTATTCGCCCCCGACGATGCCTTGAAGCGAAGCCAATTCGCTTACGAGTCCGGTGGCAAGATCGGCCTTCGCATAGAGACCGGCCTGTCGGGCCAGTTCGGCTTCAGCTTCGTCGGCGCCGGTATAGGTGGCGACTTCGGCGGCCAGGGCGGCCAGACGGTCGGCCCTCCGACGGACCGTGCCCAGTTTTTCTTGAAAGAGAATTCCCTCGGTTTTCGCAAGGAAATCGGCAAGGGTGTGCTTCCGATCTTCGTCGTAAAAGAACTTGGCGTCGTTGAAGCGGGCATTGAGGACCCATTCCGTTCCGGCGCGCACCGCCGCGTCTTCACCCGAATTCCGCACAAAGACAAACCGGTTGACGAGCTTGCCGTCCCGCCCCCGAACCGGGAACATCTTTTCGTGCTTGGCCATCGCCGTCACCAGCACCGCCTCGGGCAACTCCAAATAGGCCTCTTTGAACTGGCCCTCGATGGGGGTGGGCCACTCGGTGAGAAACACGTTTTCGGTGAGCAGGGCCGAGGGGATTTCCGGCTCGCCGGCGGCAATGATGACGGCTCCTTCGCGAATGCGTTTTTCGCGCTCGGCGGGGTCCGGCTCGACCTTTCGGGCAATGAGCCCATCGATCAGTTCGTCATAGGTTTGGGCTTGGAACGCCTCCGGATGATCGAAGCGGTGGCCCCGGCTGGTCAATCCGCTGGCGACAGTCTCGATCTCGAAAGGAACGACTTTGCCCCCCAAGCTGGCGAGGATCCAACGGATCGGGCGGGCGAACCGCATCCGCGCCGCCCCCCATCGCATCGATTTTTCAAAGGTTAAGCTGCGAATGGCGGCAGGAAGGATTTCGGCAAGGATCTCGAGGGTCGGGCGGCCGAGGATGGCCTTGCGGACCCAGACGTACTCGCCTTCCTTCTTGACTTCCGAGGGGTCCACCCCTTGGCCGCGGCAGAAGCCTTCGAGGGCTTTGGTGGGTTTGCCGTCCGCGTCGAATGCGGCGGCGATCGACGGCCCACGTTGTTCTTTCTCGCGGTCAGGCTGACGGTCGGCGAGGTTGCGGAAGTGGACGATCAGCCGCCGGGGAGTGCCGATCGGTCCTTCGCCCGGCTCGAACGGGACCTCGGCTTCGCGCAAGCCCGCCTCGACGTTGCGGGCCAGGTCTTCAAAGGCTTTTTGGACAAAGCCGGCGGGAAGCTCTTCGCATCCGAGTTCGAGCAAAAGGTCGGGCATGGAAGGGCGGAGTTTACTTTGCCGACGCCGGCGCGGGCTGAAGCCCGCGGACCAAGGCGCGGACTAAAGTCCGCGCTCCATATTCGCACCGCGTCGGCTTCTGCCCTTGTCCTTTTGCCAACTGCCAACTCCTCAGTCCCCGTCCACCAGCTCCACCCGCTTGGCCAAAAAGATGTCCGGTCTTCCGAGGCCATTCGCATCCGGCAGGACGCCCACCACCTTGAACCCAAGCTCCATATAGAAGCCGGCCGGATGGGGCCGCAGCTTCTCCATTCGCTCCAGGTGGTCGGGCAAGTTGTGATAGAGATCGACCCCGGAGAGCGTCGTCAGCCCGCCCTCGTCGTCCGCGCCAACCCACAGCGTGCGCACGCCCGCCTGGCTTGCGCGGAACTCGACTTCGCGCATGAGCATCGTGCCGACGCCGCCGCCTTGGGCTCCGGACGAGACGACGAGCGGGTGGATCTCCCAAACTCCGCCGCCGTAGCTGGGGATCGAGCCGATCCAGCCTTCGAGCCGGTTGTTCGGGTCGATCGCGGCCAAGGCAAGGCGGTCGGGACGCAGGGCTTCCTCCACCTCTTCGCGGGCCACTTCGCGATTGGGCCAGGCATTGGGCGCGATGATCTTGAATTCCTCGACCAGCAGCTTGGCCGCCCGATCCAAGTTCCGTTTCCCCACCGTAGCCAGCTCGACGATGCGCATGAAGCTCCATTGTTGCGGAAAGCCATCGCCGTTAGCAAGGCGGGATTGGAAAGGAACCGCCAAGGACGCCCGCGAATACGAAGGCACGAGGTAAGCGAAATGGCGATTCTGACGTTGATTGCGGCGGCGGCGATGATGCCCGTTCAGGGCGATCGGCAAGGCGGTGGCCAGGGTCCTGGCGGCGGTCGTGGCCCAGGGGGCGCGGCGCGCGAAGCGGCTCCCCAAGACTACGAAACCGTCATCAAGGACCACACGAAGAAAGAAGGCCTATTCAAAGTTTTCACAAAGGGCGAGACGATCCTTTTTGAGATTCCGACCGAGCTGCTTGGCCGGGAGTTCTTTTGGTACAGCGAGGCGCGCACCGCGCCCAAGGGTTCCTTTAGCGGCTCGGGGGCGCGGGAACAAGTGCTCACGTTTGAGCAGCGCGGCGACAAGATTCTGCTCAAGACGCTCGACTATTCCGTTCGCGCCCGCGACGGGGGCGGCGCGCTCACTTCGGTACTTCAATCCACCTTCGCTCCGATCGCCGCTGTTTTCGACGTTCGTGCCCGTGCGCCCGGGGGAGCTCCGGTGATCGATGCGACCAAAATCTACAAGACCGATATTCCCGAGTTTGGGCCGCGAGGCGCGATCGGCCAAGGCACGATCGACGCCGAACGCACGTTTGTTGAGAAGGTCTCGGTCTTCCCCGAGAACGTGAACGTCCAGGTCTTGGTGACGTTGCGCGCCCAAGCCGCAACCCCGGGCGCGGGCGGCGGTGGGCCAGGCGGCGGACGTCGTGGCGGCGGCGCTTCGGGACCTTCGCTCAGCGGCATCATGCATTACGGCTTGGTCCTGCTTCCCAAAGAGCCCATGAAGGCGCGACTCTCGGATTCGCGCGTCGGCTACTTCACGACCGGATTCATGGACTTCGGGATCAACGATTACCACGGCACGAAGGAGTTCGAGTTCATTAATCGCTATCGGCTCGAAAAGAAGGATCCGTCGGCGGCGATGAGCGAGCCGGTGAAACCCATCGTTTACTACATTCCCAAAGAGGTGCCCGAGAAGTGGCGTTCCTACGTGAAGCAGGGCATCGAGGACTGGAAGCCGGCCTTTGAGGCGGCGGGATTCAAGAACGCCATCCAAGCCAAAGATGCACCGGACGATCCCGATTGGAGCCCGGAAGACGTGCGCTACTCGGTGATCCGCTGGGTGCCGCTTCCGGTACGCAACGCGATGGGCCCGAGCGTGGCCGATCCGCGCAGCGGCGAGATTCTCTCCGCCCACGTGCAGATGTATCACGACGCGCTCAAACTCGTGACCGATTGGTATTTTGCGCAGGCGTCGGCGGTCGATCCGCGCGCCCAAAGTCTTCCGTTCCCGGATGATCTGACCGGCGAGTGCATCCGGTTCGTCGTCGCCCACGAAGTCGGGCATACGCTGGGGCTCCACCACAACGGCAAATCCAGCGCGATGGTGCCGGTGGCTTGGCTGCGCGATCCGAAGTGGACCAAGGAGAACGGAACGGCGGCAAGCATCATGGACTACGCCCGGTTCAACTATGTGGCCCAGCCGGGCGACAACTGCAATATGCAGCCCCGAATCGGGGCCTACGACAAGTGGGCGATCGGCTGGGGCTATCGGCCACTGCCCGACGCCAAGGATCCGTGGGCGGAGCTGACGACGACCGACAAGTGGGCGGCCGAGCAGGTCCAGAACCCCCTGCTCCGCTTCCACAACAACTACAACTCGGCCGATCCGACCGCGCTTTCGGAAACGCTGGGCGACGATGCGGTGGCGGCTTCGAACTACGGCACCGCCAACCTCAAGCGGACGATGGGCTTCCTCATGAAGGCCACCACCAAGCTGGGCGAGGACTATTCGGAACTCAACCGCTACCACGGCACCGTGGTCAGCCAATTCGGCAACTTCATCTCCCATGTCATGTCGAATGTGGGCGGGGTCGAACTCATCGACTATCGAGCCGGCCGGGGCGGAGAGACCTACATTCCGGTGGGAAGGGACAAGCAGCGCCAATCGGTGGATTGGCTCTGCAAGAACGTGCTCGAACCACCCAAGTGGCTTTTCCCAGGCGACGTCATGTACCGGTTGGGCTCCGATGCGGGCGTTGCCCGAATGAACGGCCTCTACAGCCGGGTCATCGGCGGCCTGCTCCAAGATGGCCGGCTTGACCGCATGCGGCTCAACACGGTCAAGCATGGCCGAGACACTTACACCGTCGAAGAGATGTGCGACGAGATTCGGGACTGCGTCTGGGAGTCCCTGGACCAGCCCAATGCGCCGCTCGATCCGTTCCGCGTGGCAATGCAGAAGACCTACGTCTCGACCCTAATCAACAAGCTGGCCCCGCTCTCGACGCACCGCGCGGTCGCCCGGGCGGAAATCGCCGCGTCGCTCGATCGGCTCAAGAGCGTCCAAGGCAAGGTGAAAGACCGCCCGACCAAGAACCACGTGGATGAATTGGTCGACCTTCTCACCATGGCGCTCGAGGACCCGAGCAAGGTGATCCCGGCCGAGCCAGCCGCACCGGCGGGGCCGCAATTCCCTCGGAACGGGCTGTGCCCGAGCTGGTGCCGCGAGACCGAGCCGCACGATCATCTTCCGGGCTGCGGCATGGGGTGTCTCGTGAAGGGCTAAACTCTCCTCCGGCATGCTTGGCGCGCTGATCACCTTCCTCTTCGGGCTCGGCGTGTTTGGAGTCTGCCGATGGGCGCTTGGCGCTTACATCAAGGACTTCGATCCGGCGGAACGGATCGGGGTCCTTGGACTTTTGGGCCTCGGTCTGGTGGGGGTTGAAACCCTTCTGATTGGCCTGATCCCGGGCGGATTGAACTGGGGGGTCTGGCTCGAAGGGGCCGCCGCGCTCCTTGGGTTGGCCGTATTGGCCAAAGGCTGGAAGGGCGATCCGATTCGCTTTTCGATGCCAAAAGATTGGCGATTGGCGATCGTCGCTGGACTGGCGCTCGCGTTCTTGATTGCTTTGGTCGGCGCGGTCGGCCCCAGCGACATGAACGATTGGGACACGCTGGCCTACCACTTGGCGGTGCCCAAGATCTGGTTGGCGGCCGGCCAGATCACCGAGATTCCTTACATCCACCACAGCAACTTTCCGTTTGCCCTGGACCACCTTTACATCTGGGGCTTGAAGTGGGGCGGGATGAGCGGGGCCAAGGCGTTTTCGACGATGATCTATGGCTTGGGAATGCTGACGCTGTTCGGCATGGCCCGGCGCCGCGCGGGCGAAAAGGCAGGCTGGATCGCCGCGCTCGCCTTTGCCGGCATCCCGTGTGCGCTTTGGGAATCGGGGACCGCTTATGTCGATGTCGGCCATGGGCTCTTCGCCGGGCTGGGGATGCTCTACGCGGCCGAGTTCGTCGAGGGGCGAAACGCGGTGACCGCTTGGCAAGCGGCGGTGATGCTGGCCCTGGGCTGCGCGACCAAATACACCGGTCTGCAGACGCTTTTTGCGGCGGGACTGGTGGTCCTGGGCGCTTCCTTCCTTTTTAGGCGGGTGCGAGGAGGTCTTTCGGGCGATACGGGCCCTCGGCCCCAGGATGACAAGAAGGCATCGTCGGGTCATCCGCAATCGGCAAACCAAAATCCGAAATCGGCTCTAGGAGCCGTTGCGCTCATGGTCCTGGCCGCCGCCGTTCTTGCCGGACCCTGGTACGTGAAGAACTTCTTCTGGACCGGCAATCCGGTCTACCCCTTCTTCTACGAGCAGATCGGAAGCCGGAATTGGGACGCCTTCAGCGCCAAGATCTACAAGGAGGAGCAGCAGACCTTCGGGGTCGGGCGCTTTTCGGTCCAACAGACGGACGGCCAGTGGACCTCGGCGCCGATCCTCGACGGCGAAGGCAAGCCCACCTTTCGAAAGGCCGACCTCGGCGTCGCGATCTTGGGCCTCGGACTCCAGCCCGGACGCTACGTTAACCCGGCCCAAACGCTCGGCGGCGGCATGCCAACCGGCGCGCTCGGAATGGCGGTGGTGGCGACCTGGTTGGCGTGGCTGCTCTCGGGTCGGATTCGACGGTTCGAGGGCGCGATTTTGGCGATGACGGGGATTAGCCTGCTGATGTGGTTCGTCTTGAGCCAACAAAGTCGCTATCTGGTGACGCTTGGCATTCCGTCGGCGGTGCTGGCGGGCGCGGCGCTCTCTCGGCTGCGCGCCGGCCCGATGTTGGCGGTGATCGTTGGGCTCCAAGCCGGGTGGTCGCTCTACGTGGGCAAAGTGTTTCACCTCGACCCCAAACTGCCGGTGGTGCTTGGGCGGCAGACGGCGGTGGATTACGAGACCCAGGCCGTTCCCTTCTCCGAGGCGGCAAAGTCAATCAACGAGGTCGTTTCGCCGGCGGGCAAGGTGGCGCTGTTTGACGAAGTCTTTGGCTATTTTCTTGACGTGCCCTACTTCTGGGCGAACCCGGGGCACAGCACCCTCATCCCTTGGGACCGCATCCAGAATGGTTCTGAGCTTGCCGACGAGCTAAGGAAGCTTGGCTTTACCCATGCCTATTTGAGCCTCGGCCTCACTTCGCGCGAGCAGCGCGATCGGTGGCTGGCGGCGGCGGGCCTGGCGGAAGCCCCCAAACCCTATTCGGATGAGGAGCGCAAGGCGGCGTTTGGCGACCTTCGAAACAAGTGGCGCGTTGTGCTGGCCGAGTCAGTCTCCGCGGGCCAGTTACGGCCCATTCGCCAGTTTCGCTCGGGAATTCTGTTCGAAATCTCGTGAAGGAGATTCGCTTTGCCCGGTTGAACCGTCTATGAGTTCAGCACGGAGGAGGCATTCCCAATGGAACCTGGCGCTACAACCGATATCGCGGGCCCGACCCAAGAAGAAAAAACCCACGCCTTACTGTCCTGGGTTCTGATGATCGTGGTCGGCTTCATCTCGCCCCTGATCTTTTTCCTCATCGGCAAAGACAAGCCGTTCGTCTATCGTCATGCCGCCCAAGGACTCGCTTATTGCATCTGCGTTTTTGGGGCGGCGATCGTGATGTGGATTCTCGTCTTCGTCTTGGCCCTGGTTTTTGCGCCGCTGGCCTTCCTGATGCTTCCGGTTTGGTTGGCGGTTGTCGTCTTCAACATCTACGTAATCGTGATGGGTGCGATGAATGCAAACAAAGGTTTGCCGTACGACCCGCCGGTGACCAGCAAGGTCGCGGCTTCGCTGTTCAAAGTCTGACGGCCGCAGGCGTCGGCATAAGGGGCTTCCCGAGGACGATCGGGAAGCCCTTCGCTTTGGGTGCCCCTCAGCCCAGAGGCCACGCCCCCAGGTAACCTCTCGCCTCCATGAATTACCGGCGGTTGGGGCGCTACGGCGTGAAAGTGAGCGAGGTTTCGGTGGGAGGCTGGCTCACCCAGGGACGGACGATTTCCGACGACACCACCACCGCCATCGTCAAGCGGGCGTTTGATCTCGGCATCAACTTCTTTGACACCGCTGATGTGTACAACAGCGGCGAATCGGAGAAGTCGCTGGGCAAAGCGATCAAGGACCTCCGCCGGCGCGACGTCTTTATCGCCACCAAATGCTGGTTCCAATTCACCGAGGCGGTGAACGACCGCGGCTCCAGCCGCAAGCACATCGTCGAATCGGTCCATGACTCGCTCAAGCGGCTCGGCACCGATTACATCGACCTCATGCAGCTCCACCGCTGGGACGACGAGTCGCCGATGGACGAAAAGGTCCGGGCGATGGACGACCTGATCCGCCAGGGCAAGATCCTGTATTGGGGGGTGAGCGAATGGAAGGGACACCAGATCGCCGCGGCTTGCCAGACCGCGGAAAAGCTGAACGCCTGCTCCCCCGCCAGCAACCAGCCGGTCTACAACATGCTCAACCGTTACATCGAGGAATCGGTGATCCCCGCTTCCGAGATGTACGGTCTAGGCCAGGTGGTGTTTTCTCCGCTCGCCCAGGGCGTCCTCACGGGCAAGTACAAGCCAGGCCAGGCGCCGCCGGAGGGTTCGCGTGGCGCCGACGAGAAATCAAACATGTTCATGGGCGGGGTGCTGGAGAATTCAACTCTGGAGCGGGTTCAACGGCTTGAAGCCTTTGCCAAGGAGGTCGGCGCGCCGTCGTTGGCCGCATTTGCGCTGGCTTGGATTCTGCGGAAGCCGAATATCAGTTCGGTGATCATCGGGGCGACAAGGCCAGAGCAGGTGGAGGCGAACGCCCAGGCAAGCGGGCTGAGCTATGGCGACGACGTCTGGGAAAGCGCGGAGGCGATCTTAGCCGGGTGAGAGGCTCCGAACCCCTGACCGAATTCGAGAAGCCGCGCGGCGTCAGCCGGGTCGAAGTTCGCGACGGCTTCGCCCAGGCCATCGTCGAGGACCTCGCCTCGCCGATCGGCGCGGCGCGAATTGCCGTTCTGGATGCCGTCTCCCAAGCCGGGGTCAGCATCGACTTTCTTAAGCTCGCGCCTTCGGGGATGTCGTTCCTGGTGCCGGAAGGCAAGTCGAAGGCGGTCGATGCGGCGCTGGCCAAGGCCGGCTGCCGCTACGCGATCAAGAGCCCCCGCAGCATCGTGATGGTCCATGCGGTGAACATGCGGGACGAAGAAGGCCTGATCGCGCGGATCGTTTCGACCGCGATCGGTTCGGGCTTGACTCTGGAGCACTTGGGCGACATGCACGACCGGATGCTGATCGTGCTCGAAAGCGGCGATGCGCGGAAGTTGGCGGAGGTTTGCCGCTCGCGCGGCCTGGTGTTGCTCGTTGG
>CAYONY010000060.1:9048-14895 GCA_964405415.1 uncultured Fimbriimonadaceae bacterium | reverse complement strand
ACAGAGATTCATCGGGGTCCGAGCCGCGACGCCGAATTGCGGCTGTCCGGCGCCGGTGAGCTCGAGAAGGAATTGCTCGCGCGCTGGCCCATTGGCCATCGTGGCTTCGCGCCCCGAAATGATCGCCACATTCAGGGCCTTTTCGACCACCATCGCCGAGGTCTTGTTCGGATCGCCGAGGCTGGACATCGCCTGCGTTCGCATCGGGTCGACCGCGGTCGGCGGCCCGGCGAGCATCGTGCGGTTCGGATCGAGCTGTTGGGTGGGGTCGGACATGGGGTGGTTGAAAGTGGAAAGTGGAAAGTGGAAAGTGGAAATTGGGAATGATCGCGCTTATTCGACCCGGAAGGTGGTCCCCCCTATTCTAACGCTATCGCCGGGGCGAAGCGTTTGAGATTGGACGCGCTGATCGTTGACAAACGTTCCGTTCGTACTGCCCAGGTCGGCCACGGTGATGCCTCCGGGGGAGGGAGAAAAGCTCGCATGACGTCGCGACGCGGCGGTATCAAACCCCAGCGTGATCCCGGCGGCTTCCCGTCCCGCCTCGACGATCCCATGGATCGGAAATCGCTGGCCCGTGAGGGGGCCGCTTGTCGCAACCAGGGTGGGCGCCAAGGAGGGCGCGGAGGCCGGGGAAACAACTTGGGTAGGCATCGAGGGGGCCGGCGAAACGACCTGCGTCGGCATACCGGAAGCCCCGGCGGCCGGGAAGTTTGGCCCGGGCGAATAAGCGGCGGTGGGGACGCCGGCCGGGGCTTGGGCCGCCGCCTGGCCCATCGGGTAGTAGCTTTGAGCGCGCAGAGCCTCGGCCGCGCGCTGCGGCGCCGAGCCCTGCTTCATCATGAAGAGGAGGGTGTGGGATCCGATCTGGATTTGGGCGCCATCGAAGAGCGGGGCTTGGCTGATCCGCTGCCCATTCATTCCGGTTCCAAGGGGGCTTCCGCCATCCATCAGTACATACGCCTGCCCCTGACGACTGATGCAGGCGTGCATTGGCGCCACATTCATGTCGCCAAAGAGCGGGATCTGGGCGGTTTCGCTACGGCCGAAGAAGGTCTGCGGGGCGTCGACGATCCACTCCCGGCCCTCATTGCGGCCCAAAACTTGGCGGACCCAAGCGGTGCGGGTGATGCGTTCGACGATGCCGATGAAGAGGCCGACCGCACCGCCGATGAGCAGCGCGGTCAGGGCCCGCGAGATATTTCCGGTTTCGGTGGCGATTGCCGGCAAACCGTTCGCACCGGTGATCGGGTCTCCGCCTTTGATCGCCAACTGCATGGGGCTCACCATGTCGGCGATCACATCAAACAGGCCGCCCGCCAAGAGTCCGCCCAGGACGCCGCCGGTCGCGCCCACTAAGAACCGCTTGAGCGTCCATCCACCGGCGCCGATCGCGGCTCCGAGAAACAGTCCGATGGGGGCTATCGCGAGCATTCGAGCGGGAATTCGGGCAAAGATCGTCTCGCCCCCGGTAAAGCTGATCCCGGGAAACATCACCGACTTCAGGCTGCCGCCAAATGAGTAGCCAAACGTGGCGCCCACCGCACCGAATATAAGCCCAATCGCGAGCGATCGGACCAGATGAAGGCGACTGCCTTGGCGATAACCGCGGACCGCGCCGATTCCGCCCCCGACGAAGGCGCCGATCAGCAAAATGAAGATGAGCTCGATCCGGCCCCATTCCGGGCTCGCGTAGTTCTTGGGAAACATCGGCTCGGCGATGGCCCAAGCGAGCAGGCCGCCCAAAGCGCCGATGAGTGCCTGGAAGAAGATTCCGCCCATCCTATCCTTCGAATCGGAAACGAACCGCCCCGAACTGCACTTGATCGCCCGATCTCAATTCGGCTTCGCCCGTCACTTGGACGCCATTGACGAAGGTGCCGTTCGTGCTGCCCAGATCCCTCACCCTTACGGACGTTCCCGCTCGGACGATTTCGGCGTGGCTTCGCGAAACGGTGGATTCGTTGATGAGGCTCAGGCCGAGCCCCGCTTCGCGCCCAACGGTGAGAACCCCTTCGTCGAGGGGCAGGGCATCGCCTGCGTCGCTGACCAAGCGCGGCTCACCGGTGGAAGTCGGGGAGGCGGCCATCGCCGGTATTCCGAGCGGATCCGGCGAGGCATCGTCAAGAAGAATCTGTGCCGGCGGGGGCGGGGCTATCGGCGCATGAGGCGCGGGCGTTGCATCGACGGCGCCATCTCCCGGTTTGGGGATTTCGACGCCCATCGAGGTGAGCTTGCTTTGCACCCGGTCCTGGTTTGCCTTGAGCCACTTCAGGCCAAAAAACACGGCAACCGCGGCCACCGCCAAGGCGAGGAGAAACGACACAACGTTCCCAAAACCGCCGCCATCGGAACCGCTCGACGATTTTCCCCCAAGCGTCGAGCCGCTTTTGCCGCGGCCGCTTGCCGCCGTCGAGGCGCCGGGCTCGAGGGTGGCGACGTCGTCTTGGATGGAGACGATCAATACGGGCTCGGGCCGGGGCCGTTTCAGGGGGACCTCGAAGCTCTGCCTGACCGCAGGCGGATGGGCGCCCTCGACGGTCTTCACTTGAACTTCAACCGGAACCGCGCCCGGCTTCAATCCGTAGAAGACGACTTCGCCCGCCGAATCGGCGTCGATGAGTCGACTTTCCATCGTGCCCCCTCGGTCGAGCGAAACGGTCGCCGTCTTCACGGGCCTCCCTTCGTGTTCAACCCGAACGCGAACGCTCGCGATCGCCGAAAAATCGGCGGCGGTGAATTTCCAACCTCCGGCGATCTTGTCCATGGCCTGGCTGGCCAAGTTGCCCGTGGTCTGATCGAGCACATAAAGGCGGGATCCGGGGCCGAATGTCGCGGGCTCAAAGTCAAAGGTTTGAGCTTCGGTGGGCGCAAACTTGGTGTCTTTCGCACGTGAGGGCGAGGTGCCGACCCAGATCTCTTTGGGCCCGGGCCCTGGGAACTCGAGCTTGAGCTTGACTTGGGCGCCGGCGAGGACGCTCAGCAAGGCGACGAGGAGGACCGCGGGGAATCGGCTCACGACGAAGCTATGGTAGCACGGGCTCGGGGCAACCGGTCGGCAAGTTCCGAAGCCAGAAAGCCGGCCGGGCCGATTTCGGCGGCGCAGAGGTCGCCGGCAAGTCCATGCCAATAAGCGCCGAGGCTCGCCGCCGCGAAAGGACTGAGCCCTTTGGCCAGCAGGGCGCCCACCACCCCCGCCAAAACATCGCCTGTGCCCGGCGCGGCCATCCCCGGGTTTCCGGTGGGATTGATTCGAAGCGGGGTGGCCCCATCGGCAGCGACCGTGTACGCTCCTTTGAGTAGGGCCACCGCGCCGAACTTTCTCGCCAGAGCGTCGGCCGACTGAAAGCGGTCGGCTTGGACGTCGACGGTCTCGATGCCTAACAAGCGGCCGGCCTCACCAGGATGCGGCGTCAGAACGGTGGGACCGCCAGGGCGAAAGGCGCCCTTTGCCAGCAAACTGAGGGCATCCGCATCGACGACCGTGGGGACCTTGAGCTTGGGCAGCCATTCTTCAAGGAACAACCCAACTTCGGGCCAATCGCCCAGGCCCGGACCTACGACGACCGCATCGAAGGACCGCCTGGCGGCGAGCAACGGCTGCGCGGAATTGGGCCCGAGCAGCGCATCTTCATCGGGCAGGGCCAAGAAGATCGCCTCGGGCAAGTGCGCGGCAACCACCCGGCATACCACGTCGCTCGAAGCGACCGACACCAGCCCGGCGCCAGCGCGGAGGGCGGCCCGGGCGCAGAGGACGGCGGCTCCCGGCATACGGTCGTTTCCGGCGACGATGAGAACGTGGCCCTCCGAGCCCTTGTGGGCCGATTTGGCTCGCAGGGGGAGCCACGCTCTGGCCTCGGAAGGCGTCGTGATTCGGGCCGCGCGCGAGGCTTCCAACAGCGACGCCGGAAAACCGATGGGGGCGACCGTCCAGGCGCCGGCCAAATCCATACCGGATCCTTGAAAAAGGAAAGGCTTCGGGAGCCCAAAAGTGACGGTGCGATCGGCGCGGACCGCGATTCCCGGGGTTGCCCCGGTGTCGCAGTCGACGCCGCTCGGAATATCCGCGGCGAGCACCGGGCAATCGGCGGAGCCGATGGCCTCGATGGCGCTGGCCGCTGCTCCGGCTGGCGCACCCTTGACCCCGGTGCCCAGAACCGCATCGATCACGAGGTCCATCCGAAGGTCGATCGGGGCGTCGGTCAGGCCAAAGTGGGGCGTGACGCCAACTTCGCGTAGGCGTTCGGCTTCTCGCTGGGCATTGGGGTTGAGGTCCTTCTCGGCCGCAGCTACCCGGACGTCGACCTGAAGCTGCCGCTCGGCGAGGAGTCGAGCCGCCACGAACCCGTCGCCGCCATTGTTTCCTTTGCCGCAAAAGACGGCGATTCGCTTCGCGTGGCCATAGTGCTCAACGACGCAAGCGGCAAGAGCGCGCCCGGCCTCGTGCATAAGGGCTTCAATGGAGATGCCCTGGGCCTCGGCCTGGCGGTCCATTTCGCGACACTCTTGGGCGGTGGCAATCCACATTTTTGAGGTCAATCGTCAGGGTGGGGAAACGGGCTTGACATACTCCAACTTCAAGGGGCCGCCGCAGAGCGAGTGGTAGTACTTTCGCCTTCGGTTCAAGCGCCTTCCCCGGG
This sequence comes from uncultured Fimbriimonadaceae bacterium, assembly GCA_964405415.1. Taxonomy (GTDB): domain Bacteria; phylum Armatimonadota; class Fimbriimonadia; order Fimbriimonadales; family Fimbriimonadaceae; genus CAYONY01. The sequence continues at coordinate 10,255 of CAYONY010000060.1, read as the reverse complement.
TTATCAGCACCCCGCAGCGCTTGCAGCGGTAGCCGACCTCTTGACGGCTCGCATTGCGCTCCACCGCATAGGTGTGGCGGACCTGAGGCTCCAATCCCAGGTCCCGCATTGCGGTCTGCCAATACGGACCATGGCCCGCGGCTTTGCGGCCATGCCGAGCGACCGCCATGTGATGCGCATATTCGTGTTTGAGCGTCGATTCCAGCCGTTCGGCATCGATCAGAAGCCGTCGGCTGAGCACGATTTCGCGTTCTCGATAGCGGGCAATGCCCGCGCTGACCCGAAGGTTTTTCCAAACCAACGTGGGGACGAAACCGAGGGGAAACGTCCGGCAGAGATCCGCCAAAATCGCCTCTGCCATTTGCTCCAGGGGCCGTTCGCTCACGCCCCGATTATGATCCGACCGTCAGCCACTGCACGAGCGCTTCGGGCGGATTCTTTGGGGCCGCCATGACCTTCTGAAGAAGGACCTCGATCCCTTTTTGAAGAACCCGATCGACTCCTGAAGCATCGAACTCGGGCTTAACTTCGACATCCGGGCTTACGCCCACGCCCTCCAGCCTTACCCCATCGGCGACCACGTCCACCATTGGGATTTCGAGGATTGCCCATTCGTCGATCGGTAGCGGGGAAGTCCCCAGCACATGGCCGGCGGTGGTGGTGCCGACCAGGGTGGCGCGACGGCTTCGTTTAAGTATGTGGCTGAACACCTCTTTCGCGCTTCGCGAGCCTTCGTTGATCAGCACGACAAGCGGACGCCCATAGCCGAAGAGCTGCTTCTGGGTGGCCGCCGCGCCGAATTTCCACTCGATGTTGGCTTCAGGCCGGAAGAACGGGTCGCCAAAGCCCTCGGGCCGGCCGCCAAACCCGTCCCGAAGGTCGAGAATGAACCCATCGGTGTTGCTGAGGCGGCCATATACGGCCGAAGAAAGCGCATTGCGGAAATCGTCGCTGACCATCGTCCAGAGGTGGATATAGCCCAAGCTCTTGCCTTCGTGTTCGATCACCCGCACGCTGTTACGGGTCGCTTCCAGGAACAGGTTCATCCCCCGAGCGGCCCGGACCTCGACCGATTTTTCAAACAAGTGGCCGTCTCGGCGCACGGTAAGGGTTGATTTTTGGCCGGCCCGATCCTTGAACGGCAGCACGGGCGAGAACGGCTTGCCGTCAATCTTCATCACGAGGTCGCCTTTGCGAAGGTCGGCCT
>CAYONY010000060.1:0-9038 GCA_964405415.1 uncultured Fimbriimonadaceae bacterium | reverse complement strand
ATCTGAACGGTGTAGCCATCCGCCGTTTTTTTAAACCAGGCGCCAATGTGGGGCAGATCGGGAAGTGATGGGCGCACCAGTGAGCCGAGGGTGTAATAGCCTTGGTCCTCGTCGGTCAGGAAATCGAAATGGGAGTCGCCAAAGTCCCGGATCATCGCGTTCACCGCATCGCGGAAGGCCGCCTTGCTGCGGGCTTGCGAGGCAATCGGTCCGTGCTTGGCAAAGAGCCGCTCCATTTCGTCTTTGCGTTCCGATCGAGCGTAATAGCGGGTTCCGATCGCGTTCTCAACCCGCTTCCAAGTGGCGGCAAAATCGATCGGCTTGGGCTCTTGCAATCGGGCGGGACCGGCAAGGATGGCGATGGAGAGCAGCGGCGTCAAGATCACGAAAACAGGATACGCGGTTTTGGCCCATCGAGGGTTCCAAAGGGTACAATGGAGCCCGATCTCGTGGGAGGCTTCGCCCGAGCGCGTCGCCGCCTGCACCACCGGAGACAACATTGAGAAAGAACATCCGCAAGCAGCGGCATTCGCCGCGCTATTCCGAGGCCGCCAAGGCGGTCACCGCCGACACCCTTTTCGATCCGATCCAGGCCATTGAACTGGTCAAGCAAACGGCTTCCGCCAAGTTCAAAGAGAGCGTGGATTTGGCCGTCCGACTTGGCATCGATCCCCGCAAATCGGACCAAAACGTTCGAGGTATCACGAACCTCCCGCACGGCACCGGCAAAGTGAAGAAGGTCGCCGTTCTTGCCAAAGGCGATCAGGCCAAAGAAGCCGAAGCGGCAGGCGCCGACGTCGTGGGCGATGAAGACCTGATCACCAAAATCCAGGGCGGATTCAAAGATTTCGACATGGTCTTGGCCACCGAAGAGATGGCCCCCCAAATCGGCAAAATCGGCCGCATGCTCGGCCCCAAGACGCCGAATAAGCGCAACGGCACCGTCACCAACCAGATTGGCGCCGCCGTGAAAGAAATCAAAGGCGCGACCCGCGTGGAATATCGCGCCGACAAGGCCGGCGTGGTCCATCTCGGGATCGGCAAAGTCGATTTCAGCGCCGAGCAGATCAAGGAGAACTTTGTCTCCGCGATCGGCGCGTTGGTCAAGGCCAAGCCGGCGACCGCGAAGGGACGCTACCTGGTCTCGGTCACGCTGAGCAGCACGATGGGACCGGGCGTCCGTGTCGATCCTTCGGCGGCCCAGAAGCTCGCGAGCTAGGTCCGCACGACGAAATCGAATCGACCGAGCTTTTCGCCGCTCTTCTCCTCGATTTTCATCAGGAGCCGGCGGTCGAAAATGCCATCGCGATCGTTTCGCGGTTCCCCGGGGAAGTACATCTGGGTGGTCAGCACCGGCCCGTTTTTGGGCTGCACTTTCACGTGGATGTGCCGCGTCCGGCCCGGATATTCGCCCGGAAAGATCGTCTCGAGGCGGTATTTGCCTTCGGCATCCGTGAACTGGTGGCCGCGCAGCTTGAATCCGGCATTGTCATAGTCGCCGGCGGCGTCACAATGCCACACGTCGATGAGGGCGCCGGGAACCGGTTTACCGGCAGGGGTGAGCACACGGCCCGAGACGATGAGGCTCGCGCCCGCCAAACCCTTCTCTTTCAGCGATTGTCGTTCGGGAGATTTGGTCTTGAAGAACGGCCCTTCGGTTTGAGAGGGGGTCGGATCGTCGTCATCGTCATCGGGAATCTCCGGGGTTAGTTCAAGATAGGTGACGGCACCCAGTTTGGCGGTGATCCCGGCGAAGGGAAGGGCGGCCAACGCTCGCAAGAGCGCACGGCGGCTAAGCTCGAACATTTTCGGGTGGGACATCGAGGGGGCTCCTATGCGATTCAACGTGCAATACGCGCGAAAAAGGGAAAAGGTCCCCGGGCTCTCCCCGACCGAGGACCTTTTCCGAGGGCGGCTATTCGCCGCCGCGGGGCGGGCCAAGGGGCTCAAATTTGAACTCCTTGCCGAGCATCGCGTTCCACTTCGACCGCTCCTCATTACTGAGGAGAGCGAGAATCCTCGCATTGGTTTCGGCGCGCTGCTTCTCCATCTGCTTGCGCATTTGATCGAAGTCGCCCGGCGCGCCCGGAGAACCGCCCGGGAATCCGCCGCCCGGCCCAGCCGCACCGGGCTGTCGCCCTTGGCCTTGTCCGGCGCCCGGACCCTGGGGCGGGCCGCCTTGGAACCCGCCGCCCGGAGGCGGGGGACCGCCCGGTCTGCCCTGGCCAGGTCCACCCGGCCCAAAGCCGCCTCGCATGCCGCCGCCCATTCCGTTCCGTAGGATTTCCGCGATCTGCTCGCGCTTCTCCTGGCTGAGGCCGACCTTGTCGGCGACGTCCTTTCGCATCAACGCGGCCGCACCTTCGAATTGAAGGGCGAGCTGCTGGTAACGTGTGAACTGGGCTTCGGTCAAGACCGTTTTGATCTGTTTCTCAAGCTGGTTGACGCGCTCCTGGCCGCCGCCCGGCCCGCCGAATCCGGGTCCGCCGGGGCCGCGTTGCAAGCCGCCGCCGGGTCCACCCTGGGGCGGGCCACCTTGGAATCCACCGCCGGGAGGCGGAGGGCCTTGGGGACCGGCGCCCGGACCCCATCCGCCGCCGGGACCGCCGGGAGGCGGGGGACCTTGCTGGCCGCCTTGGCCGCCGCGCGGAATGCCGCCTTGGGGGCCGAATCCGGGCCGACCCAAAATGTCGTCGAGCTTTTCGATCTGCTCGGAAGTGAGCTTGAGTTCTTTTTGAACTTCAGGCCGCCGGAGCAGCATCGGGCCGCCGCTCATCATGCCCATGCCGGGGCCGCGCATCATGCCGCCGGGGCCGCCTTGTCCAGGTCCACCGGGGAAGCCGGGGCCACCCGGTCCGCGCCCTTGTCCGGGGCCGCCTTGTCCAGGCCCGCCGGGACCCTGCCCGGGAAAGCCGGGGCCACCCGGTCCGCGCCCTTGTCCGGGGCCGCCTTGTCCAGGCCCGCCGGGACCCTGCCCGGGAAAGCCGGGACCGCCCGGAGGTGGGCCGCCTTGGGTGATGGCAAACGCGGAGAGGGCCGCCAAGCCCAGGGTCGCCGTCCATTTGTCGAAGGTCTTCATTGGTTTCCTCCTGAGAGTTCAGGCCCGTTTTGGAGCCTATGAACCTACTTTACGGGGAGGAAATGAAAAAGAAATGAAGCCCTGACGAGCCCTACCGAAGGACCTTTCTGATTGCAACCGCCAGGTTCTTCGGAGCATGAGTGGAAACAACCCGTTTGTCATGCTCCACCGACAAAATCCCCGAACTCACGTCGAATTTGGCGACAATCAGCCTTTTGTCAAAGCCCAAAACGACGGTTTTACCAAGGTTTTGAGCCGGATCGACCGTGCTGCCGAACTTCACATTTCGGACCGTTTGGCGACTTTTGCCCAATTGGACCACCGCCGTACCAGACAGAGACTGCCAATCGAATTTCGGGACTACGGCTGGAGAGGCGGAAATTACCCCGGTTGGAGGTGTCACCGCCAAGACAGAACCGGACAAGGCGTCGATGTACACTTGGAACTCTTCGGTGGTCGGAGTTCCACTTGCGAGTTTATAGCCAGGCGCACCAAAGGTCGTTCGGTACATCAGGTGCCCGCGTCGGAACTCCTCCAATGTCAAGGCAGAAATTGGAAAGTCGGTAACGCCCACAAAGCCGCGTGAACGAATGTGTAAGTACGCTTCCTCTTTGACTTCCAGTTCGCACACCGTGAATCCCGACACGACGGAAGTAAGTGCCGTTTGAAAAGCGCTCGACGGCGTGACGTTGGCGGCCACGCTTAACGGAGGAGTCTTCGTTGAACCTGCCTTAAGGTACTCAAGCGTCCCCAGTTCGGCATCGAACTCAACCGCGGCTACAGGCATAATGGGGACACCACGAAAGAGCCGTTCAAACTCAAACCTCACCCCGTTTGCCTTCCCCGTGATCGTACCCTTCCGTTGCCAGCCTTTCGACCTCAATTGCTCAGCAACACCGGCAGCACGAAGAATAGCTATGGACCTCTCAGCAAGCTGATCGAATGTGAAGGACACCGATTCGGTCGGTTTCCATTGAAGGACTCCCAAATAATCCAATACTGGTCCAGCCGGTTCAAACACGGCGGATCCATGTTCAAAAGAAACGGCCAGTTCGGGGTAACCTGGAGCTCCAAGGCTCTGCCGCTGAATAATCGAGTGAATCGTTGCATTGGGTCCTCGGCCCTCGCGAGACTGGCCAAAGGCCGCCGACAATACGGCTTCGATTTTATTCTGAAGAACTTGACGGTTTTGAAAGACCGAATGCAATGCGGGTTGGCTTAGGCTAACCGTCAAGGTCAAGGCAAGACATAGTACCAATTGTCGATTTCTCCTTGAGTCAAGGTTTGTCGCTCGGACTGCGTCAAGTACACAAGATAGACACGTGCATCGCTGTCACCTACGAGTAACATAGGATAAAGTGGTTGGAATGCCGCATTGGCGTCGAAAACGGCCTCAAAACACCTTTTGCCAGCTTTGAGTAGGTCGAATAACTTGTTCGCATGCTCGGACGCGTTGCGCTCTTTGCCGTTGCCATCTACCCATGTGTCAGGAAGCATTCCAGCGAAACCAAGGTATGCACGATTCGTTGAGCCGTTGACCCCAAACGAATTCGGCCAACCTGGATTTCCGGTGCCCTCCAGCGTACTACACCCGTACAAAATGGCAAAGTTCATGGGCGGAACCGTGCTAGGTCGATTGGAAAACAAATAGGAGCTGTTCTCCGATCGGGTGATATTCGTATTGGGGTCGTTCATATTCGAGGAAACCCAGTTGCTGTCTACGTAAGTTTCGGAGCTGCCATGGGTCGAAGCAAAGAAGAACGTTTGGTACCTTAAGTTGCTTTCCAGAAAAGTCTTGCTGGCCAAAGGATCGGCGAACTCACCCGGAGTCAAGGTGTGGCCCGGGGTCAGTTTCCAGCGATTTGCAATAATCCAACTGGGGATCGTCGGCGCATCGGTTGTTCGAAAGCAGAGCGCCCTATTGTACGCATTGATGACGGGCGTGTGAGTGAAGGGGTAGTCCATTGTCCCAAGGCCACCTGGCGAAAAATCGGTGAGTCTGAACGTGCCCGTGACCTCAAAGTCGATCGCCGTGGCGTCGGAGAACTTCGTACTCGCAATGCGAATCGTTTTCGCAAGTGAAGGAGGCTGGGGTCCTCCGCCGGGGTAATAGGTGCGATCGAGGTCCGGCGAATCGACGCATTTAACCTTGAGGCTGAGAATCTGGACGCTATCCCATGTGTGGCCGGGAGGGGGATCGGCGACAGCCGCCCAATTGGTCACGAAGGCGCAATTGACGTTTGTCCCGGAGACGTTGACGTTCGGAGCATGGGAACTTAGTCCGACCGTAAGCTGAATGTTTGCGGTTTGAACCGAGATCACGTTATCGTGCGCGAAGGTCAGCGCACACGCGAAGATTGCGAAGAAGCCCGCGCCAATTCGACGGATAGACTTCGCGGGAGCATCGGGAACTTTTCTGCCCCCCCCCCAAGGTTCCCCAATCAAAGTTCAGCATTTGCCACCCTTCACATTCTCATGATAACAGGTGTTTTGAGATTTGCCAAGTGCGAATCCAGGCCAAAGTGATATTCTCGGTGACGGAAATGACTTGGCTCCACCTCATTCTCTGTATCCAATTGGGCAGCGCCCAGACGGGCGACCCCGCCGAAAACCTCGGTCCCCACGCTCGCAGGATCACAACCGCCTCCTCCGAGGCCCAACGCCAATTCAACCGCGGCCTGAACTACCTCTACGGCTTTAATCACGACGAAGCCCGACGCGCCTTCGAAGCCGCCGCGAAGGCCGACCCCAAGTGCGCGATGGCCTATTGGGGCATCGCCGCCACCCATGGGCCCCACATCAACAACACCGAAGTTCCGCCCGAGCAGAACAAAGCCGGTTTCGAAGCCGCTCAGAAAGCAAATTCGTTCAAGAGCATGACCAAGGAAGAGCGGGCGATGATCCGGGCTGCCGCCAATCGTTTTCACCCCATCGCGCCCCGTGACCGCACCGAATTGAACAAGGCGTATGCCGCCGCGATGAAAGCGGCCTGGCCGCAGTTTCCCAAAGACGCCGATATCGGCGCCCTCTATGCCGAATCGCTCATGGACCTGTGGCCCTGGAACCTTTGGAAGCCGGACGGCTCGCCCCAGCCGGATACGCTTGAGATCGTCGGCACGCTTGAACGGGTGATGCGGCTCAACCCGAAGCATCCCTTTGCGCTCCATCTCTATATCCACACGGTCGAGGCCTCCCCGAACCCGTCTCGCGGCATCAAGGCGGCCGACGCCCTTCGCTTCCTCCAACCTTCGCTCGGCCACAACGTCCATATGCCCTCCCACATCGACGTGCGCACCGGCCGGTGGAAGCACGCGGTCGAAGCCAACGTCCGGGCGATGCGCGCCGATGCGGCCTATCGAAAGGTCCGCCCTCGGGTCGGCTTCTACCAGCTGTACATGGCCCACAACTTCCACATGCTGGCCTTTGCCGCCATGATGCGGGGGCAGAGCAAAGTCGCGATCACGACCATCGATGCGCTGATGCTTTCGATTCCCGAGCAGGCCAAAACCGACATGGCGCCCATTCTCGATGGGTTTATGTCGATGCCGATCGAGGTGCGAAAGCGGTTTGGGAAGTGGGATGAGGTGCTGGCCGCGCCCGAACCGGGCGAACGGTTCCCGATCGCGACCGCGATGCGCCATGCGGCGCGGGCGGTGGCCTACGCCGCCAAGGGCATGCCGGATCAGGCAGAACTTGAAGAGGCGCTTTTCACGGTGAACGCCGCCGCCGTCCCCGAAGGGGCGTTTTTTGGAAACAACGCAGCCGCGGACTTGCTGAAGGTGGCCGAGAAGCTCATGGTTGGCGAGATCCGGATTGCTCAGAAGAGAAACCAAGAAGCACTCGCTGCCTTGCGCGAGGCGGTTCGTGCCGAAGATGCCCTTCGTTACGACGAGCCGCCCGATTGGATCTTGCCGACCCGGCACACCCTGGGGGCCTTCTTGATGTCACTCGGGCGTCACGCCGAAGCGGCGCAAGTTTATCGCGACGACCTCAAGAAATGGCCGGAGAACGGATGGGCGTTGTTCGGCCTTGCCGAAGCGCTCAAAGGTCAGGCGAAAACGGTTGAGGCGTCGGGGGTACAAGCGCGATTCGACAAAACCTGGGCTGACGCGGACATAAAGATCAGTTCGTCCTGCATGTGCTTGCCGGCAAAGTAGCGGGACGTGGCCGGGACGGAAGTCTGAAGGTACGTCCCCTTCGGCACGCAGAGGGGTAGCATCCGAACCTATGGACGCCACCGCCGAGCTCGAAGTCCTTATTCGCGCTAAGTACCCGATCCTTTATCTCGTTTCGTGGGAAGAGCGGCGCGTGGAAGATGCGGTGGCGAAGGTGTGCAAAACGCTCAACCGCAACATGCACACATGGTCGGTGACGCTCGGCATGCGTCCCCCGGTGAACCGGACGAGCGGACCCGCCAACCCCGGCACCCTTCCCGGCGAGCTTGAGGCGCTGGCCCAAGTGCACGAGTCGCCCGAACTGACCGTCTTTCTGATGAAGGACTTCCACCCCTTCCTCAAGGACTATCGGGTCGTTCGGCTTCTGCGCGATCTGGCTACTCGACTTCGCGGCAAGGCCCAAACGATCGTCCTCACCGGGCCGATTTTGACTCTACCGCCGGAGCTTGAAAAGGACATCACGGTCGTCGACTTTCCGCTTCCCAACCGCGAGGAGATCGAGGAGATGCTCGATCGCGTGGTGTCGGCGGTCAAAGACAACCCAAACATCGAAAGCAAACTGCCTAAGGCCGAGCGCGAAAGGCTGATCAAATCGGCGCAAGGGCTCACGTTGGACGAGATCGAGTCGACTTTGGCCCGCAGTCTGGTCGAAAAGCGGGGCTTCGACTTGGAGATCATCCTCGAAGAAAAGAAGCAGATCGTGCGCAAATCAGGGCTGCTCGAGTTTTACGATTCTCCCCACAAGATGTCGGACATCGGCGGCTTGGAATTGCTCAAGGAGTGGCTGGATAAGCGCACCAAGGCGTTCACCGACAAGGCTAAGGAGTTCGGAATCCCGGCACCCAAGGGCATCCTCATTTTGGGCATTCAGGGCTGCGGCAAGTCGCTGGTGGCCAAAACGGTCGCCGCCCATTGGGGCCTCCCTCTGCTCAAACTGGATGTGGGCCGGATTTTTGGAAGTTTGGTCGGTCAAAGCGAGGAGAATATCCGCAAAGCGATCAAGGTGGCCGAATCAGTGGCGCCCTGCGTCCTTTGGGCCGATGAGCTCGAAAAGGGCTTTGCTGGGATGAGCGGCAGCGGGGTCAGCGACAGTGGCACCACCGCGCGAGTTTTCGCCACGTTTTTGACCTGGATGCAGGAGAAGACGAAACCGGTGTTCTTGATCGCCACCGCCAATGACGTCACCGTTCTGCCTCCGGAAATGCTGCGCAAAGGGCGCTTCGACGAGATCTTCTTTGTCGACCTGCCCGATGCGGCCGAGCGGGAACAGATTTTCAAGATCCACCTCAAAAAGCGGAACCGCAATCCGGCCAAGTTCAAATTGCCAGAGCTGGCCAGGCAAACCAAGGGCTTTTCCGGAGCGGAGATTGAGCAAGTCGTCGTGGGCGCGTTGCACCTGGCATTCGATGCCGGCGGCGATTTGGCCCAAGAGCATCTGCTCGAAGAGGCCAAGGCGGTGGTGCCGCTGAGCGTGATGATGCGAGAAGAGATCGACGAGTTGCGAACCTGGGCCGAACTCCGCACGCGCCCAGCCAGCAAACAGGACGGCGATTAGGCGAAAACCCGCCGGATCGCTTCAGAGCGGTACGCGAAGATCGCCTCGATCTGCTTCCGCACGAACAATTGGGTGATCAACGGTTCAACGAATCCGCCCGGAACGGCATAGGTCAGGTGGTCCCTCATTCTTGTGCCCTCGGGATGGCTCTCAAACGCATGCTCGTGTTCCCAAAGGCGATAAGGACCGCGTCTTTGCACGTCAACGAATCGAACGCCAGCTGGGGTTT
>CAYONY010000059.1:13042-15151 GCA_964405415.1 uncultured Fimbriimonadaceae bacterium | reverse complement strand
GATGGCCCCGTGGAATGCTCCGGCGCCGGACCGGCCCTTCGACGTACTCCAGGCCGATGCGGTGCTTCAGTTCTATCCCTGGCGCGACATGGTTTTCGACGCGTGGGGAAAGGGCGAACTCCCGCTGTGGAACCCTTATCAATTGGCGGGGACGCCGCTGCTGGCGAATTCGCAGTCGGGAGGCTTCTATCCGCCCCATATCGTGATGGGGGTGCTTCACGTGCCGACCCATTGGGCGATCACGCTTTTGGCCTGGTTCCATTTGGCGCTGGCGGGCTTCGGGGTGATGGCGCTGGCGCGGCGGCTGGGGGCTTCGCGAGAGGGCGATCGGAGGGGTGCTGTTTTCGGGCTCCGCGTTTATGCTCGCCTGGACGGCGCTGCCGAGCGTGATATCGACGTGCGCGTGGATTCCGTGGGTGCTGGCGGGAGTTTATGGACTGTTTGAAGGGCAAGGGATTGCGGAACGGCGAAGGTCGAAGGTCGATGGTCGAGAGGAGTCGGGTGGGTCAGATCTGTCGGATCCGTCTCATCGGTCCGATTCCCAAGCGGCAAGACCCAATACGTCAATACTTCAATACATGAAACCGGCGTCCGGCCTTGCCTTCGCCACCGCGATGATGCTTTTGGCGGGGCACCTGCAATTTGCGTTTTATGGGCTCTTGGCGGCGGGGTTTGTGTGGCTGTGTCTTACGCTTTCTTGCCTGTTCGATAAGACCTATAAGTCCTATAGGACCTATTCCATTCTCTTTCCTCTTGTTGCCCTCGCCCTCGGCGCGGGGATGGCGGCGCCCCAACTGCTTCCGGTGATCGAGTATTCGAAGTTCTCCCACCGGCGAAACACGCCCAGCGAGGAAGGGTACAAGGCCTACACCGCCGGGGCAATCGCGCCGTTTGAGCTGGTCGGGCTGGTCTATCCGACGGCGGTCGGAATCCCCTATGAATTCGCGCCCGAACACAAGCCGCTGAGCCAGTATTGGCCGGCGCTGGTGAAGCAGGGGGCCAACTTTGCCGAAGGGGCGATCGGCATCGGTCCCCTGGCCCTTTTCGGACTCCTGATGTTTCCGTGGCGGTCGCATGCGAAGCGGCTTTGGGTGCCGATGGCGCTTTTGGCGGGGTTCGCGTTCTTGATGGCGCTGGGGACGATTCTCAACAAGCCTTTTTACTTCTTGATTCCGGGATGGTCGTCGACCGGGAGTCCGGGCAGGATTGGAGTGTTGTTTGTGATGGGGGCTTGTGTGTTGGCCGGCTGTGCACTTAGTCGGGAATTCATGAGGAAGCCCATCACAACGTGGCGGGGTATTTCTCCAGATATTGGCCTCTTGGCGATTGGCGGATTGACGGTCCTCGCAACGGGTTTCCTCGCGTCAGGGTCGACCCCTCGATTCCCAGGATTGGACGCCGGCCTTATGTCACGTTTGGCGACTGAAAGTGTTGGCCCAATCGCGCTAAACCTATTGAAAGCCACGCTCTTTTCCGTACTTTTCTTCTTCATAATGAGATCGAGAACGCCGCTTGTAAGCGGATTCTTTGCTCTACTTCTTGCCGGGATGTACTTCCTTTCCTACTCCACCAAAGTCATCCCCACCTCTCCCCCCATCACTCCTTCCTCCACCGACCTCACCTTCGCCGCAACGCTCGGCTCTCGCATTGCCGCCATCAACGACCCCTGGGAACTTATCGTCGCCGCGCCCGCCACGCTCCCTCCGAACACCGGTGCATTGCTCCGCATGCCCGACCTCGCCGGCTACGACTCGCTCCTCCACAAAGATACCCATCTCTTTTTGGGTTACGTGAACGAGCAAGACCCGGCGCCTCCCTCCAACGGCAACATCCAATACATCAAGCCCAGCGCCGACCCGAAAAAACTCGAAGAGGCCGGGGTCAGTGTCGTCTACTCTCGAAAGCCCCTCGATTGGCCCGGGCGCACCCCGGTCGATCTGGGCAACGGAATGTTTCGCTACGACTTGACGGCAGGCGGACGCGCCTATGTGGAGACCCTCCGGGGCCGGGCCGGCGTCACGCTCGATGAAGACGGCTACGACCACCAATCGATGAAGGCTTCGGGCGGCGCGGAGGAAGGCCTTCTGGTTGTCAAAGACCGACTGATGC
>CAYONY010000059.1:0-13032 GCA_964405415.1 uncultured Fimbriimonadaceae bacterium | reverse complement strand
AAGGACTTCAACTTTGGGATCGTTGCCGAAGATGTCGATGGCAAGGAAGTCGAGTGGTCGAAGAAGAGTCCGGTCTGGCGAGCCCCCGACGGCCGGGAGGTGACGCTTTGGCGGGCGGTCGATCTCTTTGGGCCGGTGGAGCGAAAAATCGAGTTCCGCTATGACCCGCCGGGACTCAGGACGGGGCTGATGATCTTCGGGCCGTGCTTTCCATTGGCGGTTGGCAGTTGGGGATTGGCCTTTTTCAAACGTCACCGATCGGATCCGATGGCCTTTGCCCCGCCGAGCCAATAGATAAAACACAAGGACACGAAGAACACAAAGGTTCACAAAGACGATTCAAGTACGGTTCAGACTATCCCCGAGCGCAGCAGGTCCTTCAGCATGATCAATCCCGTAACGACGCCTTCGGGCGAAACCACCGGGAGTTCCGCCACCGAGCGCGGCAGGTTCTGAAAGACCTCAAGCGCTTCGACCGCCAAAAGGTCCGGCCCGATGGTGAACGGCTCCTTCGTCATGATTTCGGCGGCCCGGCTCTGAAGCGGATTCGGGTGGGCCACAAAACTCCGTCGAAGATCGCCTTCGGTGATGAGCCCGACCAACTTCTCCCGTTCGACGACGCAAGCCGCCCCCGCGCCGGCGGTCGTAATCGCTTTCATGACCTCCAGGACCGCGGTATTCGGCCCGACGACCGGACAGTCTTCGCCGCTACGCATGACATCGGAGACCCGAAGGAGAAGGCGCTTGCCGAGCGAGCCGCTGGGGTGGAATTTGGCAAAGTCTTCCTTGGTGAAGTTGCGCGTTTTCATAACCGCCACCGCCAGCGCGTCGCTGAGCGCGAGCATCGCGGTGGTGCTGGTGGTCGGGGCCAAGTTGTTCGGGCAGGCTTCCTCATCGACCCCGGTCTCAAGCACCAAATCGGCCAGGCGGCCGCACGAGCTTTCGGGGCGTCCGGTAATGAGGATCGTCCGCGCGCCGATGGCCGCGAGCGAGGGAAAGAGGCGGACGAGCTCGTCCGTTTCGCCGCTATGGGTGTACATCAGGACGATATCGTTGGCGGTGACCATGCCCAAATCGCCATGGACCGCTTCGGCGGCATGAAGAAACAGGGACGGGGTGCCGGTGGAGCTAAGCGTTCCGGCGGTCTTGCGGGCGATATGGCCCGATTTGCCGACGCCGCAGGTGATGACGCGGCCCTTGGCGGCGAGGATCCACTCGAGGGCTTGAGTCAAAGCGGGGCCAAGATTGGCCGCCAGCGCCTCGATGGCCTTCGCTTCGTGGAGCAGGACCTCTCGCGCGGAATCAAGGGACATTGGGGGGAGGATACCGTTTGCCGTTCCCGAACCCTCACCCCCAACCCCCTCTCCCTTTTGACCAGAGTCAAAAAGGCGAGGGGGCCTACCGCTTCCCCAAGATCGTCTTGCCAAACAGCGAGCCGATCCATTCCACCGCCGTCCGTGCGGTTTCGTTGTTCGTGTCGAAAAGCGGATTGATCTCCATGACGTCGAGCCCGGCCAGGGCGTAGGGGCAATTCGGGGCGGCGAGGAACTCGTGCAGCAGCTCGCCCATGAGGTGCATCTCGCGGTAGCTGAGCCCGCCGCGCACCGCGGTGCCGGTGCCGGGGGCGAGGATGGGGTCGAGCGCGTCCACATCGAAGCTGATCCAAAGCCTTTCCGCGCCGCTCTTGCGAAGCCATGCGTCCAGGCGCTCCAGATTTGGCACCAGGCCGTGGCGGTCGATATCGTACATTGTCGCCGTATATTCGCCCTGCAGTTTTTGGTAGTGGTTCCGCTCTCCGGGGTCGACATCCCGCAGCCCAAACCAAGCCGCCTGATCGGGAAGCAGACGCCGGGCGGGGACGATCTGGCTGAGCAGGCGGTCCCACTGGTCTTGGCCTTTGCCCTCGATGCCGCTGGGCAAGCCGAGCAGCGCGGCCATGGGCATGCCGTGCAAGTTGCCGGAGGGCGAGGTCTTCGGGGTGTTCAGGTCCGCGTGGGCATCGACCCAAAGCACCGCCAGCTTTTCGCCGAAGGTCTCGAGCGCCCCGGAAACCGACCCCATCGAATTGGAATGGTCGCCCCCGACCACCAGGGGAATGGCGCCTTTTCGCGTAGCGGCGGCAACTTTGCCCTTGGTCTGACGATAGACGCTGAGCGCGGGCTCGAAGTGCCGGATTCCCGCGTCGTCGGCGTCGCCGTTGAGCACAGAAACGTCGCCCGCATCCGCAAAGGCTTCGTCGAGCGAGGCAAAGGCGCCCGCCAATCCGGCCAGGCGGGCGGCCCCGGGGCCGAGGCGGCTGCCCTGACGGGCGGAACACAAGTCGAAAGGAACGCCGATGAGCTCGACCACGAGGGGGGAGTTTACCGGCCCAATTTGCGCCAAACTCACAGGCAATGCTGCTCGCGCTTCTCCTTTCCACCCAAATCGGGCCCCGGCCCGACGGCACGATCCAGGTTCCCACCGGCGAGATGCTCAAACCCTATGGGCGGACGCTCGAAGTGGCGGGAAGGCCGGTCGACCTTGTGCTGAGCCCCGATGGCAAGCGGCTCTTCGCGAAGGACCTGGGGCTGCTTCGGGTGATCGATACCGTTACCTTCCGGATCGTTCAAGAACTTGAGTGCCCGGGCGGCGCGTCGATCTTCGGTTTGGCGGTCGCCAAAGACGGCAGCCGGGTCTTGGCCAGCAGCTCCACCGACCAGCTCCACGTTTACGCGCGCCAGGATGATGGCAAGTTCAAGCTCGAATTCAGCGTAAAGCTCCCCGGGCCCAAGGGTGAGGGCAACTCCTTTCCGTGTGGGATCGAGCTTTCGATGGACGATCGGACCGCCTATGTCGCGCTTTCGCGAAACAACTCGGTCGGCGTGGTCGACCTTTCCGAACGGAAGCTGGTGATGGAAGTGCCGGCGGGAATTGCGCCGTACGATGTCTGCGCGATCAACGGCGCGCTGATGGCGGTTTCCAACCAGGGCGGCCGCTTGGCGAAGGAGGGCGAACCCACCGCGCCTTCGGCGGGAACGCCCACGCCGATCAACGAAAACGGAACCGCCAAATCGGGCACCGTTTCGGTGATCGACATGGATCTCGCGCGCGAGCTGTTTACGGTGGACGTCGGCTTGCAGCCCACCCAGATCGCCCGCAGCGGCAAGTACGTGTTTGTCGCGAATGCGAACTCGGACACGGTCAGCGTGATCGAGCTTCCGGCGATGAAACGGGTCAAGGACCTCGTGCTGCGGCCGGATCCGAAGCTTCCGTTCGGCTCGATGCCCAATGCGATCAGCTTGTCGCCCGATGCCAAAACGGCGTGGGTGGCGCTGGCGGGGAACAACGCGGTAGCCAAGCTCGATCTGGCCGATCCCTCGGGCCCACGCGTCGCGGGGTTTGTGCCGACGGCTTGGTATCCCACCGGGGTCGTCCAGCATGGGCAACGCGTGTTTGTCGTGAACAACAAGGGGATCGGCTCGCGAACCCGACGCCGTCCGGCGGCCCAAGGGTGGACGTCCCACGACCATCGCGGCGGGTTCCAATGGTTCACGGTTCCCGATACGGCCACCCAGGCCGTGCTGAGCCAGCGCGTCCATAACCTCGGCCGCTTTCGTTCGATTCTCGGGGCCTACGAGATGGGCGGCCCCTATGGCGGTCCGGCGCGTCCGATTCCCGCCAAACTTGGCTGGCCCTCGGTGTTCAAGCACGTCATCTATGTCATCAAGGAGAACCGGACGTACGTTCAAGTGTTTGGCGACCTTAAGCAAGGCGATGGCGGCCCGAAGCTCTGCACGTTCGGAAGAGATTTAAGTCCGAACCACCACGCCTTGGCTGAGCAGTTCGTACTGCTCGATAACTATTTTTGCAATGGCGTGCTTTCGGCGGACGGCCATTCGTGGGCGACTGAAGGCAATGTCACGCCCTATCTCGAGCGGGCGTTTGGCGGCTTCAATCGCAGTTACACGTTTGGCGACGACCCGATCACCTACTCCAGCAGCGGTTTTCTTTGGGACCAATTTTTGGGGGCGGGCTTGAGCTTTCGTAATTACGGTGAGATGAACTACGCCGACCCGCCGACCGGAATGGACTATTTTAAACAGCTCGAGGCGTTTAAGAAAGGGGAGAAGATCGCATACAAGCAGAACATCGGGGTCGCGCGGCTTAAACGCTACTCCCATCCCGAATGTCCGGGATGGAACATGGACATTCCCGATGTGATCCGTATCGACTATTTCCTCAAGGAATTGAAGGAATTTGAAGCCTCGGGGAACTTGCCGAACTTGGTGTTGATCTATCTTCCGCAAGACCACTTCGGCGGCCCGGTGACGAGTGCAGCCCACATGGCGGATAACGATTTGGCGATCGGAAAGCTGGTGGAAGCGGTAAGCCGAAGCCGATTCTGGAAGGACACCGCGATCTTCATCAACGAAGACGATCCCCAAGGGGGCTACGATCACGTGGACGGGCGGCGATCGTTGTGTTTGGTGGCCAGCGCCTATACCAAGCGTAAGGCGGTGGTGAGCAAGTTTTACAACCAAACCTCGGTTTTAAGGACGATCCTTCACATTTTTGGATTGCCTCCGCTGAACCAAAAAGACGCGTCGTCGAATTTGATGACGGAGTGCTTTACCGATAAGGCCGATCTGACCCCCTACCGCGCGATTGTGCCCAAAACGCCGATCGACGAAAAGCCGAAGACGACGTCGCTGCTGGATGTGTTTTGGGGCTTGGCCCGCGCCACGATCCCCATCAAACGAACGGGCATGAAGACGGCGGCCGACGACCTGCTTTTCAATCGGGCGGTCTGGCACGAGATGAAGGGGTACTACACGGCGTACCCCTATCGCTGGTCGGGCGAGCATGGCGCCGGTTTTAGGAAAAAGCGCTTAAAGGAAGATCCGGACGAGGACAAGGACAAGGATGGACATGGCTGACTTTTCGCGCCGAACCCTTCTCAAAATGGCGGGGGCGGCCACCGCGGGGCCGATGGTTTCGTCGCGGCTCTTTGCTTCACAAGTACCCTTGGTGCCGCCGGACAAGAAACTAACGCCGGAGTGGATCAAGAGCCTGACGCAACGGGGCATGCCCCGAACCCACCGCGACCCCAAACACCTTTCCCATATCGGCATGCCGGTCGGGGGAATCTGCTGCGGGCAGGTCTATCTGAGCGGCGACGGCCGGCTCTGGCTCTGGGATATCTTTGGGGCGCCGCCGAGCTATCCGGATCGGAACAGCGGCACCCATTATGCGAACCCGATGAAGGTGGAAGCGGGCTTCGATTTTCGCCTCGCGGTGGCCGCCCGTCCCTCATCGCAAGTCTCCGGCCTGTTCGATTTCGTGCCGCTCGATGCGGCCAATTTCTCCGAGATTCAGTTCGTCGGGAGCTATCCAAGCGCCAAAGTGCGCTACCGGAAGACTGGATTTCCGTTCGAAATCGAGATGGAGAGCGTGTCGCCCTTTGTCCCGCTCGACGTCGAAAGTGCGAATCTGCCGGTGATCCGGCTGCGCTACCGGGTCACCAATCGAGGCGCCGAATCGCAAGTGGCGGCGGTCGCGTGCCAATTGGAGAACCCGGTTGGGCAGTTCAGCGTCTTCCTCGATCACTTTGAACCCTACGAAAAGGAGTTCAGAGTGGGCGGGGCGCTCGGCAAGCTCTATGCGGCCCGCCCGAAATCCATGGCAGGATCGAAGCTTGCCCCGATCGAATTGGCCGACTGGAAAGAAGGGGAGTATGGGGGATGGACGTCGACCGGAACCGCCTTCGGTCCGGGGCCGGTCGACCGAGCCAAGCTCCCCGAACGACTCAGCCCCGCCCGGCCGAAGCGGCCGTTCTTCGTGAACACCCACGAGGCGCGAAAAGGGGAGGATTCCCCCACCGCGGACCGCCATATCGGAACCCTCACCAGTCCCAAGTTCACGATTCTGAGGAGATACTTGAACTTCTGGATCGGGGGCGGCAACCATCCGGGCGAAACCTGTATGAATCTGGTGGTGGACGGCAAAGTCGTCCGCACGGAGACCGGACGAAATTCGAGTGTGCTTCGCGGGGTTTCGTGGGATGTCTCCGATTTGCTCCATAAAGAGGCCCAGCTCGAAATCGTCGACCGGCATCAGGGTGGCTGGGGGCATGTGAGCCTCGATTGGCCGCATCTGGACGAGCGGCCGCTGCCGCCGCCGGTTCCGGTGGAGCAGTTGCCGGATTTTGGGAGTTTTGGGGTGGCTTGGCGGACAAGCTCCTCCCTTGAGGGAGGGGTTGGGGTGGGTGCGCTCGCTTGTGGCGCTTCTTCCTCATCCACCCCCCTGCCCCCTCCTTCAAAGGAGGGGGAATTGGATCCCGTCCAAGCCGCGTTCCTCCTCAAACCCGGCGAAAGCAAAACCGTCGACCTTTTCCTCGCATGGCACTTTCCCAACTATGGAGATGCCTACGCCGAGCTTCGTGCGATCGACGGGTTCGACAAGCTCCGACGCCATTACGCCAAGGACTTCAAGGATGCTGAGGCCGTCCTTCGGCATGCCATCCAGAACGAGAGCAAGGTCTTCGGCGCCGCCGAGAAATGGACGGAGACCTGGTACGACTCCACTCTCCCCCATTGGTTCCTCGAGCGCACCCTCCTGCCCGTTGATTGTCTTCAAACCCAGACCGCCCACCGCTTCGACAACGGCCGCTTCTACGGCTGGGAGGGGATCTACTGCTGCCCCGGGACGTGCCAGCACGTCTGGAACTACGCTCAAGCTTCGGGCCGCCTCTTTCCAGAGCTGGAGCGTGACACCCGCGAGCGTGTCGATTATGGGATCGCTTTCCAGCCCGACGGGACGCTTTGGTATCGGGCCGAAAGCCACAAACAGATTGCCCACGACGGCCAGGCGGGCACGATCCTCCGGACGTGGCGTGAGCACACCACCAGCTCAAATGCCGCCTTTCTGAAGCGCGTATGGCCCCGGGTGAAGGCGTCGATTCAGCGGCTTCGCGCCGACGACAAAAATGGAGATGGGATTCTCGAAGGCTGGCAGTACAACACGCTCGATTCCGGCTGGTACGGCGAAATCGCGTGGATCAGCTCGCTTTATCTTGCCGCGTTGCGGGCGGGCCAAGAGATGGCGATCGAGATGGACGATGGGGCCTTCGCCACCGAACTCGAAGCGCTCATCGAGAAGGGCCAGAAAAGCTTGCCGGACCGCCTCTTTAACGGCGAGTTCTTTATCCAGACCCGCGATCCCGCCCATCCGGAAGCGCCCGGCCACGGCATTGGATGCCACATCGACCAGATCTTCGGCGACAGCTTTCTCCACCAGGTTGGGCTGCCGCCGGTCCTCGATCGTGAAAAGGTTCGGACCGCTCTGAAGAGCCTCTGGAAGTACAACTTTGTGCCCGATGCCGGCGACTATCGAAAGAAGATTGCCAAGGTGATCGGGGGTGGGCGATGGTACGCAATGGACGGGGAAGCCGGTCTCCTGATGACCACCTTCCCCAAGGGCGGCGAAAAAGAGGCGCCGGGCAAGGGGAATCCAGATTGGATGGTCGGCTACTTCAATGAGTGCATGAACGGGTTCGAATACCAGGTCGCGGCCCACATGATCGCCGAAGGGATGGTGACCGAAGGGCTCGCGATCGTGAAGGCGCTCGACGAGCGGTACGACGCCTCGAAGCGAAACCCGTACAACGAGATCGAATGCTCGGACCACTATTCGCGGTCGATGGCGGCATACGGGGCGTTTTTGACGATCTGCGGGTTCGCTTATCACGGCCCGAAGGGCGCGATCCGGTTTGCCCCGAAAGTCTCGCCGGAGCATTTTCGGGCTCCGTTCACGGCAGCGGAGGGGTGGGGGACCTTTGAGCAGACGATCACCGGCCCGGGGGGCCAGCGGGTGATCGAGGCGACATTCCGGCTGAAATGGGGCCGATTGAGGCTGCGGTCAGTGGGCTTGGAGGCGCCGGAAGGCTATCGCTTCGAGCGCATGCGGGCGACGCTCGGCGGCAAAGCGGTGCGGGTCAATGGACAATCTCAATCGAGAAGTCGGCTAACGATGGCCTTTGCCGAGGACGTCGTTCTGGAAGCGGCTCGCGGTGACGCGTTGACGATGCGCATTACGGAGAAGTTGGATCGCTGATCGATGGACGAAAAGCCCTTTCGGGTCCGCATGTACGACAACTTCCATTACATGGATGAGGACAATTGTTATGACCACGGCACGTTCGACACCTACGAGGAAGCCTTGGCCGCCGCCAAGAAGCTGGTCGAAGAGGAGATCGTTCATTACGGCTACGACATGAGCCTTTACTGCGGTTTTGCCGATGAGCCGGGGATCCTGGGTCCGCCGGGGGTGCCGATCGAGCGCTTCAGCGCTCGAGATTACGCGCGGGAACTTTGTGCCGCCCGGGAAAACAAGCCCCTTCCTTGAAAGAGGAGTTGGGGTGGGCGGGCTGTTTCGCCGCGGGTTGGCGTCCCCAAAACCTTCAACGTCCAATTGTCATTCTGAGGAGTTTGCGACGAAGAATCTCCTCGAGTACGCGGGCATTGGGTGCGGAGATCCTTCGTCTAAACTCACCACACGAGCATGCTCGACTTTTGGAACCACCTCTCTCCGGTCGCTCAAGAATGGCTCAACGCCGCCGGGATTTTTGGCGCCTTTTTGGCTGCCGCGCTGGTCGTCCGGCTGGTTTGGAACGGGGTCCTCCGGCGCTTCGTCGCCCGCACCGCCAACGCTCTCGACGATCTGGTGCTCGTCCCGCTGCGAAGGCTTGCCGTGCTTTCGCTCGTCCTTGGCGGACTCTATTTCGCGCTCTCCAGTCTTGAGGCGGTCGAATCGAGCCGGGTGCTCCGCCCGATCCTCGACCGAAGCTTCGGCATCGTTTGGGCGGTGCTCGCAATCGGCTGCGCGCTCAAGATCTTTGGCCTGCTCATCAAACTCAAAATCGACCAGGCCCCGGAGCCCAAGCAGGACGCCGAAACCCGGCTCGCCTTCATCCGCAAGCTCGTCACCGCCCTGGTTTGGGTGGTCGGCGCGCTCTACATCCTTCACGCGGCGGGGGTCGATACGAGCCCGCTCCTTGCCGGCGGGGCGGTGGGCGGCCTCGTGCTGGGCCTAGCCCTCCAAGAAACCCTTTCGAACATCTTCGCCGGATTCTTCCTGAACCTCGATCGTCCGGTGAAGATCGGCGATCTCATCAAGCTCGAGCAGGGCCAAGAGGGTTTTGTCGAGGAGATCGGCTGGCGCTACACCAAGCTCCGGCTCTGGTCGAACTCACTCGTCGTCGTCCCCAATTCCAAGCTCAGCCAAAGCATTCTCACCAACTTCAATCTTCCGGTCGAGAACACCTCGGTTTACGTCAATGCGGGGGTCGCCTATGATAGCGATCTCGAACGGGTCGAGGCGGTGGTGCTCGAGGTGGCGGGGTCGCTTCAAAGAGAGTTCGAAGGCGCCGATCGGACTTGGGAACCGGTCGTCCGGTTCAAAGAGTTCGCCGAGTCGGCGATCACATTCACGCTGGTGCTGCGGGCCGCCGATCCGGCCGACCAGTTCAAAATCCAGTCGGAGTGCATCAAGCGGCTGCACCGTCGATTTCGGGCCGAAGGCATCGAGATTCCGTATCCGGTGCGTACGATCGTCCAGAAGACGACGGCAGATAGGGCAAACTAGGGCCTCCGCCCATGGCCGCCCTACCTCCTGCTGAGAAGCCCGTCCGTTCGAACAAAGAAATCTTGCGCCGCGTGCGCACCCTCTTCCGCCCCTATCGCAAGGAGGTCTTCAACACGGTTGTCGCCGTGCTCATCGGCACCGGACTTGGCATTTTGCCGCCCCTATGGTTCGCCACGATCATCGACAAGGGCATCACCGGCAAAGACTTCGACACCCTGCTTCTGTATTCGATCCTGGTGATTGTCGCGACCATCCTCGGCGCCTTATTCACGATGCTCTACGGCTACTTGGGCGTCGTGGTCGGGCAGAAGATCATGTGCGACCTGCGGCGGAATCTCTTCACCCATTTGCAGGGCATGCCGCTGAAGTTCTTCACCGCCACCCGCACCGGCGAGATCCAGACGCGCTTGATCAGCGACGTTCAAGGCGTCCAAACCGTGGTTTCCGCGACGCTGGTCGACCTCGTCAGCAATATCGCCATCGTCGTGCAGTGCATCGTCGCGATGTTCTATCTGGATTGGCGGCTGAGCGTGCTCTCGATCGCGATGGTCCCGGTCTTCGGCGTGTTTGGCCGGAAAGTCGGGGACTTTGCCCGCGACGTCCGCACCAATGTTCAAGAGACCACCAGCGACCTGAACTCCACGATGCAGGAGACTCTGAGCATCTCGGGCATGCTGCTCACGAAGACCACTGGCCGGACCGACGTGATCGCCGCGAAATTTGATGAGGAGAACAAGGCGCTGGCCCGTTGGCAGGTCAAACAGCAGCTCCTTCAGTACATCTTTTTCGGCCTGATCCGGCTCATCACCTCGCTTGCGCCCGCCCTGGTTTACCTGTTGGCCGGGTGGCTGCTCGTGCGAGGCGATGCGAGTATGACCGCCGGCAAGGTAGCCGCGTTTATCGGTCTTCAGATCCGGATGTTCTTCCCGATCACCGGCATCTTGGGTTCCCAGGTGGAGGTCCTTTCCTCGTTTGCCCTGTTCGACCGGCTGTTTGAATATCTGGACCTCCCGAAGGAGATTGAAGATCGGCCCGATGCCCGGGCGTTGCCGTTTGCCGAGGCCAAGGGCGCGGTGGAGATGCGCGACGTCCACTTCCGGTATGAGGAAGAGACCGACGAATGGACGCTGCGGGCGATCGATTTCCGGGCCGAGCCGGGCCAACTCGTGGCGTTGGTCGGTCCGAGCGGAGCGGGGAAGACCACACTGACTTATTTGATTCCTCGACTTTACGACGCGAATCGGGGCCAGGTGTTGCTCGATGGAGTCGACGTGAAGGACCTCAAGCTCACGAGTATCCAGGAGCTGGTTGGTGTGGTCACTCAAGAGACTTACATGCTCCACGCGAGCGTGGCCGAGAACCTGCGCGTGGCCCGCCCGGAGGCGACCCTGGATGAGCTGGAGGCGGCCTGCCGGATGGCGGCGATCCACGACACGATCGTCTCGCTGGAGAAGGGCTACGATACGCTGGTCGGGGAGCGGGGCTATAAGCTCTCCGGAGGCGAGAAGCAGCGTCTGGCGATCGCGCGGGCGATCCTGAAGAACCCGCGAATCCTGATTCTGGACGAGGCGACGAGCTCGCTCGATACGCGCAGCGAGCGGATGATCCAGGAGTCTCTGAAACACCTGATGGAAGGGCGGACCACGTTCGCGATCGCCCACCGGCTCAGCACGATCTTGGAAGCCGATCAGATTCTGGTGGTGGCGGAGGGGACGATCGTGGAGCGCGGCCGCCATCCCGAGCTTTTGGCCGAGGGCGGGGTCTATGCGTCGCTCTATCGGGAGCAGTTTGAGCATGAGCGGGAGGGCGCGCCGGCGCCATAAGGGGCAAAGATGATTGGCTTCGCCCAAAAGGGGCTTGCGCTTTCGCCGGGCGACAAATTTGCGGTTTGGGACCACCTAGCTCTCGAAAAGAGTTGGGGTGGCGGATGCCAAGCAACCCGGACAGTCCCGAACAGAGGTGACGGGACGTTCCGGCGGCATGGACACACCGCGTGTAGGGGCCACGACAATTACGCGGTTGTATGGGGCACTTGTCCAAGCGTCCTCCGATCACGCGCAGCCTCGGCACAAGGCATCTGGGCTGAGCGTGGCACTGACCAGAGGAGGGAGGACTGTTCCGGCCACTTCCGGTTTGACCGCGTCACAAGTTGAGCACCTGACTCGGACTATGAAGATTTATATGTTCGCCAAGTGATGAGAATTCCCGCCAGATTTGCCAAAACAATGGCGGTCGGTCGGATCCAACGGATGTGCTTCTCGGCAAGTTCATCAGCTCGATCTGCCTTTTCTTTGTTAACATCTCGCCGAAGAATCCAATAGTACGCATTGTTTCGCGTTCTAATGCTCCAAGACGTGTAAGAATGGCTAGACACGATCAACGCGAAAGCATTCAGAACGACAAACACCACTACAAGAAAAGGGATGCTCTTGTTCACTTCACCACGTAAAGAGCGGCAAAATACCGCCTCCTCGCTTCACATGGTACACGCCTCCACCTACTCCGGGCCCAATCAAGAAACCTCCTCCGTCAATGCCACCGTTAAGTAGGTTGCCGTCATCATCGGTTAGTTCGGCGCTGGCCGGAGGCGTCGCAATGCCGCTAGCGTGTCCAGTTTGGTTTCCAATGTTCGGGTCGTGCATGCTCAAGTCGTCATCGTAAGATACTCCAATACCCGCTCCGGCATAGAGACCAATTGCAGGTCCGCTACCGATGGTAACGCCCACGCCGAAGCCGTCATGAGCAAAGACAGAGTTGATTGAAACGGAAATGGACCAAGGACCGATAATAAGCTGACCTCCAATGTTGAATGAGATTGCCCTCAGGCCGTGGGGATCAGCCTTCAGCACGGGGTTGCTTCCGGCATAGGTGAACCAATTACGTCCGTCTCTTGACGGATCCCGAGTCAAGAACCTCCCCGTGCTCGCATCGTAATACCGATGCCCCAGGAGCATCAGGCCGGAGTCGGAGTCGGATTGGTAGCCGTAGGGGCCGCCATAGGCGAACGGGCCTTTCCAGGTTCCAGAGCTGGTGTCCGGCAGGCCGAAGGCGTCAAAGGTTTGAGTCGCGGAGACCGTTTCGTTGGCGATCGTCTGGCTTTCCGCGTTCTTGAACCCGTTGTGATAGTAGGTCGTCGTCGAGCTTCGCCTCTCCGAAATCGAAGGCGTAAAGACGGCGGCCGCGTCGGCAAGAACGGGAGCGGTAACCCCGGCTCCGTCTCTCAAGAATGTCTTGGTTCCCCCGGAATCCACTTTGGAGACTCGCGTATCCAAGCCGTTGTACGTAAACGTATTCGTGCTTGAATTCGGATACGTTATCGTCGTGACCCGGCCTTCGAAGTCGTAGGCCAGACTCGTCGTTCCCACCCCGGTCACCGCGACGCTGGTGGTCCGTCCTGCCGAATCGTACGAA
>CAYONY010000058.1:0-15240 GCA_964405415.1 uncultured Fimbriimonadaceae bacterium | reverse complement strand
ATATGATCGCGCAGACCCGGGCGTGGAACGCCGACCCCTCGGTGCATGGCGTGCTTATTCAGCACCCTTTGCCAAGCCACCTGGACGAGAACGAAGCCCTGCTCACTCTCGGCGCCGAAAAGGACGTCGATGGCATCACGCCTCAATCGTTGGGCCGGCTAGTGGCCGATCTGCCCGGGTTCCGCTGCGCCACCCCGTTGGGAATGATGAAACTGCTCGACCGCTACCGTTTGGATGTGGCCGGGAAGCGAGCGGTCGTGATCGGGCGGAGCATCATCCTGGGCAAGCCGGCCGCGCTCTTGCTGCTTCAGCGCCATGCGACGGTGACGATCGCCCATAGCCGAACGCAAAACCTGCCCGAGCTCTGCCGCGAAGCCGATGTGCTCGTCGCTGCGGTGGGACGTCCGGAAATGGTGCGGGGCGATTGGATCAAGCCGGGCGCGATCGTGCTCGATGCCGGCTACAACAAGGTCGAGGGCCGCACGTCCGACGTGGGCGATGTCGCTTTTGAGGAAGCCACGGAGGTTGCCGGTTGGATCACGCCGGTGCCGGGCGGGGTCGGCCCCATGACGGTGGCGAGCCTGCTCAGCAACGCGGTGGATGCGGCGGAAGCTACGGCGCCTTGAGGGCAAAGACTTTGATCTCGGTCAGCCCGCCCGGGGGACCGTCTTGCGTGCGAATCAAGCGGATGTAGCGCGCCCGGAGCCCCGACGTACGGTAGGCGACCGAACGAACCCCCGCTTCCGATTCGGCATCCGAACGATTCGCAAAGGCGTAGCTCCAAGAGGCTTCCCGCGCCAGCACCTTGGCTTCGGCGACGGTCTGGCCGGTCGCAAAGGCCACCACGTCGAACCGCTCCCAAAACGGCCCTTTGGCAAAGAGCCGGACTTCGCCAAACACGCGGTCCCTTCCCAGGTCGACCTCCACCCAAGCGTCCTTTCCCCCCGGGATCGCCACCGGCTCGGCCACCTTCTCATCCACCAGCGCCGCCAGCACGGCGGGTAGCGAGTTTGCCGCATCGGCGACGATCCGGTTCTGGGCGAGGTTCTGGCCGCGCTCCACGCCTCCGCCCGCATCGACGCGCACATCGAAAACGACGACCGGCGAAGGATTGCGCCGAAACGCATCAGCGAACTGCCACGCCTTGACGAACTTGATCGAAACCCCGCCCCCGCCCGTGATCCGCAGGGCGAGCACGCCGTTGGCGCCCAACGGGTCGATCCGTCCGAATGGATTCATTGCCGGAGGCTTGGCCAAGAGGGTTCGAAAGTCGCTTGGAATCTGGCTCGGGCGATTGGGCAACATGGCCGTGCCCGCGTCGCCGGTCTGCAGCCGGGCGATCGGCTCGGCGAGGGGAAACCCGCCGGCCGCCATCGGGAACACTTCGATCGAGGCGCCCGCCACCGGCAACCCCGCTGAGTTGGTGACCTTGAGAAGGACCGTCGACGGCAGCGCAAAGAGGCCCACCGGGGCAAAGCCGCGCCGCAGCCCCGCGGCCGCATTGAGGCTTGCCACATCGGTGGCCGCCAAGAGGTCGGTCCCCGGCATGTAGAGCACATCGAAAAGCGGACTTACGATAGGCTCGTAGGGCGGGATGAGCAGGTTCGGCACAAACCCGTCGTAGCGCGTGTCGCCGCCCCCCATCAATCCTGGAAAGAGGTCCGGGGCAAACTGCGAGATCGTTTGGTTGCCTAGGGTAATTGGCTTTCCGCCCGGCTGGAGGTTCATGGCCCCTAGGTCGGCCAGGCCCATTTCACGGCCCATGAGCTTGAGCAAGCGGCGCATGGCGGCGGGATCGTCCAGCTTGGCCTCGGGCCCGATCGTGATCGCCAAGTCAAGGTTTGGACCCTCAAAGACGCCGAATTCGGGGGCCTCCGTCGTCGCCGTTTCCACCTGCTGCACGCGGAGCCTTACCAGCGCGCCGTTCGGGGCGAATGAAAACTGGCTTTGGGGGAAGATCGTTTCGTTCCAGAGGTTCGCCAAGGTTTGGGCCCATTCGTCGACGCTTCGCGCCCCCAGCGGCTTCTGGCCGGCGATTCGTTCGGCGACGCCGGGAGCAAGGCGGAAGCCGACGCTGAGCGCGCCTTCGTGGATCGTGAGCCCATTGTTCGAAGGGTCGCGGTCGCCCCCCGCCAGCGGCTCGAGCGTGAGCCCAATCGGATGGAGCCGAGGGTCGCCGGGGTTGGCCCGGTAGGGCGCTTTGAGGGTCACCGTCGTCTCGGCGCCCGGCTCGAGCGTCCGGCCCAGCTCCACCGCGCTTCCGGCGCGCTCCCGCTGGCTCCATCGGACCAAAAAGCCGGTCGCGGGCCGATTGCCGAGGTTTTTAACCCGGGCGGTGTAGGTGATGTCCTCGTCATTCGCGGGGGCGTGCTTTTCATTGGGAGCCGGCGCGCCTCCCGGAACGGCCACTTCGACCCCATCCTGGACGGCGCGATGGGTTTCCGGGGCTCGGCCCAGCCGGGGGTATTCCGGAGAAGCCGAAATGTGCAACACCGCCAAGTCGGCGGCGTCCGCGGGCGTCGGCGCCGGCTCGAGCTCAAGCTCCAAGACCGGGCGGCCGTTGCGCGCCTGGGCGCTGGCGAACTCGATCCCGGCATCAAACTGGAACGCCAGCCCGAAGTTGGCGAACGGCCGGTCATATTGGCGCTGCAGCGCCGGACCGAGGCCGGTGATGCGAAGGTGGTCGGGGTCCGGGGCCATCGCCCGCACGTCGGCCAGCGGCCGCGCATCCGAAGCGCCCTGGGCGCCCGCTTGAGCCCAAGGGATCGCCGGCTCGCCGGCCCTTCGGGCGCGCCACGTGGCGCCCCAATTCCGGTTTTGCAGGTTTGCCGCCGCGCCGTAGCCCAGCACCTGAGCCGGCCCTTCGCCCCATGGCACGAGCATCTCGGCGGCGCGGGCCAAGGATGCCGGACCTCCGGCGGTGACCGTGAAACGGATCGAAGCCGACCGGATGCGCTGGCCCGGGGGAATCGCGCGGCGAAGATCGCCGAAACGGATCAGCAGCGTGCGTCCCGGGCCGGCCGAAAGGAACGGGGAGCCCCCCGGCGCCTCTTCGGGGTCTTTCGGGTCGAGCACGGTGTCTTCGGCCGCCCAATAGCGCACGGCTTGGCCCGCCAATCCGCCTCCTCGCGAGAGTTCGAGCCGGTCTGCCGCCTGAGGCATCGACATCAGCGCGGCCACGGCGGCAAGGGGAGCGGTCATGCGCCAGAGTGTACTTGCCCGTAGGTCCAAAGAGCCTCAAAATGCGAGGGTTCGGAACGTCTGGTATCCTCCGGCTGTTCAAGTTGGGGAGTCTGGCGGTAAGAACCGAATTCCCCGCTCAACTCAGGAGGTTACGAACAATGAAAAAGTGGATGAGCCTGTTGCTCGCAGGCGCCCTCGTGTCCGCGTTCCTCGTCGGCTGTAAGAAGGAAGAGGAAGGCACTCCGGAAACCCCGCCCGCCACCAGCGGCGGCGACGGCGGCAAGATGGAAGAGAAGAAGGACGAAGGCACGACGCCCGGCACCGACACCAAGATGGACGGTGGCGGCGAGAACAACATGGAAGGCGCGCCTCCCGCGGGCGACGGCAAGACGGGCGAAAGCGCTCCTCCGGCCGGCGACACCAAGACCGAAGAGAAGAAAGAAGGCGGCTAGGCCCCGACTTTCGGAACGACAAAAGGGCGCCCTCCGGGCGCCCTTTTTCGTTTGTTCCCACGGCAAGACGCAAAGGTAACCTTTCGTGATGCTCGACCCCCGCATCACCCGGCTTGCCGATCTCCTGGCCGGACACTCGCTCAAGCTCAACGCCGACGACAAGCTCCTCATCCACGCGTTCGACATTCCCGACGAAGCGGTGGCCGAGATGGTGCGCGTCGCCCAGGGCCGGGGCGCCCAAGTCGCGCTGCGGCTGGAAAGCAACCGCATCCGCCGCCAATGGATGCACGGGATGACCGAAGCCAACGCCCGCCTGATCGCCCAGGTCGAGAAATACGAAATGGAGCAGATGACGGCCTACCTGGCGCTGCGCGGCGGCCACAACTATGCCGAAAGCAGCGACGTGCCGGCCGAAACCCAGGCGATGTGGCAGCGCGAATACACCCAACCCGTCGTGTTCGGCGTCCGGGTGCCCAAAACCAAGTGGGTGGCGCTGCGCTGGCCCACCGCGAGCATGGCCCAACAGGCCAAGATGCCCACCGAAGCGTTTGAGGACTATTACTTCCGGGTTTGCACGGTGGACTACGCCAAGATGTCCCTTGCCTGCGAGCCGCTCAAGGACCTGATGGACCGGACCGACCGTGTGAAGATCACCGGCCCCGGAACCGACCTCGAATTCTCGATCAAAGACATCGGCAGCGTCCCTTGCGCGGGCGAGGCGAACATCCCGGACGGCGAGTGCTTCTCCTGCCCGGTGCGCGACTCGGTGAACGGGGTGATCCAGTTCAACACGACGTCGCTCTATCAAGGGGTCGAGTTCAGCGGGATCCGCTATGTCTGCAAGGACGGCAAGATCGTGGAGGCCACCGCCGGCGCCCAAACCGAGAAGCTGAACCAGATTCTGGACACCGATGAAGGGGCGCGGTACTTCGGCGAATGGTCGTTCGGATTCAACCCGCACGTGCTGCACCCGATGCTCGACACGCTCTTCGATGAGAAAATCGCGGGGTCGTTCCACCTGACTCCCGGCAACGCCTATCCGCCCCCCGGGGGCAACGGCAACACGTCGGCGATCCATTGGGACACGGTGATGATCCAGCGCCCCGAATACGGCGGCGGCGAGATTTGGTTCGATGATGTTCTGGTCCGGAAAGACGGGCTCTTCGTTCGGCCGGAGCTCGAAGGCCTGAATCCGGACCGGCTGGGCTAGACCCGGCGGAACCCGGGCGCGTATTGTTATTGAGCATGGCTTCGGAACGCACTGCCGAACCCGCCCCTTCGATCTCGAGGGCCATGCTCGAATTTGCCGAGCACCTGCGCGTGAACCCGAACGAGGGAAGCGATCCGACTCAATTGGCGGAACGGTTCGGCATTCCGGTTGAAGTCGTTCGCGAAGCCCTGCTGATCCGGTCGGGCGGCGCGGGCCGACGGGCCGCCTCGGCGCCTCGGGACCGGGGTTTGAAGGTGGACCTGGCGTGGCTCAAGGGCCATTTGGAGCGGCATCCGCTTTGGGCCATCTTCGGCTTTTCGGTGGCGATGGCGTTTCCGGCTTTGTTGGGGCTTCCGGCCCGGAGTTACCCTTGGATGTATGGCCTTTGCACCCTGATTGTGCTCGTCACCGCGGTCGTCACGAGCTATTTCCGGGGCCAGCTGCGCTACGGTTTGCCCGCGCCGTTCCTCGTTGCGACCGGCTATATGGGCACGATTCAAGTGATCTCGCTGGTCCACGCGAGTCGGTTCAACCTCCGATCGCTTCAGGCGGCCGGCGGGTTCTTGGTGGCGGGCACCGTCGTAATGGGCACCGTCCTGGCCGCCCTCACCGTCGGCGCGACGTTTCTGGGCGCCCTGGCCCGCGTCCGACGAGAAGCCGCCGAAGAGCTTCGACAAGACCGATTGAAGCTCCTCGAACAGGTGATGCAGCTTCAGGACCGGCTCGAAACCGCGAGCCCCGCGGTCGCGGTTGACGTTTCCCTGCGCGAACGCCTCGAATGGGCCCGCCGCAATTGGGTCGCCATCGCTGCCGGCGTCGGCCTCATCTCGTTCGCCGCCTCGGGCACGATCATGTCGACGGTGGGCTTTCCCGATGCGGCCATGCGGACCGCGCCTGCGCTGCTGCCGCTGATCGCGGCCTCCCTGGTGATGGTTTTCGAGTTCTGCCTGAACCTCTTCGCCGCCTTCGCGGCGGGGTCATTTCTTCGAGGCGTGGCCAGCGGGCTGATCATTCAGGCGGTCGGCAACCTTTCCTGGCTGATCCCTTCGGATTACGGCGGGTTGGATCGGATGGTGCAGTATTGGACCTCGTCGCCGCTCGTGTGGCTCTACTTTGCGATCACGCTGCTGCTGAGCGGCATCACGGGGATGGCGGCGGCCGTCGAACGGCGCACCTATCGCCAGGCCCGAATTGCGGTCGCCGATCAGGCGGCCGTGCTGGCGGAAATGGTCCGGCTCCAGCAAATTTTGAGCCGAGGGGCGGCGTCGGTTTGCATTTTGGCGGCCGACGTCGCGGGTAGCACGCGCATGAAACAGGGCGAAGATGTGCTCCGGATCGAGCTCTCTTTTCGCGCGTTTCAAGACCTGGTGAGCCGGGTGGTGCGGGCGTTTGATGGACGCGTCTTCAGCACCGCGGGCGATGGGGCGCTTGCCCAGTTTCCCGATGTCGCAAAGGCTTTTGCCGCCGCCCAAGAGCTTCAGGCAAAACTCGGCGAGTTCAACCAGAAGGTCAATCGGCTCGGCTCTCCGTTCCGAATTCGTATCGGGCTGCACTATGGCGAGGTCCACGGCGACCTTGAGAAGGCCGAATTCACCCAAGTGATCGATGTGGCGGCCCACGTGGAACGCGCCTCGCCGGAAGGGGGGATCGCGCTCACCGCAAGCGCCGCCAAAGAGCTCCGTGAGGTGGCCTTGGAAGACGGGGCGGAAGCGATCGACGGCCATTCGATCCGCATTTGGCGGCCGGCAGCCTCGCCGCATCGCCCCGCCTAGGCGAGGGCCAAGCCCACCCACGCTGCCGCGTCGCCCGCATCGTCGAAGGTCCGCATTCCCGGCGGCAGGTTCGCCAGAATCTCTTCACCGTAACGCTTGGTGCGCAGACGCGGGTCGAGGATGGCGATCAGGCCGCGGTCCTCGTTGCGCCGAATCAGGCGGCCCACCCCTTGGCGCAGCAGCATCTTGGCGTTGGGCAGCGAATGGTCCCGAAACCCATCTTGCCCTCGCGAGGCCAGATAGGCGTTGCGGGCGATCTGGGGCGGATCGACCGGCACTTCAAACGGCACGCGAACGATCGTCACGCAGCTCAGGGTCTCACCCGGCGCATCGAAGCCGGTCCAAAACGAGCGCAGCGCGAACAGCGACGAACGAACCTCCGACTTGAAGCGCTCGCCGACGCTCGCGGCGCCGCTTCGGCTTTGGATGAACAGCGGCAGCTCGGCGATCGGCTCCATCAGCGCGTAGACCGCCTCCATTTCGCGCCGACTGTGGAACAGGGCGAGGGTGCGGCCGCCGATGAGGCGCATGATGGAGGAAAGCTCGCGGGCAATCGCCGAAAAGTAGGCGTCTTCATTGCCTTCCTTCCGCGCAAGGGACGGATCGGGGATCGCGCCCGATTTCGGCAAGTAAAGCGCCGCTTGGGTGGAAAAATCAAACGGCGAGGGCAGGATCTCTTCGAAGCGCGGCTCGGCCCCGGTGACCCGCTTGAAATGAGCGAATTCGCCATCGAGCGCCAAAGTCGCCGAGAGCCCGATGGCCGGCGTCTGATCCCAAATCAGCTCGCGGAGCGGCTCGACCAAGTCCACGGCCTGGGCTTTGAGCGCGGCCCCCTCCAGGTTCGGCTCGGCGTACGCGACCGCGACGCCCTGCGGCTCCAAGAGCGTCCGGCAGCCATGGGCGAACTCGCCGAGGAACATCAGGTAGTTGTGGGCCGTATCGGCCGAGGTGCCAGCCGGCGCTTCCACCTCATCTTCCGCCGAACCCTCTTCGTCATCTTTGCCGCCCCACTCGCGCAGGATACGGCGGACCTGGTGGGTGTAGCCGCCCACGGCTTGAGCGGTCGCCGAGGCCACACTCGCGCAGGCCTCGGCCGCCCCTGGGTTGAGCATCGCCTGCACCGCCGGGCTCTCCCAGACCTCTTTGGGCTCGGCGGCCAAAATCAGGCTTCGCGTGAGGCTGTGGATCTTGCCCAACGCCTCAGACTGCTCGGCCAGTTTCAGCCGCATCGTCTCGGCCGCGTGGACCCATTCGAGCGTATCGCCTTGCCGGTCGGCTTCCGGCGCCAGCGCCTGCTCCAACCGTCCGGATAGGCCGGCGATCACGGAGAGGCTGTGCGAACTGAGCTCGAAGTCGAGCGCGCCATAGGCCGCCTGGGGGAAGTCGTGCGCTTCGTCGAGGAGGATCGCATCGACTTCGCCGAGCAGACCCAGCGCGCCCTCCGAGGCGCGGCGGAGGATCGCGTCCTGAAGCACCATTGCATGGTTGGTGAGCACGAGTTCGGCCTTTTCGGCGGCGCGACGCGCTGAATAATAGAAGCAGTCGTTGAATCGCGGACAGAGCCGGGCCGGGCAGACGGGCGGGGTGGTCACTTCCGGCCAAAGATTTCGCGCCTCGCGCGGGGGCAAGCCGCACAGGGCCCGAAATTCGGGTTCGGTGCCGCGCTCGGCGTCTTGAAGCATGCGCCGCACCGCCCCGGGCAACTTTTCCTGAAGCGCCGCCACGCACGCATATTGCTGCCGCCCCACCAGATACTGGCATCGGGGCCGCTGATCGAACAGCGAGAGCGCCAGAGGCAGGTCCTGGTTCCAATACTGCTCGGCCAGGACGTTGGTGTACGTCGCAAGGACGGTGCGTTTGCCGCTCTCCAACGCGAACGCGATCGCCGGGATCAGCGCGGCGAGCGATTTGCCCAGCCCGGTCGGGGCCTCGAAGAGCCCCGGCGCGCTTTCGTCCAGACAGTCGGCGATGAGCAGGGCAAGCTGGCGCTGGTCGGGGCGCTCCACGAACCCCTCGCGGGCGGCGAGCCGATCGAATGCGGCGTGGATGCGGTCGTGGAGCGGCATGGCGACAAAGAAATGGGACCCATGAGTCTCATGGGTCCCATGGGCCTCATTCGGTAGTCGAAATTCTACCGCTTTGGCGGGGTACCGCCCCCACCTCCGCCGCCGGTGGGAGGAGGGGTCGCCTGCTCGCGCGGAAGCAGCGTTTCGGCGCACGCCATGATGTAGGCGGCCGCCGCCGAATTGGTGGACGACTGCACGAGGTACTCGGGAATCGCATTCTCGAACTTGTCGTGCTGGGTGTGGTGGACGTAGTTGTAGTCCGCCCGGCCCGTTTCGAACCAGAAGAAGCCGGGGACCCCCGCCGCGTTAAACGGGGCGTGGTCGCTGCCGCCGCCGCGCGGAATCCGGTCAACGATGCGAATCTCCATCGGCATATCGGGGAAGGCCTTCATCGCCGGCGTAAGCGCCTTGCGAAGCATCGGCTCCATCTCTTTGGTGCAGGAAACGCCGCCGTTGTAATTCGTGCCGCCATCGTCGACGAAGACGCACGAGATGTTTTTGAGCTCATCCTTGTGCATCTCGACGTAGCGCCGCGAGCCGTGAAGCCCCTGCTCTTCCCCGGTCCACATGATGAAACGGATCGTCCGCTTGGGCTTGGCGCCGACCTTCATGAGGATCCGCGCCGCTTCAAGGGCGACCATCGTGCCGGTGCCGTTATCGCAGGCGCCCTCGTTGCCGGGACCGTCCCAACTGTCGAGGTGGCCGCTGACGATCACGATCTCATCAGGCTTTTCCGTGCCCGGAATGTCGGCGATCACGTTGTAGATCGGCACCGGACCCTTGACGAATCGCTGCTGAAGGTCGAATTCCAATACGACCGGGTTGCCCTGTTCGAGGTTGTACTGGATCGTATCCATGTCCCGTTTGCGAATCGTGACGCGGGTTTCTTTGGGCAGGTTCTCCCAGGTGAGGCCGGTGAAGCGCCCGCTGGTGATGACCAGATCGTTGCGGGAATTGGTGACGATTCCCGCATAGCCGCTCTTGGCCAGCGCCTCTGAAAGCGACTGCTGCTCGGGAGTCGGCGCGGGCGCGGTTGGAGCGCCCCCCGGACCTCCGCCGCCCGGGCCGCCACCCGTTGGACGGGCGCCGCCCGGGCCGCCACCCCCAGGTCCTCCGCCGCCCGGTCGTGCCCCGCCGGGCCCTCCGCCGCCGGGACGGCCGCCCGCCGCGCCGGCCACCGGGCGGATCAGCCAGGCGCCGCGAAGCAGGTGCTTCACTTTCTCAAATTCCTCCATCGTCCGTGGCTCGGGCACCGCCGCCCCGCGGACCAAACCGTTCGTCCCCGGGGTCCAGGCGGGCGACGTGAATTCGAAATCGTAAGCGTACGGCGCGACCATCCGGCCCACCTGCCGACGGCCGCGTTCGAAGCCGACCGGCACCTCGCCCCATTGCTCTAGATGAACGTTCTGAAGTCCGTACGAGCGGAACTTGGCGGCGGTCCATTCGCACGCCCGTTGAAGCTGCGGCGAACCGGTCAATCGAGGCCCGATCGACTTGGTCAGGTAGCGAAGATGGCTGACCACCTGGTTGCGGTTCTTGCCCTCATCGACGATCTTGGCGACGATCGAAGGATCGGCCTCCTTCGAGATCAGGATGGGCAGGGCGACCGCCG
Organism: uncultured Fimbriimonadaceae bacterium; assembly: GCA_964405415.1. Taxonomy (GTDB): domain Bacteria; phylum Armatimonadota; class Fimbriimonadia; order Fimbriimonadales; family Fimbriimonadaceae; genus CAYONY01. The sequence continues at coordinate 4,945 of CAYONY010000058.1, read as the reverse complement.
CGATGGTGCTGAAGCCGGCAAAAATGAGTAGTCGTTTCATTCGAAATCCCTCGGCGAAATCGGATCGCTCCTCATTCTGCCCTATGTTTCGCCTGAAACCTCATTCCTTCCTGCCGGGCCGCCGAGGCGCCCCGAAATGGACCGTATACTCCCAAACCCATGCATCGCGCGGCGCCGAAGACCTCCGAACGCTCGGTGGGCGTGGCCGAGGTCGCGTTTGATGCCCGGTCCGGGGGTTCGGAAGCGATCTACTCTTACCGGGCCGAGCCCGACCTGGAAGCCGGCCAATTGGTCCTGGCCCCGCTGTCCGGGCGCACGTTGGTGGGGGTCGTGCTCGAAGTTCGCGAGGTCGCCGCCGAAGCGCTTGGTTTTCCGGTGGAGAAACTTCGGCCGCTTGATGGCAAAATCGAAGGGGGCCTATTGCCCGGCGCCGTTTTGGCCTTGGCCGAGTTTGCGGCTGCCGAGTACTTGGCTTCTCGTCCGGCGACCGTCGGTCTGGCGATGCCGCCGGGAATCGCCGACCGGGTGGAGACCGAGTGGCACCTGGACACCTCCCCAACGCCTTTCGAGCTCACGCCGGCCCAGCAGGAAGCGCTCGAGCGCGCTCGCCGGGAAGGCGGCCGCATCCGCATCGCCAAGAGCGATCCCCCATCCTTACGCAAAACGCTTGTCCTTTTGGAATCGAAAGGGCAGCTCCGTCGCCGAACGCGCCTCGCCTTGCCCGAGCCGATCGCCGAGGGTCCCCGCCTGTTTCGCCTCACCGCCAACGAAGACCTCATCGACGCCTTTATGCGCGAGCATCGCGCGCGACGTCCGGCTCAGACTTTGGCGCTGATGCGGCTGCGGTCGAGCGACCGCGCGGTGCTCTCGTCCGGCGATATTCAGGCGCTGGGCGGCATCACCGGCCCGGTCGTCAAATCGCTCGCGGCGGCGGGCCTCCTTGAGCCGGTTGAAGAACGCGGGCGAATACCCTCCGCCGCCCCCCGCCCCAATCGTCACCAGTTGGCCGCGATCGAGGCGATCCTCGAGGCCCAGCGCCCTTACCGATGTCGGGGCTTTCTGCTCTTCGGCATCACGGGAAGCGGGAAGACCGAAGTTTATCTTCGGGCGGCGGCCGAAGCCGTTCGCGCGGGAAGGCAGGTCCTTTACCTCGTGCCCGAGATTGCCATTGCCTCCCAAGTGATCGGCCAATTGCGCGAGCGGTTCGGAAGCCGAGTGGCCGTCCTCCACAGCGAGCTCTCGCCGCGCGAGCGGCTCGACAATTGGCAGCGCATCGCCGAGGGTTCGGCCCCGCTCATCTTGGGGGCGCGGAGCGCACTCTTCGCCCCGTTTTCGAACCTCGGCCTGATCGTGATGGATGAGGAGCACGAAGGCGCGTACAAGCAGGAGTCGACCCCTCGCTACCACGCGCGCACCCTCGTCCGATTCCTCGCCGAACGGCACGGATGCCCCTTTGTCCTCGGCTCGGCGACCCCTTCCATCGAGAGCTATCACGCGGCCCGCGAGGGCGCGCTCAGGTTGCTCGAGCTTCCGAGCCGAGCCGCTCAAGCCAACCTTCCCGAGGTCCTCATCGAGGACCTTGGCGAGGGTTTTCGTCGGCGCGAGCCGGCTTTGCTGAGCCCTCATCTGCAAGCGCTCCTAAGCGAAACCCTCGAGCGGGGCGAGCAGGCGATTCTCTTTCTCAATCGGCGCGCCTATTCGCCCTTTCTCATCTGTCGCGATTGCGGCCACTTTTTCACTTGCCCGCGATGCGCGGTTTCCCTCACCTACAGCCGGCGCGAAAGCCGCCTGCGCTGCCACCATTGCGGCCATCAGCAGCGGCCGCCGGACCAATGCCCAAAGTGCCAGGGTCGCCGGCTGAATCCCTTCGGAGTCGGCACCGAAAAGGTTGAAGAGGCGGTGCGGGAACTGCTGCCCTCGGCCCGGGTGGCCCGGCTCGACCGCGACGTCGCCCAACGCAAAGGCGTTTTGGAAACGACACTGGCGGCGTTCGGCTCCGGAGAACTGGACGTCCTTGTGGGGACGCAGATTGTTGCCAAAGGGCTCGACTTTCCCCGAGTGACCCTAGTTGGGGTCGTGGCCGCCGATGTCTCGCTGGGCATCCCCGATTTTCGGGCGGCGGAGCGAACCTTCCAACTGCTCTCCCAAGTGGCGGGGCGAGCGGGCCGCGGCGATTTTCCCGGAAGGGTCGTGATTCAGACCTTCAATCCCGGCCACGAAGCGGTGCAGTGTGCCCGGAGGCACGACTACCCGGCGTTTTACGAATCGACGATCGGGTTCCGAGAAGCTGCCGGCTATCCTCCGTTCGTTCGGTTGATCAACGTGGTGTTCTCTGGGGCCAGCCTCGCCGATGTGCTTCGCGCCGGAACGGAGGCGGCGGCCCGGCTTCGCCAAGACGTCCCCGAAGCCACCTTGTTGGGACCGGCGGATTGCCCCCTTGAGCGGCTGCAGAACAAATGGCGCCGCCACATCTTGGCCAAGCTTCCGCCCAGCGCTTCCGCGGCTCCGATCGGCCGCGCTTTGGAGGGCCTCGCGACGGCGAGCGTCCAGGTCACGATCGACGTCGACCCGTCGTCCTTGATCTAACCCAGCGATTCGGCTTAATGGGCACTTAACCGCTCCATCACGCAGCGTTAATGTTCGGCCTCAACAATGGTCCCGGGCCGGACGATCCGCATCGCCGCCCGGAGGGACCCATGAGAAAAGGCTTCACGCTGATCGAATTGCTCGTTGTCATTGCCATCATCGCCATCTTGGCGGCGATCCTGTTTCCCGTTTTTGCCCAAGCCAAGGCTTCGGCAAAAAATCAAGTATCCGTTTCGAATTTGAAACAAATCGGGCTCGCTGGCCAGATGTATCTGGCCGACTACGACGACAACCATCCTCAGGGCGACGAATACGCCGAGTGGATTTGGATGTTCCTCTACTCGCCCTATATCAAAGGCGCGCCCTCCGATTTCAGCAAGCCCAAGAGCAACTTCTTCTATTCGCCGACCGCGCCGGGTACGGTGCCGCAGTATCTGAGCGACCGCCGCTATGACTACATGGTCGCCTCAGGCATGGCCGCTCAGTTTGGTATGCGAACCGACTTGTTTGATCCGGAAGGGGTCCGCGCGATCGTGTTTTGGTGCAGCTATTCGGTGAACGAGCATGTGGTGCAGGAGTGGCCCAACGCCAGCGCGTACGGCGACATTGCCAACACGATCTGGGTTATGGAGGCGATCGACACCGAAATCGAAGGCGACGAGGTTCGAAAGCTTTACTCCCGAACCGTTGATTGTTCGGGCGGCAATCCCGCACTTTTTGAGGAGCGGGCCACGAACGGCGGCCACGCCGGCGGTACCAACGTGCTCTGGATCGATGCCCATGTTAAGTGGAAGAAGACGGAGTTTGCCCCGGTGCCCGGTTCGGCGCTTGGCAACCACGTGCAGTGCAATTTCAGCCTCTTCCAATTCCCGCAAGGGGGCCGAGGCGGCGCCAACACCGCGCCAAGCGGGGCGGGCGTGCGCCCCGATTGCGGCGCATGGACTGCGCCGGACGATGCGCTCGACGCCACCAACAACTGCCGGCTCCGCTAACGCCATGTTGAATCGCCCATGGATTCCCCTGCTCTCCCTCCTCGCTCTGGCGGTGACGCCGAACGGGGAGGCGCCCTTGGCCCCGGTGCGAGAGACCTCGCCCGTTCCGGGGGATGCCGACGATCCGGCGATCTGGATCCACCCCACGGATCGGTCGAAAAGCCTGATCGTCGGCACCGACAAAGTTGAGATCGGCAAAGGCGGCGGGCTCTATGTGTTCGGTCTCGACGGCAAGCTTCGGCAGGGTCCGCTGAAGCTGGACCGGCCCAACAACGTCGATATCGAGCAACACGTCCGCCTCGGCTCCGAAACGTGGGACGTGGCCGTCGCGGCCGAGCGGGGAAAATGCCGCCTGGCGATTTTTCGGATCGACGCGCGCAGTGGCCGGCTTTGGGACGCTACCGGCAGGACCGCGGTCTTCGAGGGAGAAACCGGGGATCGAGGCGCGCCGATGGGAATTGCCTTGTATAGGCGGCCTCGTGATGGCGCCCTCTTTGCGATCGTGAGCCGTAAAGAGGGGCCGACCGAAGGATATTTGGCCCAATATCGTCTGGTTCCGGGCGCCAAGGGAAAGGTCGACGCAAAGTTTGTTCGGTCGTTTGGAAAGTGCCAAGAAGGCGGTGAAATCGAAGCGCTGTTGGTTGACGATGCGCTGGGTTGGGTTTATGCCGCGGAAGAGAAGTACGGTATCCGGAAATATGCCGCCGACCCCGAGGCGTCCGATGCGAACCGTGAGCGAGCCGTTTTTGGCCGCACCGGATTCCCCGCGGATCGCGAGGGGCTGGGGCTCTATGCCACCGGTCCCAAGATAGGGTTCCTGCTCTGTTCGGACCAAAGGGATGGCGGAAGCTTTCTGCGCATCTTTCCCCGCGAAGGCACGGACCATCCCGAGCTGGGGGCGGTAGCAACCGATGCGGACGGCACCGATGGGATCGAGGCCACCGCCATCGGGCTGGGCACCCCGTTTGGCAAGGGCATGGTGGCGATGATGAATAGTCGCGGCCGCAACTTTCGGCTGTATCGCTGGGAAGCGATCGCTCACGCCGCCGGACTAAGCGGCAAGCGACCGGGCGCGCGGCCGTAGATGGCCGATGAGCAGAGCGATATCGGTGGGCCGCACGCCCGGAACGCGTGAGGCCTGCCCGATCGTGCGCGGGCGGACCCGGCCCAACTTGTCGATGGTCTCAAAGCTGAGCCCCTTGAGCCCGCGAAAATCAAAGTCGGCGGGGATTCGCATCGCGTCCAATTTGCGCTGGCGCTCGGCATTGCGAGCTTGCTGCTGCAGGTAGCCGTCGTATTTGGCGGCCAATTCGAGCTGCTCGCGCACTTCGGCCTCGAGTCCATCCTCCCAGACGCGATCGCGTTTT
>CAYONY010000057.1:8726-15347 GCA_964405415.1 uncultured Fimbriimonadaceae bacterium | reverse complement strand
CGTATCCTGGCCACCGCCACCGCCGGGTGGCCCCTGCACCATAGAAACGGCGGCGAACAGGAAAGTTACGGCGGCTACCGTAGCGAGGCGACGTCCCCGAACTCTGGGGGGGGGGGGGCAAGTCGAGGCATGGAATCTCCCTCCTTCCGATCTCGGTGCAGGCTATTGCACCGAGATTATCATATCACAGTTTCATGGTATTGCGCACTTTGCTAACAATTCCTTGGTAAACAAATCTTGACTCAATCGGGAAATGTGTTTCTGCTCCCCACTACCAGAACCAGACCGGAGGCGGGATCCGCACCGGAGGCGGCACCCGAATGCCGCCCGGAGGCACCGTCAGAATCGGCGTGCCCATCGACTCGATCGACGCCGCATTCACCTGGGCAAAGGTCTGCAAGCCCGCCGCATTCAGACTGTAGGTTCGGCGCTTTTTGCCCTCCACCCATTCGTTGATCGAGCGGTTCAGCACCGTTCCCGCCTTCAGCACGCCGCCGCGCGAAAAGGCGTAGACGTCGAGCGATCCGATCTTCCAATCGGCGGCCAGCGCCGCGCCCAGCGTATCGATGAACGGGCGCTCCTCGTCGTCGGTTCGGCTATTCGCCTCGTTGGCGAACTTGTCGAGCTGCTGCTGGCGGGACGTCCCGCTTTCATCGTCGCTCTCCCAGATCGCGATCGGCACGCTGACGATGCCGAACGCCTTGTTGACCCGCACGGTCGTAAAGGAATAGTTGATGTTACGAGTTTCGTCCTTGTCCACATCCTCAAACGGACCAAACATCTTCTTCTGAACGGATCCCGGAAGCGGGACCAAGAGCGAGAGAATGTACGGCTCGTCGGAGTTGCTCAGCCGGTCGACTTTGCTCTCCTTGATGCAGAACATCGACTTGATGGTGACCTGATAGTCGGCCCAATCCTCCGAGCCCAGTCCGGACGATTCAGCCGTCTTCTTGATCGAACAATCGAGCCGATAGGCCCCCTCGTCGCCGCCGTTGACGGTCATCGAGAAGTTCTTGCCCGACGAAGTGACGGTCGCGAGCTCAGCCGGCTCGAACACCTTCTTGGTGCCGCCGACCTTGTCGGCATGGCCGCCCACCAGGCTCAAAAGGAAGTTGCCGATCTTATCGACCAGATCGACGATCGAGTTGACAAAGCTCCGGCCAAGGCTGACGAGCACATCGCCCGCATTGGCGGCATCGTTGAAGAACGTGATCGAGGGCGGAAGGCTGGTGAAGGGGCCGACCGTGTACACCTGAAGGTCGTTGCGCTCCAAGTCGTTGTAGGCGATGATGGGGTTAGCCCGGTGCATATAGTCCAGGATGAACTTCTTGCCGCCGGCCTCCAGATAGATGTCCGAATCGGTGCCCGCGTTGAGGACGTCAGCGGTCCGGATCGTCACGCGAAGGTAGTACTCCTCTTCGGGGGTGGAAAGATCGGGGGGATAGGTTCCCGCCGAGATGAACTGGTACGGAAACTTCGAGTACGTCTCGAATTGGGCTTCCTTGGTTCCGGTGGTCGCTCCGTTCTTGACTTGGTTCCAGAACGTCCCAAAGCCCATTGCCCCCATTTTGGCTTCAATGATGTCCAGCCATTGCCCGGCCCCGCGGATCGCCAAGCCCTTGGCAATGTCGAAGGCCTGGTCGCCGGTAAGGTCGGTCAAACCGCGCACTTTCACGCCGATCCCGGCCAGCCACTTCGAATCGAGGTTCATGCCGGGAGGGCTTGCGTAGAGCACGTTGTCGGGCAACGTGATGTTAAAGAATTTCGGCTGGATCGGGGTGCCGTTCTTGCACTCGTCGTAATAGTCGCAGACCTTATGGTTGTGGAGGGGAGAGAACGCCGAGCATCCCGCGTCGAGCATCGGCTTGAGCGGCCCCATCCGGAGCACGGTGCAGGCCGGCGTGATCTTGCCGTGGTGCTTGACCCCCAACTGCTCCGGCTTTTCGTAGGCTCCGATATAGATGGCAAGCGCATCTCGCTGCGCCTTTGGCACTTCGAACCACGTCTTCGTGCGCCGCTCGGGCGCGTCGATCCAGTTGGAGTGGGAGTAGAAGTCTTCGATCGCGTGCAGCGAGACGCCCAGGATGTTCCGCGCCGCCGAAACATCGTTCTTCTGCGCTGCCCAAACCAGACCCGCCATGGTCCCGGTGAGGTAGCGCCGCCACGTCCGCCGGACGTGGTTGGCGGAAAAGTTGTCGTCGAAGTGGACCTTCGCCAGTTCGTCGAAGCTCGCCAAAGCCACTTTGAACCGAGTGAGCCCACCCGGAATCCACCAGAGCGGATTGTAGAGGTACGAGTCAACGTAGTCGGAATGCCACGCGATTTCTTCCCAAGCCGACGCCGCGAAATTCTTCGACTGCATCGCCTTTTCGGAAATGTCCTCGTGATGCCAAGGGTTGCCCTTGATCAGGTCTTCCCCTCCAAAGGGCCGTGCGACCAGGCACAGACCCCACACCGCCGCAATCGCGGCGGCAAGCCGCAACGGCCGGCCCGACCTCTTCACTGCATGCAAACCTCTCACGGTAAACCTCCACCGGGCGCCAAAGCGGCGCCCGGTCATGGAGTTTCCACGGAGAGTGGGATGATTCCTTTTACTTTCAGTCGACCAAGTCGTCTTCGAGGGCGGTGGCGATCGATTGCGTGGCGCTCAAAATCGTGTCCTTGACGGCGATCAGGTCGTTCGCATCCCAGCCCAGCCGCAGCAGGGAGAACCGGTCGAGCGTATGGTTGGTCGCGCCGGGAATGAGCTGTAGCCCGATTTCGCCGACGACCCAGCTTGCAACATGCGCGATGTCCGCGGCGCACTGGCTTCGCTCCGGCGCCATCGAGGGGTCGTGATGGTGGGCGATGCTGTCTGAAACCTCGGCGGGAAGCCCGTACTCTTCCGCGGCAATGCCGCCGATTTCGGCATGGTCGGTGCCCAGGTAGAACCGTTCCACCTCGATGGGCGATTCGACTTGGGTCTTCGATAGGACCGCCGCAACCCGATCGAAATCTTGGGCCGCGAACTGGGCCAAAACCAGATAACCCCACTCTTGGAAGAGGCCGCAAAGGTAGTAGCGGTCCTCCAGTTCTTCGTCGACGCGCTTGGCGAGCATTCGGCTTACGAGCGCGGTGGCCACGCAGCGGCGCTGGTAAAGCACCGAATCCCATCGGCTCGATTCCTCGATCTCTTCGGCTTGCTGCCGCATGCCGACGGTCACCACGATGTTAGCAACGTGCTGCCAGCCGAGAAGCTCCACCGCATGGCGGATCGACTCGGTGGGTCTTCCGGAAAAGGCGACGGAACTGGCCACGCGGAGGACCTTCATCGCCAGCTCCGGCGATGAGGCGACGATTTCGCTGAGCTCGATGGGGCTGCACCCCATTTTGATCGCATCGAGAACGCGGGCGACGACCGCCAACACCGGCGATCGATGCTCGACCCGTCGGACAAGGATGCGCACCTTGTGCGGCGTCAATTTCTTTTCTTTTGCGCCATAGGGCGCTTCGACTGCTTGCATGAGTCTCCCCCGAAAGGACCGCCGCCTGGTCCGTTACTCAATTCTTGGAGGCTTGGCAAAGCCCCGTCACCGAAGGTCTTGCGATGATCGCAACAGGAAACCTCCCGGCACAAAAACCAGCCCGGCCTCCCATTGGCAAGAGACCGGGCCGCGCGGCCGGGCCTGGCGCCCCTAGCGGAAGCGCCAGACGACGGCGCCGAAAGCGTTCAGCTGCTTGGCGGAAAACACTTTCGTATGGCCGTCGGCAAAAACGACGGGCGTAGTGCCGTTGTTTTGGCGGTCCTGGCCATACCGCGCATAGATCGGCTTCAGCGCGCCCGCGGAAAGGCTCGGCGAGTTCGGATAGTTCGGATCGCCGGTTTCCACAACCAGGTCGCGATCGCTGATCAGCGGCAATCCCTTCTCATATGCTCCATCGGGCGACGCGGGACCGTTGTAGGGATTGAAGACATACCCTCGGTGCTTGGTCGTATTGTTGCCCTTTGGCGCATTCGGCGTCACCGCGAACAAGCCTGTTCGAGCGGTCTCATCGGCGGCACTGAAGTTGATCGCGGAAAGGAACCCCTCGGTACCCGGTGCGGCCGCACCGGGCACGCCGGCGGTGGCGGGATTCGAATCGACCCCGGTGGCGTCGCTATAGCCGACGCTCTGCTGGCGGCGCGTGGCCCAGCTCGAAGCGCCGACCCCGCCGCTGCCCGGCGCGACCAGGATCTCTTGGTTCTTCACGTACGGCGCGACCACCTCGGCCCAAACCCAGGGATCGGGATGCGTTGGATCCGGCACGAGCGGCCGGTTGCTGGCAGGCACGAAATAGTCGTCGTAATCGCCCGCGTACATCATCACGCTGGCGGCAAGCTGGCGCATTTGCGAAAGCGACGCCGACTTCTTTGCCGATTCTTTGGCGCGACTGAAAACGGGGAAAAGGATCGCCGCCAAAATGGCGATGATCGCGATCACGACGAGCAGTTCGATGAGGGTGAATGCGGCTCTCTTTGATTTCATAGACACGGCACCACGGCATGGCCATCGGGGAAACCCGTAAAGTCTGAACCTAGCTTACGATAGAATGGGCCCAAAGTCGTAAGGGTTCGCGGAAACTGGCGAAAAATAGGAATGCGATGAACGATCGGCAAAAAATCGCCCACCTGCTCCGACGGTTCGGCTTGGGAGCCGGAGAGATCGAACTCCGCCTTTACGAGCCGCTTGGGGTTCAAGGAACGATCGACCGCTTGATCGATTTCGAAAAAGTCAAAGACGACTTCCCGATCAGCCCATGGGAGCTGTGCTTCGAAGAGAATTCGGATCAGGTCTACCTCGATCCCTTCCGCACGCTCGCCTATTGGTGCATGCGCCTCCAATTCACCAAGCGCCCGCTTCAGGAAAAGCTCGCCCTGTTTTGGCACGACCATTTCGGGGTCAGTGCCAACAAGATCGAGTTTGGACCGATGATGCTCGCCCACTTGGAGACCCTGCGCCGCCTCGGGGCCGGCCGGTTTGAGGACCTCGTACAGGCAATCGCGCGCGACCCGGCCATGATCCGGTTCCTCGATACCGACACCAGCATCAAAGGCGCGCCCAACGAGAACTTCGCCCGCGAACTCTTGGAGCTGTATACGCTTGGCATCGGCAACTACACCGAAAAGGACATCCAGGAAGCCGCGCGCGCTTTCACCGGATGGGGCATCCGCTACCTCGTCTTCGAGCCGGGGGGCGAAAAAATCCAGGAAACCGCTCGATCCTGCATGAAGTCGGGCCGGCCGATGGTCGCCTTTTGCAAAACCCCCGACTTGCACGACGCCGGACCCAAAACCTTCCTGGGCGAGACGGGCGACTACGATGGCGAGGACGTCGTTCGGATCGCTTGCCGCAAGCCCGCGACCGCCCGCTATCTGGCCAAGAAACTCTGGGAGTGGTTCGCCTATTTGAATCCGGAGCCGAAGGTGGTCGACGCGATTGCCGCCGAATTCACGAAATCCGACGGCAGCATCCGCCCAGTTCTTCGCGCCATCGCCGCCCACCCCGCGTTCTGGAGCGAAGCCTGCGTCCGCCGCTTGCCCAAGAGCCCGGTCGATTTCACCGTCGCCCTGACCCGCCAGCTCGGCGTGAGCGAGTTCCTAATGAGCATGCGGCCGGCCAACCAGGAAATCACCAAGCCCCTTCCCAAAATGCTGCGCGACGTCGCTGGGCTCATTGCCGGTCTCATGTCCCAGCAAGGCATGCTTCTGCTCTATCCGCCCGACGTCGGCGGCTGGGAATGGGGCGACAATTGGTTTTCGTCTCAAGCGATGTCGGTCCGAGTTCGCTTTGCCGACATGCTGATGGGGGTGGGCGCCGCCGACAAGGGCCTCGCCGCCCACATCTCCAATCGCCTCAAGCAGGAAAAGAACCCGCAGAACTCCGCTGAGCTCATCGTTGGGCTCCTCGCGTTCTTCGACGGCGAAATGGACCTCGACAAAAAGAACCTGCTCATGCAGGCTTGCGATGCGGCGGGCGGGGTCGATGCGCTCAAGTCGCCCGAGACGGCCTCGGCCATGCTTTCGCGCGTCCTCAAGCTTCTTTTTGCCGCGCCCGAGTTTCAGCACGCGTAGAACGCATCCGAAGATAAAAAACACCCAGACTTGCGTTTCGTTACGTTCGTACTCTATGATGGAATTCATGGAGAACGTCGTCTATCTGCCCACCCTTCGCCTCTCGCGTTTTCTCTCTGAGCTTGCCAGCTCGATCTCGCGTCGCGAGCCGTCCGAGGCGCTTTTGGATATGCTTTCGCAGAAGTGCTGTCTGCGGCTTTTGGCCGCATTGCAGGATGGCGAGGTGCGCTTCAATGCGCTGGTCCGCGTTTCGGGGGGCAGCGCCAATACCGTGCGGCTTCGGCTGGCCGAGCTTGCCGAAGCGGGGGTGGTCGAGCGGACGGTGCTCCGCCAAATGCCGCCTTCGGTTATAATCAACCTCACCGCCAAAGGCCGTGAGCTCGTCTCCATCCTCGCCGGGCTCTCCGAGTGGCAGGCGCGTTGGTCTCGCGAAGCCCCGAGCCACGCCGCCATCTCGATGGCCGCCGAGTCGCGCAAGCCGTACCGCCCCGTCTGAATCCCGGGACGAACCGGTCGGCGAAGGTATCCTT
>CAYONY010000057.1:0-8716 GCA_964405415.1 uncultured Fimbriimonadaceae bacterium | reverse complement strand
CCGGGTTCGCATGAGCTTTGCCCAACGTACCCATGAATGCGGCGCCCTTCGTTCGGGCCACGTCGGCCTATCGGTCGTCGTCAACGGGTGGGCGCACAAAGTGCGCGACCTCGGCGGGCTCTTCTTCATCGACTTGCGCGACCGCACCGGGCTCGTTCAGCTCCTGCTCGATCCGGCTCGTTTCGAGAACTTGGCCGAGATCAAACCGGAAACCGCCCTCACGGTCACCGGCATCGTTCAGGCCCGGAGCGCCGCGACCGTCAACCCCAAAATGGGCACTGGCGAAGTCGAGATCGTCGCCGAAGCCTACGAGATCCTTGGCCCGTCCAAGGTCCTTCCCTTCCCGATCAGCGATGAAGACCAGATGGCGAACGTGAGCGAAGAACTGCGCATCAAGCACCGCTATCTCGACCTTCGCCGCCCGGCCATGTACCGCAAACTCGCCCTTCGAGCGGCGGCGGTACGCAAGATCCGGGCGTATCTCGATGCCCGCGGTTTCGTTGAAACCGAAACGCCGATCATCACCAAATCGACCCCCGAAGGCGCCCGCGACTACTTGGTCCCCTATCGCCTGGAGCCCGGGAAGTTTTACGCATTGCCCCAAAGCCCGCAGCAGTACAAACAGCTTCTCATGGTCGCCGGCATCGAGCGGTACTACCAGATCGCCAAGTGCTTCCGCGACGAGAGCCAGCGGGCCGACCGTCAGCCCGAATTCACTCAACTCGACCTGGAGATGTCCTTCGTAACCCAAGAGGACGTGCTCCAAGTCGCCGAAGGGCTTACGGTCTCCGTCATCAACGAACTCATCCGCGAATTCGACCTGGAAAAGGACCCGATCCGGCCGTTTGACCGGCTCACCTACGATGAATCGATGCGCCGGTTCGGTTGCGACAAGCCCGACCTGCGCTTTGGACTTGAGCTTTTCGACGTCACCGAGATTGCGAAAGGGTGCGAATTCGGGGTGTTCAAGACCACCGCCGAAAGCGGGGGCTCGGTCCGAGGCGTCGTCTATCCGGGCGGCGCGGCGCTTTCGCGCAAAGACGTAAGCGGCCTTGAGGAGTTTTGCCGGGAATTCGGGGCAAAGGGGATGGCGTCGTTCAGCCTTGCCGAAGGCGAAGGCGCGATTCATGATTCGCGCGGACGATGGATCAAAGGCGGCATTGCCAAGTTCTTCAAACCCGATGAACTGGCGGCGATCGTCGAGGCTTCCGGCGCGGCGGAAGGCGACCTCCTGTGCTTTATCGCCGACGGCTATACGGCCGGCAACAACGTTCTTTACCGTCTTCGAAACGAGATCGGAACGCGATGCGGGCTGGCGGATCCCCGACGCCTCCATTTCTGCTGGGTGCTCGATTTTCCGCTCGTGGAATGGGACGAGGAAGCGAAGCGATGGAGCAGCACCCACCATCCCTTTACGGGTCCGAAGTCCGAGGACCTCGCGTTCCTTGAATCTGATCCGGGCCGCGTTCGCGCCGACTGCTACGACATCGTTTGCAACGGCATGGAGTGGGCCTCGGGTTCGATCCGGATCCATCGCCCCGACATCCAGGCGCGGGTCTTCTCCCTATTGGGCATTAGCGACGAAGCTCAAAAGGAGAGGTTTGGGCATATTCTCGAAGCCTTCAGCTACGGGGCCCCGCCGCATGGCGGCATCGCACCCGGCATCGATCGGCTGGTGATGGTCCTGCTCGACGAGCCAAACATTCGCGAAGTGATCGCATTCCCGAAGATCGGCCAAGGCTTCGACCCGATGATGGGCGCGCCGGATGTCGTGGACGACGCCCAATGGAAAGAAATGGGGCTTCAACCCACCCCTACGGCAAAGTCTGTGCAAACGGGTTGACAACCCTAACGCCGCGGATCGCCAGACCTGGCTGCATATCCTCCGAATAGAGCGTTGGACACTTCGAAGCTACTGCCGCCGCAAGCATAAGCGCGTCCCAGATTGAAAGCTGATGCAATGCCGCCAGCTCCATGGTCTCAAAGGAAATACTCTCGGAGAGCCCAATGACCTGGAGGTCGCTGAAGCCTTGAACAATCGATCGGGCATCGATCGCCTTTACGCCAAGTTTCGACACGCAAACGGTAAAGAGCTCGTGAAGCGCCTGAGTCGACACCATGCCCGTCCCCATTTGGGCATGCGTTCGAATGCAATCCTGCGCAAGCCTCTGTTTTTGGGCATCCCGTGCATCCAGCGAGTAAACGAGGATATTGGTGTCGAACAGCGCCCTACTCGAGCCCAATTCGCTTCGGGTCATAGAGCTCCTCACGGGACCAGCGCTTCCCGGTACTGCTGATTCTCAGTTCCTTCGCCAACGCAAAGGACTGGTCGAGTCGGCTCACGCCACCCGAACCGGCCATCTGTTCGAGAAGCTCGCGAACCAGGGCATTGAGCGAAATGCCCCGCGCCTTGGCGTGACGCCGCGCCGCTTCAAGCGTCCTTTCGTCAATTGAAAGGGTTAGATTCCGCATAGTCTTCTTTTACCACATTGGCACGTGTACACATGATAATGTGAAATGGTCCCGTGCACTCCGACGGTCACGAGAAGCCCTGCCTGACTTAGAACCGATTGCAGAGATTCGTCAACGCGTTGCGATCCACTGCACTTTGATTCGACTCGGTGATCGATACCTTCTCTTTGGCCGAACCTGGCCGAAACAGGCCTTAGCGGACCGCCCCCATCGCCTCCACCACGGCAAGCTCGGCGGCCACGATCGACGAGACCGAAAAAGTCCATGACTTCATGGGATGTTCCCCTCGCCGTGCCCCGTCCGGATCGATTGAACTCTGCCGGACGGGTGTTGTCGCCGGGTCAGCTTTGATTCGACCGGTTCGCCTTCGCGTTTCGGATAAGGCCATTGCGATATGGGCGCCGCAGCGGCGAACCCCGCGTGAGCGTGTCAAATCTCTCCGGGGTCAAGCGCGCCATCTCGTTTAGGGAGGGCCATTCCCGGAGCGTTCGGAAGTCTTCACACTCCGTTTCCTGACCGCGCAACGGCTGGCTCGGCCTTGGCCCGTTGAAGGGGCAGACTTCTTGACAGATATCGCAGCCAAACGTCCAATCGCCCACTTGAGCCGATTGGACGCCGCTGAATTCGCCCCGATGTTCGATCGTCAGGTAACTGATGCATTGTCGGGCGTCCACCTGCCAGCGCGCATCCTCAAAGACGATCGCCCCGGTCGGGCAGGCGTCGATGCATTTGCGGCACGTCCCACAAGATCCCTCGGATGGGGCGTCGGGTTCAAACTCGACGGTGGTCAAGAGGAGCCCGATGAAGAACCAGCTGCCACGTCGCGAGTCGATGAGCATCGTGTTCTTGCCGAACCATCCGAGCCCCGCGAGTTGGGCATAGTCGCGCTCCAGGATCGGTGCGGAATCGACGCAGGGCCGAACCTGTGAATCGGGATGCCTCTCGAGAATCCAGCGGCCCAAGCGCTTAAGCCGGCCACGCATGACCTTGTGATAATCGCGGCCCAAGGCATAGCGCGCGATGCGCGGGTATCCGGGCCGGACCGGGTTGGGCTGGTTGTAATTAAGGGTGGCCGCAACGATCGAGCGCACGCCGGGCAGCAGCGCCTGGGGATCCGACTTGGCAGGAAGGTGGCGGCGCAGGTAGCTCATGTTGCCGGCGAAATCCTTGGCCAGCCACTCTCGATAGGCTCCGAAGTGAGGGGGCGGCACCGCCCGGCACACCCCAACGGTGCTAAATCCCAGCTCAAGGGCGTAGTCCTTCAAAGGGTTCGCCAATTCGGCCACTGCCGATTAAACCTCCGGAGCGGAGGCGTCGTCATCCGGGAACGCATGCAGTTCGCCGGGGATCAAGGCTTGGGCCAATTGCTTCCAGGCACGAAGGTCGAGGTCGGCGGGCCGGGCCCGAAGATCGAGGCCGACCTGGCGCATCGCGGACTCCACCTCGCCTCGCTCAAACCCGGCGGCGCGGAGATTGTTGGCCAGCGTCTTGCGGGGTTGGGCGAAGCTCTTTCGAACCCAATTCGAAACTTCGGGAAGCCCCATCCAATCGCCCTCACGAATTCGCGGCGTGAACTGCAGAACGAGACTTTCGACTTTGGGTGGCGGCAGAAACGCCCCGGGAGGCACGGCGCAGACCTTCTCGATTTCGAATTGCGCCTGAAGGTAGACGCTCAGCGAGCCTCGATCCGAATTGCCCGGCAACGCCAGAATCCGTTCGCCCACTTCGCGCTGCATCATCAGAATCGCGCGGTCGAACCCGAGCCGGCACTCGGCAAACCGCGTGATGAGGGGTCCCGTGATGTAGTACGGGAGGTTTGAGACGATCGCTTTGGGCTCCGGCAGCCCTCGCAGCAGTTCCCAAAGGTCGACCTCGAGCGCATTGGCCATCACGACCTGGGCGGTGGGCGCCGATTCCTGCAGCGCGGCCCCCATCCGGGGGTCCAGTTCGACGGCCGTCACTCGAATTCCCGTAGACGAGATAGGCGCCGTCAAGGCGCCTGGTCCGGGGCCGATCTCGAGCACGCCGGCGAAGCCTTCAAGCTGGCCCAAGATGGCTTGAACCACTTTGGCTGAACAGAGAAAGTGCTGGCCGAGGCCCTTTTTGGCCGTTAAGCCGTGTCGATCGAGAAACCTCCGGAGCGTGCCGGGGTCGCTGAGGTCCACCTAGCGAAGGACGTGGACCTTGACGGTTTTGCGCCCGAAGCGGATGCATTCGCCGTACGTGTTGTAGCACAGGTCGATGCGGTTGCCCTTGATCGCGCTGCCCTTATCGGCCGCGACGGCAAAGCCGTAACCTTCGACAAAGAGCTTGGTGCCCATGGGAATCACCCGCGGATCGACCGCGACGACGCCGAATTGCGCCCGAAGCCCGGTGGATGTGCGGAACGTGGCGCCCTTGCCGCGTCCGGCGGTCGGATCGTAGGCCGAAGCCTCCATCGACATGACCTTGCCGCGAACAAACGAGTGGCGGCTCGCGGTGGCCCCGGATCGGCCCATGTGGACCATCTGGTCCACCGGTTCGACACGCTTGGTCTCCACAAGCTTCTTGCCGTCATACACCTTGACGAGCTTGCCCGGCTGCCCTTTGCGAACGGTGACAAGACGGCCCGGACCCACGGTCCGGCTAAATTCGTAGCGCACTTCGAAGGGAATTGGCTTTTCGACGACCCGGAAACCCGGCCCGTAAGCTTTGGAGGCGGCCCTCGGCGTCTCATCGGACCCCGTGACCCTTGCCTCTCCGACAGGCGAATCCACCTGCCCCTGCGCCGCCCTCGCACCCCCCAGATAGAGGCTCGCGATTGCTAAAAGGACGATTCCTCTGGCGCGCATTCGGTCTTCCCGTTTGCGTGTCATGAACCAACGGACAAGCTACCCAACCCAAAAAACGGAATGCAAACCGAAGGAGCCTGAGATATCCTGGGTTAGCCAGAGTTATCCTGAGATAAGGAATATATCCTTGCTTTTCTTTTCGCGAGATTTCTTTTGCTTTTTGTGATTTTTGCTGGTTTCTTACATCTCTCTTAGAGAGTCCCGTAAAGCCGATCCCCGAAGTCCCCGAGCCCCGGAAGGATGTACTTTCGATCGTTGAGCCCTCGGTCCAAGGACGCGGTGAAGATCGCGACCTCCGAATGATCCGCTTCGACGCGCGCGACGCCTTCGGGAGCCGACACGACGCTCACCATAACGACTTTGTCGGCGCCATGAGCCTTCAAAAGCGAAATCGCCTGGGACGCGGAGCCTCCGGTGGCCAGCATCGGGTCGACGCACAAGGTGAACCGATCGTTGAGCCGCGGCAGCTTGCAGTAATAGCTGTGCGCCACCGCCGTATCGTGGTGCCGCTCCAGCCCTACGTAGCCCACCGCTACATCGGGAAAAAGATCGACAATCGGTTCGAGCATCCCCAAGCCGGCTCGAAGCACCGGGACCACCGCCAAGCCCTGGCCCAACCGTTGCGCCACGGCGTTCTCCAGAGGGGTTTCGACGTTTCCTTCCGTCGTCGCCAGATCGCGCGTGGCTTCGATGATCAGAAGGGTGGTCAGCCTTCCCGCCAATTGACGAAACTGCTCGGGCGGCGTCTCCCGATCGCGTAAGCCCGCCAAAAGATGCCCGGCCAAGGGATGCTTAAGCACGTGGAGCGGCATGGATCCAGTTTAAGCCAATCGCCTTGCACCTAGTACAATTGAAGCCGCGATGGACCCGCTGGCCCCCCGACAAGAAGTGATTCTCCGCGCAATCGTGCTCGAATACGTCGGCGGCGCCGAACCCGTCGCCAGCGAGTTCATCACCTCCAAATACGAACTGGGCGTCAAGTCGGCCACGATCCGCAACGAGATGGCCGAGCTTTCCGAATTGGGCTACCTCGAGCAGCCCCACACGTCGGCCGGCCGGGTCCCCAGCGATCAGGGCTACCGGTATTTCGTCGATTACCTTTTGAAGCCCCTCGAGCCGGGTCCGGAAGCCAAGAACCGCGTCCAAGATGTTGCCGGCCAGGGCGAGGCGCTTCAAGGCTTGCTTCGCGACACCACCCGAGCGCTCAGCCGAGCGACCCACCTGCTCAGCGCCGCGACCACCATTCGCGATGGCGCGATCACCTTGCGGAACCCCCTTGTCAGCGCGATGGGACCCCATCAAGCGCTGCTCGTGATGCCGCTCAGCAACGGGGATGTCAAGAACCGGGCGATCGAGTGTCCGCCCGGGCTGACGCTTGAAGAAATCGGCGCCGCCAACGAAGCGCTGCGCGACCACGCGTCCGGAAAGACGCTGCGCCAAGTGCAGCGGATGAAACCGCCCGTCGGCGCCCGAACCCCGGCCCTCGAAAAGTTCCTTTCGGGCGTATGGACGAGCCTGCGCGCGATGGCCCGCGAGCAAACGCGTGGCCACCTCATCTCGGAAGGCGAAGAGTTTCTCTTTGGCCAGCCCGAATTCCAGCGCGAATTGCCACTTTTGAGCGAGCTGATCGAATCGATCAAAGAGTCGGACGCGCTCTTCGACGCCCTGACGGTTCCGGGCGAAACCGCCACTACGGTCACCATCGGCAAAGAGCATCGGCACCGCGGCATGCAGCGCCTTTCGGTGATCCGTCAAACGTTCTACGTGGGACAAAACGAAGCCGGGACGATCGCCATTGTCGGTCCGACCCGGATGCCTTACGAAGCGGGAATCCCGCTCGTCAATTTCACCGCGAAGGCCCTGAGCGAAGCTCTGACGCTCCATTTTGGCTAAGCGGCTTTGGACGGCGGCGACTTGTCGCTGCTTCGGTGAGCGGGATGCGAGCGAATCCGGCCGCACAACCTCCATAATAGGCTCGCCATGAACCCGATCGCCGAGGTGGAAAACGAAGCCCTCGCGGCCCTTGACGCCGCCGGCTCGACCGAGGCGGTCCGCGAAATCGAAGCGCGCTACCTTGGCAAAAATGGCGCCCTCCCCGCGCTCTTCAAACGAATCGGCGAAGTGCCCGCCGAAGAGAAACCCCAATTCGGCCAAAACCTGAATGCGGCACGCAAGCGCCTCGAAGAGGCAATCGCCGGGCGGCAACAGGCGCTCAAAGGCGGCGAGCGCGAGGCCCAATTCGAACGCGAGCGCATCGACGTCACCCTGCCCGGCGTCGCCGGCCGGGTCGGCGTCAAACATGTGCTCCAGCAGGCGACCGACCGCATCAAAGACGTTTTTGTCGGCCTCGGCTTCCAATACTACGAAGGGCCCGAACTCGAGGAGTTTCGCTACAATTTCACTGCCTTGAACTACCCGCCCGACCATCCCGCGATGGATGAGCAGGACACGTTCTACATCGACGACGAAAGGCTCCTGCGGACCCAAGGCACGGCGATCCAGGGCCGGGTTTTCGAGAACCACAAGCCGCCGCTTCGGTTCTTCACCGTCGGCCGCACGTTCCGCAACGAAGCGGTGGACCGGACGCACTCGCACACGTTCCACCAAGTCGACGCGTTCATGATCGACGAAGGGGTCTCAATGGCCCACCTCAAAGGCACGCTGGGCGCATTCGCCCGGTCGATGTTCGGCGAGGATGTGAGAGTGCGGTTCCGGCCCGACTTCTTCCCCTTCGTCGAGCCGGGGGTGGACTATGCGATCTCAACGCCAAAGCTCTTCAATGGGCGGTGGGTCGAGCTTGGCGGCGCTGGCCTGATCCATCCGAACATCCTCGAGCACTACGGGTTCGATCCCGAGCGGTGGAGCGGGTTTGCGTTTGGGCTCGGCGTGGAACGGATCCCGATGATGGCGTACGGGGTGGACGACCTCCGGCATTTCCTGGAGAACGACCAGCGGTTCCTGGCCCAGTTTCCGGGATAAACTTTTTTGGCCGGGTTGAGAAAGCTCAACCCGGCCAAAAACTTGGATTTCGCGCCGTGCTTACTTTCGGCGTCGGCGAGCCAGCGCCAACGCGCCGATCCCAAGGACGGCAAGGGTAGCCGGTTCCGGAACAACCGTGCCGTTGACGAGGAACGCCTGATCGATCGGGACGTCCGCCAAAGTTGTGGGGTTGCCCGTATCAAGGACGTCCGCCCACGCCGGGGCAGCCGCCGCCTCGTTGATCTGCCGCGCGTTATAGCCGGGCGCCGTGCGTGCGCCACCCGGAGGCGTAATGCCCGGGGCGAAGACCGTCCCGTTGTTCACCGCGGAAAGCTGAGCATCCCACCAGTACGTGCCAGGAGCCAAGATCATGCCCACGGACAGCCGATTCGCATAAATGGGCCGAGTCGTGCCCG
Source organism: uncultured Fimbriimonadaceae bacterium (assembly GCA_964405415.1). Lineage (GTDB taxonomy): Bacteria > Armatimonadota > Fimbriimonadia > Fimbriimonadales > Fimbriimonadaceae > CAYONY01. The sequence continues at coordinate 18 of CAYONY010000057.1, read as the reverse complement.
GAGCGTTCACGACGCCGC
>CAYONY010000056.1:0-15442 GCA_964405415.1 uncultured Fimbriimonadaceae bacterium | reverse complement strand
TTCGAATCTCCGCGATCTTGATCTTTCGACTCCCGATGTCGACGCCCAGAACGCTGCTTAGCTTTTTCGCCATAAGTTAAGTAATCCCGCTTCCCTGGCTGAGCAAAGCTATCTTATCACTCGCTTGAACCATGTGTCAACGCGAGCAGCCCTCATCCCACCTTGCCAAGAGACGGTTTGAGGCCCGCAAACTGTTCGCTTTGCCCTCACGAATTGCCGCCGATATTCGGTTTTTCCTCCTCCGAAGTGTTCCCCTCAACGGCGACAAACGGGGCCGTAGCCCCGCTTATCTCCGTGTTCCCTATCCCTAACCTGTCTTTAACCCCGATTCGTCGCCACCGGGGTGAACCGGGGCGCGATCGTTTGGATGTACACGTCCGGACCGCCGGCCCGGGTGCTCGTATAAACCATCCAAATTAGTCCGGCGCGGCGGTCGGCGGGGGTCGGCGTGGCCGGCTCCACCATATCCAGGAACGAAAACAGCTGCGTCTCGTTCACCGCCTGCTCGATCGGCACCGGGGCTTCCGCCCGTTCGCCGATCAGCGTCACCACGTATTCGCCCTGAATCGGGCCGATCGGGCCGCCGGTCGCTTCGTCCACCGCGGTATACGTGATGCTCACCGGCCGATTTTCGTTTTCGGCGGTGAAATACACGCGTCCATTGGCCGGATCGACCTGATAGAACGAGCCCGGCGCGAGGCCGTTGACCACGATGCTCGTCACGTTGCCGTTGGGCTGGGTGTGGATCGAGGTCGGAAGCTGCACGCCCAGGCGCATCGTCCGCATATAGGGCCGCGAGGCCGAACCGGCGCCGGCCGCGGCGCGCGAATAGGTGAAGACATAGCGCGCGCTGCCCACCGAATCGCCCGGCGCGATCGCCGCGTTGATCTGGTTGGCCCAATAGCTGAACTCGCCGATGAGCCGGTTATCGAACAGCCCCGACGGGCCCGCGTAGGCCGCTCCACCGCTCATGCTGATCCGGACGATCCGCGGCGTGTAGGAAAGCAGCAGGGTCGCATCGCGCGCCGGGACGGTGCCCGAGAACTTCACCGTACCCATCGACGGATCAAGGTAGACCTTGCCGCCGAGCACGCTGTCGAAGCTGATCAGGCCGCTCGGCACATCGAACGACCGCGTGCCCGGAACTTCCAGGTTGGTGACGACCAGCCCGCGCCGCTGCTCGAGCACGATCGGGTTGTTCGCCGGGTCGTTGGTGTTCCAGATCAGGCCGGCCGTGTTAAAGGTCGAGCCATCGCCCGCCGCCACGATCCGCTCTTGAACGCGCCGAGGCAGATAGACCAGCGACGTCCGTTGGCCCGGGATGTTGACGACGCGGGCCGACCGATCCGACCGAAGCCGCGCGAAATAGACTTCCGAGTGAGCCCGGCCGCGAAGCTTGCCGGTGAAGGTGAGCTCGATAATCGGGGTCGTCGTCGGAAGGTCGGGCTGGGCCAGTCCGGTGTAATATCGGATGTTCGCGCTGGGCGAGCTGACCACTTCGAAGCCCTTGCCCAGGTCCAGCGTTTGCGGCTGGGCGAAGGCGGCGCCATCGAAGAAGATCGCGTTCGAGCCGGTTCCTCCACCCGCGTAGAGCACGGTCGCGAACGGATCGGCCTGCACCAGCGTCGGGCGGCCCTTGGCGACCGTCACGTCGTAAGGCAGCACCCACGGGCGTTGGTCGGGCGAACCCGCCTGGCCCGCGATCGAAAGCACGCCCGCATCCGAAGCCGAGACGCGGTTGAGCAAGATCCGCGATTCGAGCATGCGCCCGGTCGCCATCTGCTTTTCCGCCTGGCCGAGGTACGCCACGTAGGCGGCAGCCTCGAAGGTTCCGCTAAGCGGGTTGAATTGGCCGGTGGTGGCAAAGCTCGGTGCCCCGTACTTGACCGTATCGGCCAAGATCGACTCGCCGGCTTGGGTATTGAAGACCACATCCGGGGTCGCCAACGGGAAAGGACCGGAGGACTGGTTGAACCACCGCGCCCCGGCCGGATTCCATCCATAGAGGTCGCGAAGTGGGTTTTGGCCCGGCGACGCGGCGGGCGGATTGCCCTGGATGGTCGTGAAATAAAGCCGCCAGCGATCGTTGTTAATCGCATCCGTCGGCTGCGGATCATTGAACGCGCCCGCATTCGACGAGTAGGCGATGATCGACTCGCCGCCTGGCGTCCGGAGAGCGGTCGGCTGCACGTTCTTATAGAGGAAGTTTTCGTTGCCGGCGAGCCCATTGTGGACAAAGGGCGCGGTGCCCCGCGTGTTGCCGTTGGTGACCCGCGATTCGCGGACGTTGAACTTCAGCACGAAGGTCGGATCCGAATACGCTTCGAGCGAATTGCCGAGCGAATCGACCGCCATCGACTCATCTTGGTTGTTGTCCTCGATGAGGCGGATCGTGGTGACATAGCTTCCGACCGGCGAGCCGAGCGGCACCGAGACCGCCACGCGCGGATTTGCGGGTTCCGGATAGGCGGTGCCGGTGATCGGATCGTTGCCCGACCACATCGGCCCCTGGAGCACGCCGCCGCCCAGCGGGTTCAAGTTCATATTCTCGCGCCGGACCGGGTTCGGGCTCAGCGTGCTGCCCGCCCGATCGCCGACGCGCGCTTTCTGGGAAAGCACGAAGTTCTGCGAAGTCGTGGGGTCATGCAGCGCGTACGTTGCGTCGATATCGCTCCAAAGCGAGAGCGTGGTGTCGAGCCAGCTCCGCTCATGGTTGGCGGGGGCGAACAGGCCCCACGAGGAGTAGGTCCCCGGGCCGCCCGTATTGGTCTGCTTCGCCACGCGCACGTTGAGCAGGTTCACATTGCCTTCATTGCGCACGACGAACGACTGATAGAAGTAGCGATAGACGCCGACCCACGGGTCCATCGCGTCGTTGAACGCGCCGGGCGCCGCCGGAGCGTAGCCGGCCGCCTGGGCGAGCGAGCCAAGGTCGACCACCGGCGTTTCGATCGTGATGCGCTCGTCGCGCGACACGCTGCCGCCCAGATAGAGCGAGCGGAACGCTTCGCGGCGGCCGCGCCGGTCGAGCAGGCCGTTGCCGGAGCTGTCGACGAAGAAGTCAACGCGTCCGTAATAGCCCGCATCTTCGGCAATCGACTCCGAATTGAGCGCCGGCGTCGAGTTCGGCGGCTGGAACTTCGGAACCGCGACCTCGAGGTCGACCGGAGTTTTGCGAATCACGCGGGCCAGCGGGTTGTTCGGATCCACCGGACCGCCCGCGCCGTCATCCGGCGCGATCAGCGAAACGCCGCTATAGAGCGGGTTCTCGACGTTGCCGAATTTGTCCTTGACGATGCTGATGTATTCGCGAGTCAGGTTCGGATAGTCCAGGCTGGTGTTCGGGAAATCGGTCGGCAGGTCTTCGCTGAACGGATAGCGGAGCTGGTTGATCGGCTTGAAGACCGCGCCGCCGCCGCCTTGCCAGGCCATGTCGCCGCGAACGGCGCGCACTTGATCGAGGCCCCGTCCGGGACCGCGAAGCAGCGTCATGAGGCTCCGGTCCACCACTGCAATGAGCGATGCGCCTTGCTGGCCGTGGGCCACCGTGCCGATATTCGAAAGAAGCAGGTCCTCTCGCATCGGGGTGGTCGAAACGTTCGGCGAGCCGTTGGTGGTCGCTTGGGCATCGTTCGGATCGTTGGTGAAGGCGATCCGGTAGTTGAGCAGCGGGTTACCGGCCGCATCGAAGCGCACCGCGATACCGAGCGGGTTGGCGATGCCGAAGGGGCGCCGCGTTGTTGTCGGATTCAGCGCGACATCCTGGAACCGGCCTCCCGGCGAGAATTGGGCGCTTACCGTAAAGGTGGCCAGCGCGGGGCCGGGGGGCAGCGCGGTGCTGCCGGAGCCCTGGATCGTGAACGAGGTGATCGCATAGCCATCCAGAAGCTCGCCGGTGATGCCGCTGACCGGAGAGGCAGCCGGGTTGCTGAACTGCTTGGCGGTGACCGTTACATTCCGCACCGACGTCCCCTCCGCACTGAAGCGGTAGTTCACTTGAGCGGGCAGACCGGGCGGCACCGGGTTCGCCGAGAGCGAATAGGGCAGGTTGTAGACCATGGCGTACACGGTCTCGCCCCATTCGAAGTTCTGCGAGCCCACGGTCCGCGCCGGAAGCGTGGCTTGGGCATGGGAAAGGTGTCCCGCCGAGCCCGAGGCCAGCCGAAGCCGCTCGTACGTATCCTTGGTGACGAAAATGATCTGCGCTTCGCGGAAGGGCAGGCCGGCCGGGTCGTTCGGCACGATCTGTTCTTCGCCCGGCGGGTTCCCCGGCGAAATGACGCCCGGGTTGTCGCTGAAGGCATAGATGTAGCCCAGTTCGTCGGCCGAATACATCCAGTTGCGGCCGACCGCGATCTGCGCGGTCAGCCCGCCTTCGGTGCCAAAGCCCCAGGCCAGCCGGCTGTTGCCGCCGAAGATGTTCGTCCGCAGCGTTTCGGCAAAAAGCGAGGCCATGATGCCGTCTTTGAGCGGGACGAGCACCACCGGCGCCGAGGCCAGCGCGCCGCCGTTGTTGTAGACGGTCTGGTGGGTGAAACTCAGGTTGCCGATGCTGATGCCGGCAAGCTCATCGGTCGTCCAGAGGGTCGCTCCGGTCGCCGCATCGAACGCGGTGATGAACAAGTTGTCGTTGGCCGCCACCACCGTGTCGGGCATGCCCGCCATTTCGGTCGCGGGAATCGTGACCGGGCCGCTGCTGTAATCGCTGGCCAATCCGGTGACGCCCCAATTGACATCCGAGTCGCGCGTCCAAACCAGCGCACCGGTATCCGCATTCAGCGCGTAAAATCGCCCGCGATCGTCGCCGACGCCCACCTGGGTTCCGTAATAGATGTTGCCAAAGGCCAGCGCCGGAGTTCCGACGATGCCCCCCGGAGGCCGCACGTTCGACGCGGGGTAGTGCCAGCGGTTCGTCGTGCGCTATTGGGCCGGCGTGCCCACCGCATCGACCGAGTACATTCGGCCGCTCGTGGTGGGAATGAAGATGCGGTGGTCGCCAGGCGTCACTTCATCGTAGACCAGCGAGCCGTCGATCGGCCCGAGGGCAGTGCGCGAGCGACGGAACGGGTAGTCGTCGGGGAAGGTCCAGACCCGGTTCGTCGTGCCCGGAATCTGAAGCGCCGCGTTCATATCGCCCCGGCCCGCCACGTCGATGCAGTAGACGCGGCCGTTGCTCGAGCCGATGAACAGATAATCCTGGCCGTTGATCCTTTGGACCAGCGCCGAGCTCAGGTTGAAGCTCTGCGGCATCTCGGCGATCGGGCCGCTGCCGTCCTCGCCCGCCACCTGGTTAGGGTCGGTCCATCCGGCGTTGTTCGGATCGGGCGTGCTGGGATAGGTCCAGTAGCAGCGCGTCGTCCCGTCGCCGTTGCCTTGGGAATCCAGGCAGTAGATCCGGCCGTTTTCGGCCGCGACAAAGGTCACCGAAGTGGGAACGAGCGGTCCCGCCGGAACTTGGCGGATGAGCACGTCGGCCTGGACCGGGGTCGAGGTGATCGCCAGGTTCGCGGCACCCACAAACCGAATCGAGTCGGCATAGGCCACGGCCCCGATATCCGGGTTGAGCGAGTGGTTGGTGACCCGGACGGTCAGCGGGTTGGCGATGCTATGGCTGAACCGCTGGGTCCCGATCCTCACCCACCCTCTCGCGGTGGATTGGTTGACCGTGAACTGGGTCGCGGTGGCGCCTTCGAGCACTTCGTAGGTCACAGCGGTGCCAAACGTCACGCCGCCCGAATCGCCGGGCAGCCAGGCCCAAACTTCGTAAGCCCCGTCCTCGAGCGTCGGCGCATACCGCACATCGGTGGCGGTGGCCAGGTTGTTGGTGATGGGCTGGGCGTGGAAGTTCGTGCCGAAGAAGGTGGCGGGCAGAAGGGTCGCAACCCACCCGGCGCCGACGGTGGCTCCGGCCGACGTGTTGTCCACGTTCGTGGTGTCTTCCGATTGGCTCAGCGGCTCGAACGACCAACGGGTGTTGTTCACGCCGGTCTGCGAATCGAACTGGAGCGACTGGACCTGTCCAATGGTGTTGGTCACGGTTTGCCCGTTGCGGAGCCCGGTTCGGGTCAGGTTGCGTGCGGCCACTACGTGAGTGGCCAACGGGCCGCCCGCGCCGAATTCGCTAACGATGGGCGAAGCCATGTAGCTGCCGAAATCGGGCACCGCCATGGCCGCATCCGAGTACACGAGCGTCGTTCCCGGCGCATCCGACAAGTTGCCGTTTCGGTCGCGGGGGACGGTGTTGTGCAGGGTCACCGTGATCGGGTTGGTCCCGTTGAAATTGTAGAGTTGGGTGGTGGCGCGGCCGCCGCCGCCGAGGCGCACCCAACCGGTGCCCGCCGCGTAAGTGTCGACCACGTCGACCCAACGCTGCCCGGTGCCGTAGTTGATTTCGTACACGAAATAGCGCTGCGGGAAGGTTCGCACGCCGCCCACGATCGTCGAGCCGATCGGGATCCAGACGTACAGGGCATAGTTCCGCGAGGTCGGATCGCCAAATGCCGCGATATCAAAATTCCATTGGGTCTGGCTGGTGCTGCCGATGGTGGGATCGGGGCCGACGGCGGAGGCGACCGTCGCCGAATACTGATAGCTCGGGTTGGTGGCCGGGTCGGCATTCACGTAGGACGGCGGAATGAACGGGTTTTCAGCTTCTTCACCCACGGTGAGGGGGACGCCCCAGACGCCGACGGTCGTCGATTGGGTGGGCAGCGCGTTGATAAGCGTCGCGAGGTTGTCGATCACGTAGGCATTGCCGGCCAAATCGGCAGCATTCGGACGCCACCAGTTCAAGAACGAACGGCCCGGGCTGCCCAACGCCGCCGGCACGTTGCGCCCGGTGCGCTGGTTGAACCCACCATAGGTCCGCCAGTCGATCTGCGCCATTGCGGCGGCCGCGCTGGCCGCGAGCGCGCCCAGCATCGTCAACTTCGCCCAATTCAGTTTCATCGATCGCATCGTTCTCTCCAATGCCCTATTCCCATCACCGCCGGTCGGCAAAGACCGGGATCAACAGCCCGCGCACGCCCGTTACCGGGGGCAGCTCGAACCGCACCGTAAACGTATTGAAGTTCAAATTCAGCTTGTTCCAGTTGAACCCGGGCGACGTCGGCGTCAGCTCGGTGTCGAAATCGCCGTCGACCTGGATCACTTCGCCGTCGAACCCGGCTCCCCCGAGAGTGCGGCCCGTGTAGCCGTTCACCACGAGCACCTCGTTGGAATCCAACCGCCGCGCATAGTTCGCCCGGAGCATCTGCGGGTTGAGCGGCAGCGGCACGTTCGCGCCATCCCGTCGCATCACCTTGTAGACCTCGTTCGGCAGCATCCAATCGACCACCCACGGGCCTCCCGCCACCGGCTGGACGATCTCCCAGACCCCTTCCGCATCGGTGAACATGATCGCGACGCGATTGCCAAACACCGGATGCCGGATGTTCTTCATCGTCACCGAGGTCAGGTTGCCGAGCTTCTTGCCCGAGCTTTGCGTCACATCGGCCGGATTCGAAGTCCGGGCCGGACGCGCCGGCGCATCGAAGAGGCCGGTCGCCGGGTTGTAGAAGATGTTCGCGCCGATCGCCGGCACGTCCACTTCGCTGATGATCTGGCTGGTGTTGCCGTCGAACACGACGATGCCGCCGTTGCCGCCTTCGGTTTCCCGCAAGGCCACCGTGCTCGGCACGTCGAGGCCCGTATTGGCCCGGGTCGGCAACGCGGAACCAATTCCCGCCGCATAGACCCAGCGCCCCGTGGGCAGCCCGTCCACATAGACGCGCGCCACGCTGTTGTAGCTGAAGTTCTTGCCCGAGAATGCCGACGGCGTGTGCCAATACAGGATTCCCAACGCCTTGTTGCCGCTGGCGTCCGTGATCAGCCCTTCGATCCGCCGGGTCATCGCATTCACCGCGTACCGGTCGACGAGTTCGAGGATGCGCTTGTTGCCGGTATCGGCGACTACGTAGTGCACCCAATATTCGATGCCGGTCGGGGAAGGATTGCTGAAGGGAATCGTGGTTTCGTAGGTGCTGAAGGTCAGCACGTCGCGTGGCGCTTTGAAGGTGAGCGGCTCGTTTGTGTTCGAGCCATCCGGCGCAAAGTTGGGATCCACGCGATAGCGGTCGAGCGAACGAAGCTCGCGGCCCGACGTATCCATCCGGATAATCCGATCCGAACCGGTATCGACCACCAGCATATCCGTCTGATTCAGCGCATAGGCCTTCGTCGGGCGGACCAGCGGCTTGACATCGGCCGCCGAGCCGATATCGATCGCAGCTCCGGTGATGAGCGAAGCATCGGACGACCAGGTCGGGTTGCCGCTCGGGTCGAATCGGGCCAATCGGCCCTCATCGGCAACTAGGAAGTCGGCGCGCGAGAACGCATAAAGCCCTTGGCCGTTGGCTCCCGGAGGGCCCCACGAGACGAGGACCCCATCGCCCGCAACCACGCCATAGGCGTCAGTGGAACTGCCCAAAGTGGTCTGAAGCAGCCGGACCGCCCACGCGGTGAACGACGTCACGCCGGAGGACTGAGGCCACCGGATCGCCGGATTGGGCCGGATGTCCTGCGGAGCCGCTACGAATTTGAGGTTCCAGAGCTGCTTGAGCCAGGGCCGGTTCGGGTTTGAAACCAAGAACGGATCGGTCGGGCTCACGTCGGCGTCGAGGCCGGTCAGCAGTCCCCGCGTGGGGAACGGCGCGCCGGTTTGCAGGATCGACGGCAGCGAGCTGGCGCCGCCAAAGAACACGGTTTTGCCGGTTACGGTCGGCGGGCTCGCATTGCTTACGCCATAGTTCACGTAGTACCAAAGGAGCGGGCTCCATCGCGAACCGGTGCGATCGGGTTCGATCAACTGGTCGGGCTGGCCCGAGCGTCGAAGGATGATCGGCTGGCTTCGGCTGATCGCGTTCTGCACCGGGCCGCGGTTGGTCGCCATGAGGTTGTCCAGGCGAATCGTGCCCCGATCCGAGCCGGGTTCCCGTTCGTAGATGAATTGGGTGGGCTGAAGCGTGTTGTATTGGTCCGGCAGCGTCTTGCTCTGGCTGCGCGCCATGTCGGGCTGGAGCAGCGTGAAGCCGCCTTGGAGGTCGCCCACGTTGATTTGGGCCACGTCGGGCTCGGCCTGGAAAGCAAGCAGGATCGAACACGGCACGAACGCGCTCTTGTAGCCGCGCGCCGTCACGTAGACCACGCCGTTATGAATCGCCGGGCCGCCCTGGAAGCTGAGGTTGGTGAAATTCCCGCCCAGGATGTTGAGGCCCATTTGGGAGTTCACCACCGCCGGAAGCTCATCGTTGTCGAAGAGCGTCTCCCGAACGGTCGCGGTGCCGGCCTGGTTCAAAACGAACGTGTGCTGGGGATAGAGCTCCCACCGGTTCAAGAGGCGGAACGCGCCGCGGCCCTCTTCGCGGAAGCTGTAGAAGGCGCCGCCTTGATGCCGCGGGGCAAGGTCCGGAACCAAACCGCCCGATGGCTGATAGGCATGGACCAGGTGCAGCGTGCCCTGAGGCGAGAGCGCCATGCTGGGCAGAATCCGGCGTCGATCGCCCCCGTTGACCGGGTCATCCGGCAAGGTGATCTGGCCGCGAAGGAGCTGTGACGTCTGGGCCGGGTTGTTCGTGCCCCAGTCGATCGTGTAGTCCACCCGAACCCCGCCCGCGTTGATCGCCGCGATATTCGCGCCGCCCGAGAGGGTCATCGTGATGATGCCGCCGGCTTGGACCGGGTTGCCGGTCACCCACCCGTTATAAGTGTTCGGATCGAGCGGGTTGCCGTTGGCATCGACCAGCGTGATCTTGATGCCGAGCGGATCGTTGTTGGCCGGCTGCGGGTTGTGCAGGTCAAGCCCTTGGCCGCTGGCCCGGGTGTTGATGGTCAAAAGACCCGGCACGGCGGTAAAGGAGGTCGGCTTTTCACCTTTGGCGCCGACCCAGAGGCTCGAGACGCCGGCGGTGGCGAAGGGGCCGCCCAAGATGTTGTGCCTTCCGGAAACGTAAACCACCCGGTCGACGCCGCCCGAATTGTCGGCAATCGGGATGTAGCCCACGACCGCCGGGCCGGCCGGCCGCGGAAGCGTCGGGCTGGAAGAGCCGCCCGCCAGGAACCGGGCTGCCGAGCCGTTAAGCCCGGTGCCGGTGCGTGCATCGGCGAGCCAAACCCGTCCGACAATCTGGCCGAGGCCCGCGCTCGCCTCGTCGGCGACAAAGATCTGGCCGTCATGATAGGTCGGCGCATAGGGCCCATGGCCGTCGAGCGAGGTATCGGTGGAGTTCGTGCCGGGGGGAGCCCCAATGGTGTTCGCCGGCGGCATGTTCAACCCCGGCGCGGCCGGAAACGCGTTGAACAAGTAAAGCGTGCCCCGCAGGTCGGTCACGGCGATCTGTTGGGCCGGCGCGCCCAACGCATCCGGCACTTCCGCGCAAGCCGGCGGCGAAATCGGGCCGCTCATCACGCCGCTGGTCCAGATTAAGTCCTCATTGGAGCCCAGGGCGAAATCGGGGAAGCCGTCATCCGGATTGCCATCGCCGTCCATGTCCCGTCGCGGGTTGGCGTCGTAGACGAAGATCTGGTCTTGAGAGACCGCCACAATCAGCCCGTTGTAAACCACCGGCGGGAAGTAGTTCTTCACCGTTGAGGTCGGGGTGAGCGGCGCATCAAAGCGCTTCAGGAGCGGCGCGTGGACGTCGATCGGCGAGGAATTCTCTTTACGGGCGCCTTTCGAGTGCTGCGCGTGGCCAGATGGCAGGTTCGCCGCGTTGACGATCAGCTTGGCCGCCGCGTCGCTCCCGCGATCGAAAAGCGGGTTGTTCGCGCGATGGTAAACGTTGTCGTTGTAAGCGCCCAGCACTTGGGTCCGGTTGAGCGTCCGGGCGACCTGGCGGCTGGTGACCACCATAAATCCGCCGCCGACTTGCCCCACCATCACGGCCGGTCCAAGCTGGTCCGAGGCGACGGGAAGCATCCGCAGAAAGTCGCTCGAGCCGCCGCCTTGGAAGGGAGGCAGGTTCGGGAACGGCGTGAAATCGACGGCGCGGAGCCCGACCAGCGCTTCGCTCTGCATCGCAAATAGGCTGTCGTAGCCCACGGTGTGCGGCATGCTGAGCAACGGGTGGTTGAAATCCCCGGTCGCCGCGCCGCCCAGGTTGACGTTGCTGATGTCGAACGGAATCGGAAGCCCGTTGATTGGGTCGAGCTGAGCGAGGTTGCGGGTATCGACCCAAAGCACCCCGCCGCCTTCCATGAATTTGCGGAGCTTTTCGCGCTCGAGCGGATTGAGCCGAACCAGACCGTAAGCGCTGAGGTGCAGGACGTCAAACGAGGTGATCTGGGCGTCGCTGGCCGTGCTGAGAAAGACCTCCCAATAGGGCGCATCGCGTTTGGTGAGCGGATCGCCCACCGCTGGCGCGCCGGCCTGCCCAAAAAATGTGTTGTGGGCCGTCCAGCGGGCGTTCATCGCAGCCGTGACCTGGGTCGAGGCAACTGGGTTGTAGAACGACCAGCCTGGCGGCAGCACTTTCTTGTTGGAGTCGAGGTTGAACCAGACGAACGGGTTGTAGTTCAGCGTCGTCCCGCCCCCTTGCTGGCTGTCGATCACGAGCACCCCCGCTCGAATCGCCACATTGCGCTGGGCGTAGTTCAGTTGCGCCGAAGCCACCGCGACGGTGGCAAGGGCGAGAATCGAGAAAACGGCCTTTCGCAGCATTACGGCAACACCTCACCGAAGTAAGAAAGCGTGGGACTCACCGGCAGTCTCGGCATCGGCGGCAGCGGCCTCCCTCGGTCGTCCCGCCGGATGTACTTGCTCGTGTCGGACCCGGCGGGAAGGTCGAACCCCATGGTTCGGCCGGTCGAGAGGGCCGGATCGTGAATCAGGAACAGATTGGGCACCCACCGATCCGCGCCACCCGCCGAAATATCGAATCCGGCCGGGACGTGCTTGGCGGGCAACAGCCGCTGGATCGCGCCGATTTCGCGCCCGATCCAGCCCCACTTGCGAAGCCATTCGGCACGCTGGGCGATCGGAATCGGCATGTTCTCGGTGATCGAACCGATGATCTGAATTCGCACGTCGATCGGCTCGGCATAGAACGGCATGTCGGGGTGGGTTCCGTAAGCTTCTCGCCGCTCCTGCTCGGCCACCGCGCGCGCTCGGGCGGCGCCCATACCGCCGGTGACCAGATTAGCGATCCGATTGGTGAACGCTTCGCGCGTATCGTTCGGATTCGGGTTGAACCAGTTGCCCGGGATCACGACAAAGGAACCTTCCTCGGCATACAGCGCCGCTTCGATCCGGATATCGTGGGGCACCACCGCCGCCCGCGCCAGCAGCCAGTCGTTGGTCGAGCTGGTCGCGATGTTGTTGTGGCGGAAGCTCAGGTCGTTGGTCTCCTGCGCCAAGAATCGGTAGTCGCCTTGCGGCGCGTTGATCGTCAGCAGCGGGAACGCGAAGGTCGTCCCAGTATCGGGAACCAAGCTGAACGCGGCCGATTCGAACTTCGGATAGCGCTGCCAGGTTTCGGCGCCCAAGCCGTAAAGCGGAATGTAGTTCGGATCGGTGTAGCCCGGCGTGACGTAGCCCGGAACGTAAGGACCCTGGCCCGAGGCCGAGTTGAACGGAAACACCGGGGCCATCGGGAACAGGTAGGTCGGCGGGTTCAGCGCCGAGCCGAGCCCGAAGTTCACGTCCATCGACATGAAGGTGAAGGGCGCGGGGCCATCATCCATCGTGTGGCTCAGCAGGAGCCGGCTGTCGATGAACGTGCCAGTTCCGAATTCGCGATAGCCATGGGCCGCCCCCGGACCCCACGCGTACGGGTTGAGCGTCTGCGGGTTGAAGGGATTGCCGCCCGCGGTTTCGGGGTCCAAAAGCTGCTCGAAACGAAGCGTCAGCGTGCCGCCGGCCTCTCGAACGCGGATCGGGTTGTAGGCAACTGCTCCGGGCGCTTCGTTCACCTCTTCAAGCGCGCTCGAAACCGATGGCCCGAAGAACTGGGTCGTGTTGACCGCCAGGTAGTTCTTGGCCATCAGGATCGCCGCCGAGCGGGTCGGGCGGGAGAGCCGAATCCCCGGCGCGGTCGCATCGGCGGCCACCGGATCGAACGCGGTCCAATCGTTGCCGACCAGCCCCTTGGTGATACTCCCTTCGACGTAGATCGTCGCATTGGAGACCAGAGAGATCTGGATGTCGGTGGGGATCACGCCGCGCACGCGGGCATTGCCCTCGAACATGATCACGCCGTTGAACGGGCGGCCGAGGCTGTAGTTCGGGTTCGGGTCGGCGATGTTCACGCCGGGCGTGTAGGTATTGATGATGTACGGCTGGCGGATCGGGCCGGCGCCATCAGGATCGCCGATGCGGTAGCGGATCGTCGCCGAACCGGTGTTGAGCCCGTCGGGCCGTCGCCAGGTCCGCTCGTTTTGCGGCGCCCGGCCGTCGCGCTGGATCAGAAAGCCATCCGAAAGCAGTTGGATAAACGCGCCGCGCGGCACGTAGAAGGGACCCTGCCAGCCCGAGTTGGCCTGGCCGTTGTTAGGGTTGAACCAATCGTAAACCAGCGATTCGGCGGTGCCGACGTCTTCACGGCCTTGGTCGTCGGTTCGCATCTGGCGGTCCTGCGTGTTGTTCACGTAAATGCCGCTGCCATGGCCGAACCGGCCGTCGTTCCCCGCTTGCCCAAGCGCGCCGCTGTCGCGGGTCAGCACTTCGTAACGAGTTCGCCCGGTGACCGGGTCCGCCAGCGTGATCAGCGGAGGATCTTTGCGCTGGACGCTGCGGGTGTAGCCTTGAAAGTCCACCCCGCCGAATTCGTCGCGAAGGACGCCTTGGGCGGTGGCGAAGCTGTCGGTTCCGCTATCCAAGCTCGGGTTTGTGAGGTTGGTGAGCGGGAAAACCGTGGTGTTCCACGCACCGGGGGCTGGTCCGGGGCCATCCGGATCGACCCAGGCGGCGCGGTTGATGGTCAGCGAGGCGTTATTGTCGACGCCCCGAATCGGGCCCGCGGTCAAAATCGCATCGCCCAGCGTCGCATTCAGGTTCGCCTGCACGTCGCCATGGATTTCCAAAGCGGCATTCGAGTAGATCGAGCCGCCCAGAGGCACCGGCAAAGGCGAGACGACGGGCGGGTTGTCGAAGGTCAGAGTCGACATCTGCGCGCCAAGCACCGAAACCACGTTCACATCCACGCCCTCGTAACGCACGCCCAAGGGCTCCGGATAGCCGATCTCGGCCGGCCGGTTCACCCGGTCTTTGTTCGTGATATAGTGCGCGCTCTCAAGCATCCCGATCGAGGCGAAAGCAATCAGCTTGCGGCTTTCGCGGCGGTCCGCTCCGCGCAGCGTCGTCGGGTCGTTCACATTGACCCTTCCCACTTTTCCAACCGATTCGATCACCAAATAGCTGCGCGCCTTGCCCGGCTCGCGAAGGTTGCCGCGCGGGCTGGCCGCGAAGGTCTCCACGTCGCTGGGGGCATAGCGCACCCTTACCAGCGCGCGCCCATTCGAGAAGTTCACGCGCGTGTAGGCGCCCAAACCGTCGGGGCCGCCCTGGTCACCGTTGAGCGGATTGCCATCCGGATCGAGCTGGAGAAAGTCGAAATCGGGATCCCCCGGCGTCAACGGTCCGGCCGGGTTCAACCGAAAATCGGCGCCCTGTTGGCTATGGAGCAGCTGGTTATGGGCAAAGCGGATCCCCGCTTCGGCCAGATCGCCCGAGGCCGAGCGCTGCTGGGCCACATTGGCGCGAAGGATGTTCTGGTTGACGACGCCGATGAAGACGAAGCCGAGGATCAGCAAGATCCCCAGCACGAAGAGCGCCATGATGAGCGTCTGGCCCTTGCGGAGCCGGAGCGAGAACGAGTGGTTTCGGGTTCGTGTCTTCATGGCTTAGCGCAAGACGTTCCTTACCGTCGCGGTGGATTTGAGGGTCACCGTTTGCGAGTTGGGCAGCGTCGTCTGAGCGTAGTTCTTCACGGTGAGCAGCACCTGAAGGAGCTGGCTCGTATCGTAATCCACCGCCACCGTATCGCCCGCCCTCGTGAATTGGAAGCGATAGGAGATCGAGATGTTCCCCTCGTTCACCGTTGCGGTCGAGGGATCGTCCGCCGGCAGCGGCACGTTGGGATCGGAGTTGAACTGGACGTACCCGGCTTTGTACCGAGGCTGGATGATCGCCGAGCTGAAGTTTGCCGGCGTATAAGCGGCGGGCGGATTGGCAAACCCGATCAGCGCGTAGTCCGCCGGCTCGGGCAAGTCGGTGTAGTTCATGCGATACTGGTTCGGCCCCGGAGTTCCGGTCGTCCGCGTATAGCGCAGCATCCGGCCGTAGTTGGGTCCCGGATTCTGGTCCGGCCCCATCACCACTTCGCTGCCCGGCACGATCCGCGCCCGGGCCAGGCCCGTGAGCGGGTCCGGGTGTAGCGGGCTTTGGCTACCGTCGCGATGCTGGACCACC
>CAYONY010000055.1:9463-15717 GCA_964405415.1 uncultured Fimbriimonadaceae bacterium | reverse complement strand
TACGTGGCCCACGACAACAATCGCGACGGTATGGTGCTCTCGCTCGCTTTGAGCAAGAACATCATGAAAACTTGGTTTGATTTCCATCCCACCGTTTTCCATGACCTCCACGAATCGGTGCCGTACCTGTACATTTCCACCGGAACCGGGCCCTACAACGCCTGGCTCGACCCAATCACGATCAACGAATGGCAGATCATGGCCTACAACGAGATCCAGGAGATGACCAAACGCGGCGTCCCTGGCGTTTGGACCCACGACTTTTTTGATGGTTGGGCGCCCAGCTATGGCTTTTACGCGGCCAACGGCCACAACGCGATCGGCCGATTCTACGAGACCTTCAGTGGAGGCTGGGCGGATACCGGCATCCGAAACGTGGGCCAGCAGACCAGCCGCGCCTGGTTCCGTCCGAATCCGCCATTCCCGCGCGTGCGCTGGAGCATCCGCAACAACACGAACATCATGCAGAGCGCCCTCCTGATGGGCATGCATAAGCTGGCTTCGGAAAAAGAGCTGTTCCTCAAGAACTACTGGCTGAAATCGAAACGGTCCGTGGCGAAAGCCAGAACGGAAGGTCCGGCGGCTTACGTCTTTCCGGGCGACGACTTGAACTGGGCCAACCGGGCCATCCTGTTGCGCCTGTTGGCGGCTCAAGGCGTGGAAGTCCATCAACTCACCACGGAAGCGACGACCGCCGACGGCAAGTTTCCGGCGAATTCTTATGTCGTTCGAATGGATCAGCCCTATAGCCGAATGGCCGATATGATGCTGGACCTCCAGTACTACAGCCCCACCGACCCGCGCTCTTACGACGATTGCGGCTGGACGCTCGGCCCGCCCTTTAACGTCAAAGCGGTGCGCGCGAAAGACGCAAAACTTCTCGACCTTCCGATGAACC
Source organism: uncultured Fimbriimonadaceae bacterium (assembly GCA_964405415.1). Taxonomy (GTDB): domain Bacteria; phylum Armatimonadota; class Fimbriimonadia; order Fimbriimonadales; family Fimbriimonadaceae; genus CAYONY01. The sequence continues at coordinate 14,819 of CAYONY010000055.1, read as the reverse complement.
GGGTCTCCCTCGAAGTGGGGACTCCCGAACTCGACATGAAGGCGGTGGCGATCGCCCCCACCTCCGATATCGCGCTGGCCCAATTTCGTTACCGCAATCCCGAGGCGCGCATCGAAGTGGCCGAGGCCTCGTTCCAATCCGGAACGCGAAGCTTCCCCGCCGGGACGATCCTCGCAGCTCCCGGCGCGTCGGCCCTGAAAGGCTCGGCCGGAACCGTCCAGACCCTGTCCGAATTTCCGGCGGGGATTGCGACCAAACCCTTGGCCGCCGCCCGCATCGCGCTCGTCCACACGTGGACCAGCACCCAAGACGAAGGCTGGTTCCGTCTCGCCTTCGACCAGCTCGGGATTCCTTTCCATTACGTCTCGGTCCACGAGCTGCGGGACACCCCCAACCTCCGCGCCAAATACGACTGCATCGTCCTGCCCCCCAGCGGCGGCACCGCCCAAAGCGTGGTCAACGGGCTCCCGAGCGATGTCGGCGAGGCGATTCCTTGGAAAGCCAGCGCCCAGTATCCGAACCTGGGCGGACCGGATTCCAGCGACGACATCCGGGGCGGCATCGAGCTCCAAGGCGTGCTGAACCTCCAGAAGTTCCTCAAGGAGGGCGGGGTCTTGATCGCGGTGGGCGCCATGGCGCGCATCCCGATCGACTACGGCCTGGTGAGCGGCGTCTCCGTGGCGACCTCCGACGTCAACGCCCCCGGAGGCGTTTATCTGACGGAAAACGTGGCCAAAGACCATCCGGTGATGGCCGGCTATGGCGACACGCTCGGGGTCTATACCAACGCGAACCGAATTCCACTGCTTCAGTTGGGGGGCGGCGGCGGCGGACCGGGCGGCGGCCGAGGCGCGGGCCAGGGCGCCCCGACACGCCCGAGCGGACGCGGCTCGCTGACCGATCCGGACGTGGTGCAGGGCCGGCCCCCTTACACCCCCCAAAGCCGCGAGGGCGACACCGCGCCCGGATTCCAGGGGGGCCAGCCTCAAGGTCCACGGCCCACCGTTTTGCTCCGCTACGCCGCCGCCGAAAAAGTGCTGATCAGCGGCATGATCGACAAACCGGACGAACTGTCGGGCAAAGCGGCGCTTATCCATTGCCCGGTCGGCAAAGGGAGCGTCTTGCTTTTTGGAATGAACCCGATGTGGCGCTGCCAAACGGTGGGGAGCTATATGCTGCTCTTCAATGCGGCGATGCGGCTTCCGGCCCGGTGATCACCGGCCGAGAATATCGCGCAGGCGGTTGCGGGTGGCCAACGAGCGAAGCTTCTTGATCGCCTGCAGCTCGATCTGCCGGATCCGCTCACGGGACAGCTTAAGCTCCTTGGCGATATCCTCTTGCATTGTCGGGTCCTGAACCCCGTCGAGGCGGAAGCGCAGCCGCATGACTTTCTGCTCGCGCTCGTTCAACTCCATGAGCACTTGCGAGAGTTCGGCCATGACCTCGTCAGAAAGCACGATCGACTCCGGACTCTCGCTGCGCGTATCGCGGATGAGCCCGCCGAGCGTTGTGCCCGAATTCTCCCCGACCGACATATCCAAGCTCAGTAAATCTTGAGCGGATTGAATCAGGGTGCTCAGCTTTTTCGAGCTGAGGCCGAGGGCGTTGGCAAGCTGGTCGTGCGTCGGGTCCGCGCCAAGCTCACGGGCCAGTTTCAACCGCTCCCGCTCCACGCGGCGCAGCGATTGGGAGACGTGGGCGGGCAAGCGAATGGCCTTGCTCTTGTTGTCGATGGCGCGGCCGATCGCTTGGCGAATCCAGTGGGTGGCATAGGTGGAAAAGCGGAAGCCCTTTTCCGGATCGAAGCGTTCGGCGGCCTGCATGAGACCGATCGCGCCCTCCTGAATGAGGTCTTCGAGGGGGATCGCCCGGCTGCGATAGCTCTTGGCGATGTTGATCACCAGCCGCATATTCGACTCGATGAGCCGCTGCCGCGCGTGCCGATCGCCGGCTTGGACTGCGCGCGTGAGCTGGACCTCCTCTTCGGGGGTTAGCAAAGGCGCTTTCGTGAGGCGATTCAGATAGCTCGGAATCGCATCTTCGTGCTCGATGGCGTGCAGGGCCGGTTTTCGCACCAAGACTTTTCGTTAACCTCTCGTATTGGCCGGCGAGGCCCAAGGGAGCCTGCCGAGCCCCCGGTGACGTCGCAACTTCCGTGCCGTTTCCCTTGGACGTCGAAAGCCCCGTCGGGGTTCTCTCGACGCGAGAGACCATTCCAGGTTATCTTTTACCCTCCCTTCGGGGAGAATAGGTCGACTTTGGAGGCGAGAATTCTACCGGTTTTGTCTCTCGTGTAATAGACGACGGCTTGCTGCCGCATGGCTAGGGCCTCAGGGCCGACCGCCCGTCCATCCAGCGAAAATCGGGTCGTCGCGCGATACGTGATGTGGAAAACCCGCACTCCGACCATCAGGTCGAACATTTTGAGCGTCGTCAAGTGCCCCAGGACCCCGCCCTCGAGCTTGCCACTCTCCGGAAGCGGCTTGGGCTTGGCTTCCTTCTTCGATTTCGTGGCGGCCGCTTTCGGAGCAATGGGCGCATCGGTGATGGTTTCGAGCCACGTGTCGAGCGTCGGGAGCAGCCGGCCCTTGACGTAGACCGTGGCGCCCGCGGCGAGATCGGAAAGGCTCCCCGTCTTGCCGCCGAGCACGACGTCGGTCTTGTCGGAGACTCGAAACTCGAACGGACGGCCGTCGGCGAGCTTGACCCGCATCGATTTTGCCTCGATCTTTTCCACCGTGGCTTTTTGGGGCTCTCGGCGCACTTTGGCGAGCCAGGTCCACGTCGGCAGATCGGCCATTTCGCGCAGCGTGGGAGGATCGGTGTCGGTTTTGATCCGTACGCCAACCGCCTCGTCCTTTTTAAACGCGGCGCGTTCCGCCCGGGCGGAAGCCCGCCAAAGCCGGGTTTCCGGCGAATCTTCAACCGCCAACGGTTCCGTCCCCACTTTGAGCACGAAGCCCCGTTCGGTCACCTCGAGGATTTTCGCCTCGGTCACGAGCGTCTCGGCGTGGCTCATTGCCGCCAAGACCAGTAAAATCGACAAGGGCCCCAGCCGCCTCATGTTCAAATTCCCCCAGATCAGATACGCGCTCTCCTTAATTCTTGAGCCATGAACGAAGTCCTTTTCGTCGAACGCCGCGAGCCCGATTGGAAGCGTCTCCACCTGCTTTCGGCGAAGGCCGATGCCTCGCCGGTGAACCTCACCCCGGACGAGTTGGAAGAGTTCGTTAAGATTTACAAGCGGGTTTCGGCGGATCTAGCCAAAGTTCGCACCCAGTCGGCCAACACCGAACTGATCGAGTTTCTCAACGACCTATGTGCCAAGGCCTATGGGGTGCTGTACCGCGCCCCCAAAGCCAACGCCTTCCAAGCCATTGGCAAGGGCATCCGGATGAGCGCGCAGACCGTGCGCCGCCAGTGGCCCTGCGTGGCGGCCGCGGCCGGGCTCTTGCTGATTTCGGCGGTCTTCGCCTACATCTGCCTTGAACGGGTGCCCGAAACCAAGGACCACTTCGTTCCCGGCCAGATGCAGGACGCCTTTCGAAGCTGGCGGGATGGGGCGATGCCGGACCGGGGCTTGGGCGAAAGCCTGGGGCAAACCGGTTTTTATATGGGCAACAACCCTCGCGTGGCGATCATGTCCGGCGCGATCGCCGCCTCGACCTTTGGGGTGGGCTCGGCCTACATGGTCTATATGAACGGGGCCATCCTTGGCGCGCTCGTTCACGAGGTGGCGCCGGTAGGCCGGGTGGGCTATCTCTTCGCCCAGATCATGCCCCACGGAGTGACCGAGCTAAGCGGCATGATCCTTTCCGGCGCCGCCGGGTTCGTGATGGGTGTGGCCCTGCTGCGGCCGGGGCGCCGTTCGCGGGGCGATGCGCTGAGGAAGGCGGGCAAAGATGCGCTGACCCTCCTTTTGACCTCGGTGGCGTTGATGTTCATCGCGGCGCCGATCGAGGGCTTTTTCAGCTTCAATCCGAATGTGCCGATGTGGGCCAAAGTCGCCTTCGCCGCGCTTTCGGCGGTGGCCTGGGCGGTTTTCTGGATCGGGTTCGGGAAAGAAGAGCGGGCAGCTGCCTAACGAGGCGGGAGCTCGATTCGATCCAGAAAAACCGACAGGGCCTGGTGGTAAGTGTCGGGGTGGATCCACCGGCCCTCGGAGTGCCCACAACCCGTCAGCCAAACGATCTCGCCAGCGTTCCGGCTCGCCGCGCAATTGCGGCGGGCGTGCCAGGGCGTGGCGAGCGTGTCCGCATCGCCATGCAGGATCAACACCGGCGTCTCAAGCCCCTGGAGCGCCCGCGCCACATCGACGCGAAACGGATTGAAGCCGACCATGGGCGCGGCGAGCAGGACGGTCGGCGCCAGCAGCAATCGCAAAAAACCGCCGCCTAGGAAATACCACCAGCCCAACACGGCTTCGGGAAGCCGAGAGTACGCGCTGTCCAAGACCAGGCCGTCGGCCAGGTCCGCTTCTTCGGCCAGGGCGAACGCCGACGCGGCGGCTCCCATACTGCTGCCGATCAGCACCACGGGCACCCCCGGGACCTCGGATTTCGCTTGCTTTACCGCCGCGGCGATATCGCGTCGTTCTTTGACGCCAAAGGTCGACCGCCGGCCTCCTGACCGGCCATGGGCCCGCAGGTCGAGCAGCATCGAGCTCCAGCCCCGGGCGTAGAGCCAGGCCGCAAGAGGGGTCAACTCGGACCGGTTCATCATGTAGCCGTGGGCGAGGACGGCGATCCCTTTGGGGTTTGGGTGGTCGACCCGCCAGCCGCGCACTTTGATGCCGTCTTCGGTTTCGACTTCGAGGTCGGCTTGAGGGGTTCCCAGCGATCCCGGCGAGATAAAAACCGGCGTTCGAAAAGGGTGAAGGCTGAGCCAGACGGCGAAAAGCAGAACCGCCAAATAGAGGCTGAGGGCGACAAGGATCCAGATCATGGGCAGGTTGGGCTCGGATAGAACGACGCCATTCGGTTACAATCCGTTGCGAAACCTTATGTACGCGCTGAATTTCTACACCGACCTCTACGGCGACGTTCTTCGCAACAACCGGAAAACGGCGACGATCCGCCTGGGCGACAAGGGCGACAAATACAAAACGGGCATGATCGTGTGGATCACGGTGGGGCCGCGTTTTGGGCGTCGGCAAAAGCTGTACAGCGCGATCATCGACCGGGTGGAAGTCAAACGCATCGACGAGCTTTCGCCTCGGGACATCGAGCGCGAAGGTCCGGAGCTGCGTTCGCACGACGACGTGATCGAAGTGCTTTCGCGGATTTATGGGGATTTGGTGACCCCGGCGAACGTCGTGACCGTGATTTATTTCTCGCGGGTGGATGAATGACGGCCC
>CAYONY010000055.1:0-9363 GCA_964405415.1 uncultured Fimbriimonadaceae bacterium | reverse complement strand
GCTTTAGCCCGCGAAGCCGTTCTCGCAACACCGGATTCGCCGAACCGCAAGCCCAAAGCACCGAATCCTGGCAAAGCTTTGCCTTCACAGGATTACGTCGAATGTAATAGGACGTGCCTTCAAACTGTTTCTCCGATCGAATCAGGCGGTCAAAGTAATCCGGTTGCCAAAGCCTTCCTTGACGGCCTAACGCCTCATTGATGTCGTGGCTCGTTCGGCCCTTGATTCTCCCAACCAACTCGCCTAGGGAGATCTCCTCAGATGGTGTCAGCAAAACGTGCACGTGGTTCGGCATGACCACCCACTCGTGCAGTTCAAACAGGTTCAAATGCTGTTCGAGGAGATACTCCTGAACAATTCGTGAAGCCATTGGGTTCTTCAGCAGGCATGATCCGAGGCCTAAGTCCATTCGAGCTTCGACCCGGCGGTACATTTCGAGCTTGCGCTTCGCGTCAGTTTCGTGACGTAACTCGAGTTCCCACTGCTCAATGAGCTCCATCGGGACTGAATCGGCAAGCCGCCACGTGACGAATTGGGGCACCGATCCGGCGTCGATGTGGGGCAGATATCCCCGCGAATACCGTCCCCGTGGTTCGTGTACTTGGTCGTCAGAACTCATTTCTAATCTCCAGAACGGCCTAAAGGCCGTGGACCGGGGCGCGGGCTAAAGCCGCGCGCTCCTTTTCCGAGATCCGCGCGCTCCTTTTCCGAGAGCCGCGCGCTCCATTTCACGCACTCCATTGCGGACGCTAACTATCCGAGTTTCCGCCCAGGCCACCCATCGCGAAAATCGACCACGCCATCTGGTGGCTTTGGAGAAAGCTCTCCGAACGGCACGCGATCGTGTAGGCATCCAGCCGCTCGACCCCAACCAATCGCCCCGCCGTGTCCGCCTCTTCCGAGCGGTTGAATTCGATGCGAAAACTCACCGGCGAACCGGGCCGATAGAGCTGCACGTCCCCACGCTTCTCCAAGGCTTCTTTGGCTTTCGATTCGATGAGCGCGGTGGCTTCGTTGCGCGCGAGCAAGCGCCCCATATAGCGCGCGTAGCCTTCCTTCACCACTGCGGTGACCCCGCCCAGGCCCATCGCTTCGAATTCGGCCGCCCCCGCAAGGTCCGAGCTCATGAAGACGACGGGCACCTCGAACGCCCCCGCAACGCCGCGGCTCATGCCCACCTCGCCCTGCTCTTCGTCGTTGATCCACATACGGTGGACGCGGCCCGAAATCGTATGCTCCATGATCCCGTGAAGCGTCCCGGCCCGGGCGTGGTAACCGACGAGCAGGGCGGCATCGAACGTCCCATCGATCCCCACCATCATGCCCCGGCTGTCGTCGGTGCCAAAGCCCGAGATCAGCTCGACGCCGGGCTCCAGTTGGTCGAGAAGGAGGTTCTTGCTGTTGCCGTGGGAGTCTTTGACGACGATCCGGTTGGCGCCCGCCGCGCGCGCGCCCCGGATCGCCGCGTTGACGTCTTCGGTCATCATCCTCCGCGCGAAATCGAAGTCGGGATGGTCGCCGTCTTTGCGGCCGCATTGAAACCAGGCGACGGTCCCGGTGGTGCCTTCGATATCGGCGGAGATGTAGACGTTCATGGAGAACGGGGATTCGACGTAGCGGTCCGGATCTCCTTGACCAACGTTCTCGAGTGAGCGGATCGGCTTTGCATTGGCCAGGAATTCGATTAGAATGGGTCGAGGACCGAAGTACGGAGATGCCTATGACAGCGGCGATCCTTCTGATGGCGGCGGCTTGGCAGGAGCCAAGGGTCACTTTCGAATGCCCGGCGGGCCGGGTCGAAAACGTCTTTCCGGAGCTCTCGAAGGCGGCGGGGGTGCCGCTTCGCTTCAGCGCGCAGACCAAAGACGAAGTTCTGATTCTCTGCGTCAAGGACGTGCCGCTCGATGAGCTGAGAGCCAAGATTGCGGAAGCGGCGTCGGCCGAATGGCAAGCCGAGGAAGGCGGGTTCCGCCTGATTCGAAGCGCGGGGCTCTTGAGAAAACTGGAGGATGGCCATCGACGTCAGGTGACGGAGATCCTTCGTGCGAGCCAGGAGGTTTTGAGAAAGCAGCTCGAAGGGCAGCCCGAATATTCGGAAGTGGCGGCTCAAGGGGCGGCCGACCGGCTTTTGACTTACTTCCGCGAGAAAAAGCAGAGCGGGAATTACGATTACGATTACCGCCGCATGGAGGCCATGCAGCCTTCGTTTCCGGGGTGGCGCTTGGCGGCGCGGATCGCGGCGAGCCTCGATCCGGAGGTCTTGGCGTCCATTCCGCTGCGGCACAACCTCGTCTTTTCGAGCAGCCCCAACGTGATGCAGCGTCCACTTCCCAAGGCGGCGATGGCGGCGATCGACACCTATGCGATCGAGGCGGCCCGATTTGCCAAACACCTTCCGGCGCAAATGGAATGGGGCGAAATGGGATGGGAAACCAACACGATGCAGGCGCTTCAGTTGGGCCAACGGGAAAACCATCGGCCTTCGAAAGTGCTCGCCATCGTGCGGTCCCCTGCCGAGTCAGGGCTCCCCCTCGTTCGCGTTTTGATCGCCGATGCCGAGGGAAAGGCGGCCGGAGAGAGCAACCTGAGCCTCGTGCCCTACGACCGGGCGACGGCGGCGGCCGCCTCCATTCCGCCGGGGCCGACCGCGAACGAGACGCCGATCGAACCGCGATCCCTCTCGATCGAGCTTGCGGAAAAGGCCGGGCAGCTCAACCGCGCACCGAGAGGCGAGGTGCCGGCGATCAGCCCCGAGCTGCGCGCCTTTCTTTTGAACCCCGAGCGAAACGAAATCGCCAGCCTGACGGTTTCCGACCTCGCGATCGGCGCCGCCAAAGCGAAAGGGTTGAACCTGGTGATGAGCCCTTCATTCATGGTTTCCACGAGTTGGTCGGCGATTGGCATTCGCAGCGGCGACCCTTCGTCGTGGACGCCGACGAACATCCTCAATGGCCTCAGGCAAACCGTCTTCGGACTCTCGGGCTCGACCGGCGAAGCCGCTGAAGGGTGGTATGTCCTGCGGCCCAAGAATTGGGTCATCGACCGGCATAACTGGCCCGACCGATCCGCCCACGGCGCTTTCATGCGAGCCGCGGCGCGGAAGATTCCCGGGATCGAAGAGCTGGCCGCGCTTGCGTTGAAGTGCCCTACCGACCGGGCGTTCGGCAGCGCCCGCCGCTACGTGGCGTTGATCGCGCCGCCATCGCCGGACCGCAATGAATCGACCTCTTTTGATTTGTTGCGACTGCACGGAAGCCTGAACGCGTCGCAACGAAACCTCGCGGCGAAAGAGGGGTTGCCGCTGAATGGCTTCACGCCGTTCCAGCGCAGCCTGATCGACTTTCTCGTGTTTGGATCCGGATATGGTCTGAGCATGACCCTTGACTCGAGCGCAGAAGGAAACTCAGAGCTAATGGACTGGGAAACGCTCATGGGCGGACTGAAGTCAGAGCCCACGGAGCTGTACGCCCAAGGTCTCCCGCAAAACACCATTCTGAGAATCTTGGACGGCAACGAATCGATCATTCGAGCCAACTTCCGCCGAGAAGGCGGTGTGGCCGGCTATTCAGAGATGGGCGACGATTTCTTGGCCCGCGTGCTTTTGGCCGGGGAAAGGCCGGAGTTGGCGGAGTTCATCACGGGTGGCCAACACCTTGAGCAATTCACTTGGATCCATCGCCAGCAATTTCGCTATCGACTGTTGACCCTCCCAAAGATTGCGCATATTGGCCAGCTCAGAAGTACGTTGAGCGCCTCGACGCCAGTGAAGTCGCCGCTCGAACTTCCGACCGAAGTGATTCAACGCATTCAGCCGATTCTGGCCAAGTTACGGGAGCAATACCGGAACTTCAAACCGCCCCGAGGCTAGCCGACGTCGATCGACCCATTGCTTCCGGATCAATTCTTGCGGCGAGATGCATGCGGCCATCCACCGGGCTGAAACCCGGGGACCAAGGCGCGGGCTAAAGCCCGCGCTCCATTTGAAGTGTCCTCGATTTCTCGTCTGGCCCGTCGCCAGTCCCAAAATCGTTATTCGTCCGGGGACCAAGGCCTACTCAACCCAATCCGCCACGAACACGTTCGTCTCGCCTCGCACTTTTCCGTTCCGGTTGGAGGCGAACACCACTTTCTTTCCGTCGCGGCTGAACATCGGGAATCCGTCGAATTCGGCGGTGTACGTAATCCGTTCCAAACCCGAACCATCCACTCCGATCATCCAAATCTCGAATTCGCGGCCACGCTTGTCGCCAAGGTTCGAGCAAAAGATGATCCGCTTGCCGTCCGGATGCAGAAATGGTGCAAAGGAGGCGCAACCTAGGTCGGTCACGCGGCGGTTGTTCTTTCCGTCCGCGTCCATGATGTAGATCTCGAGCTTGCCAGGGCGGACCAGGTTCTCCTTGAGCAAGGTGCGATAGTCGTCGATCTCTCTTTGATCCTTCAGGTCATAGCGGCGATAGACGATCTTCCGGCCATCCCAACTGATGAACGGCCCACCGTCGTACCCGACGTTGTTCGTGAGCCTCCGGATCCCGGTCCCGTCCATTTTCGCGCGATAGATTTCGAGGTCGCCTTCGAAATCGCTGGTGAACGTGAGGAATCGGCCGTTCGGATCGATCGTGGTTTCGCCCACATAGGCGTTCTTATCGATGAGCTTTTGGAGGCCGCTGCCGTCAGGCTTGCTTCGATAAAGCGAAAACTTCGGGTTCACCATCCAAAGGTAGCCCTTGCTCATATCGAGCGGCTTCTGGGCTCCCGGATCCTTCTCGTGGGTCGAGCTGAAGTAGACCCAGTCGCCCTTGGGCGTGAAATAGCTGCAGGTGGTTCGGCCCTTGCCGGTGCTGATCAGCCGTTTGTTGCTGCCGTCGGCGTTCATGGTGAAGATCTGCTCGTCGGGGTATTCCGGCTGGCGGGTTTGGTAGATGATCTGGGTGCCGTCGAAGTTCCAATAAGCCTCCGCGTTCTGCCCGCCGAAGGTGAGCTGGCGAACGTTGCGCAGGTGGGTTTCTTTGGGGTGGTCGCCCACCAGGAGCGAATCGGGGGCGACGGTGGCAACCGCGAGGAGAGCAGCAAGCATGGTGGGATTCTGTCCAATCCGACGAAGTGAGAGATAGGCGAGAATTGACGACGCGTTTTGCTAGGTGACGGAAATTCCCCTCCTCCCCGATGAGGACGGGGACGGTGACGCCGAGGCACGAGGCGGAACCGGGGTGAGGGGCAAGAGGAGGAGAATGCGCTTCTTGATGGAGGCGACTCGAAATCGCCCACCCCCTCCCCTCCCTCAAGGGAGGGGCACCGACGGGTCCCCTCGCCTACTCCACTTCCTCATCCATGTTCAACACCGATTCGGCGGTTGGTTTGGATTCTTCGGGTCCGGCGACCCGCTCCCAGACCCCTTTGCCCCCTCGGCGAAACGTGGTGAACCCGCGCTTGGCGGCCCCTTCCGGATCGGTGGCCTTTTTGATTTGAATCGACGCCCGGCTGACCACCCGCACGACTTCGAGGCCGCAATGCGGGCAGTACTGCAAGGCTTCGTCTTCGATGCCCTGAAGCACTTCGACCCGCCCGTCGCACATCAGGCACTCGCGGTCGTCGGGTTCGTATTCGTAGATGGGCATCGGCAAAGTATTGCAGTATTGGGTATTGGGTATTTGAAGGCTGCACTCCCGATGTCATTTCTTTCAGACCTCAACTCCCGCATCGTTGCTTGCCGGCGGTGTCCGCGCTTGGTCGCGTGGCGCGAGGCGGTGGCCCTTGAGAAGCGCCCTGCGTTTCGAGACCACGGCTATTGGGGAAGGCCGGTGCCCAACTTTGGCGATCCGGCCGCCGATCGGCTCATCGTCGGGCTCGCTCCGGCCGCCCACGGCGCCAATCGCACCGGGCGCATGTTTACCGGCGATCGAAGCGGCGACTGGCTCTACCGGGCGCTGCACCGGGCGGGAGCCGCCAACCAACCCACATCAATCTCCGCCGATGACGGTCTTGCGTTGAAGGGGGTGCTCATCACCGCGGTGTGCCATTGCGCGCCGCCCGGAAACCGGCCCCTTCCCGAAGAAATCGCCCAATGCCGCGACTACCTGGTGGAACTGCTGACAAGCCGCGAATGGCGCTCGATCCTTTGCTTGGGCGCCCTGGCTTGGGAACAGACGATCCGCCGGTTGGGCCATCGCCCCGAGACGTTCCGGCACGGCGCCGCGCAAAGGATCCCCCAGGGTCCCCGCGTCGTGGCGAGCTACCACCCCAGCCAGCAGAACACGTTCACCGGCAAGCTGACCGAGGCGATGCTCGATGAGGCGGTGAAGGCGTTTCTTCAGCCTTAGTGCACGTCTAGGGGGCAAACACTCGGATTGTGCCCGGCTTTGCCTCTTCAATCTCCGATTCGATCCGGTGTGCCAGGGCTAACAGTCGACGGCGGGTTGAGGGATGGACTTCCACCACCAAGATGCCGATTGCGCGACTGGCAAGGTTTTGCTGGTTTTTGAACCCGCGATCGGTCGTCAGAAGGACGTCCCAGCCCGTCTTCTCAAGGGCATCCAAAGGAAGTCCATTTTAAAGCCGATCCCAGTTTTGCAATCGAGCGGTCGCGACCTCATGGCGGGTTAAGGCAGGGGCCAACGCGCGGGGGACGCAATGGTCGAGGATCACTCTCATCGGTTAAGAAGCCAGCTTCAGTCCAACTCGGCTCTGTTCGGCCATGTACGACAGGACCAAGTTCGCGCTCTCATTTGGGACTCCGGGGAAATCCTCCAAGAAGTCCGCCACCCCGTAGCCATCTTCGACATAGTCGATCAGCAGGCTTACGGGAACTCGCGTTTCCCTAAAGCAAATGGCCCCGTGCACCTTGTCCGGGTCTGCCTCCAGAATCGCCTCGAGTTCTTTCGGAATCACTCGTTCATTGTACAGGACGTCTATCGAATCCGGTGGAAAACTCGTGCCGATTTGGGACTCCGGGTGGGCTCCGAACGCGGCCCTCAGATCGTCTCTAACCCTGAGATGATCTCCCTTCTTGCCTTGATCGCGTTGAACCAGGAACCGCCAACTTTCACCACTCCCCCTGCGGTGGCCCAGACCGAGCGGCTCGCCCTTACCCCGAAGCTTGACGGAAAGATCGAACCGGAAGAGTGGGACGGGTTTTCCGCCGCCGCCGGCGTCACGAGCTTCCTCCAATGGGAACCCGGCCGCTTGTTTGCCGCCGCCAAGCTTCCGGCGGGGAAAGCCCTCGTGCTCAGCCTCGACCTGAAGGCCAATGGATGGCTGGTGGGCAAGGACAATCTGGAAGTGCGCGTGCGATGGTTGGGCGATCGCCCCGAATGCAAAGTCCGCGGGCTCGACGCGACCGGAGTCGACGGACCGGTGTGGGTCGATGCGACGCCGTTCCAGGAGTCAATCGCCTGCGCGGCCGTCGCCGAGGGAGGGGAATGGACGGTCGAGCTCAGCCTGCAGGACCCCAGCATCCGCGCGCTGCCCGTTGCGACCGGGCGCAAGCTCGCGGCTCGGTTCGATGGGCTCGATCCGGCGGCGGAAACGGCCGCCTTTCTGCCCCGCGTGCTCGCCCCGGTCGAAACCGTGCTGGAAAGCGGCTCCAACGTTCCCGGCGGGCTGAAATGGAAACCCCAGATCGACCAGCGCGGGGTGGCCCCGGGCGCCCATATCCGCCTACGCATGACCTTCAATGGGGCCAACACATTGAACTTGGCCAAAGCCGCGATGCGGACCGAAGGCCTCGCCGAAGCCGACACCGCCAAGACCGAAGTGCCCTTCCCGACCTTCGACGACAAGGGCCGCGCGTTCGTCGACTACGCCACGACGGTGGCGCCGGGGGCGACCGAGGGTTACCGCATCATGCGGACCACCCTGACCGACGCGCAGGGCCAAGCGGCGATCCTGCGGACGTCTTATTTCATCGCCCCGTCGGTTGTGCTCGATTTAGTGGCTCCCGGCAAGCTGAAACCGTCGGATAAAGAACGCAAAGTGCGGTTCTCGGTCTACGCGCGCTCCAATACAAATCGCAAGATCAACGGTGTGCTGCGCGTGCAAGGGCCCGAAGGCTGGAGTGTGGAAAGCGGCGACGACAAGGCGTTTCTCATCGCCAACCCCTTCGGCAGCGTGCGGCGGGTCTTCGATATGGTGGTGCCGGCGGGGGCCAAAGGCACGTTTCCCCTCAAGCTTCAGGCCGATCTGGGCGGCAAGAGCTACGCCCACGCGGAATGGGTGACGGTTGGCTGACCCGCGGCAGAGCTTTGGCCCGGTCGCCGAACGCTATGCCACGAGTGCCGTTCACGGCAACCCCGTCGCGCTGCAGCGCCTCATCGAGTTGGTTGCGCCCGCCGGCGGCCGCGTGCTCGACGTGGCATGCGGCTCCGGGCATGCGGGCATCGCCTTCGCCCCGTTCGTCGATGCGGTTATCGCCTCGGATATGACCGCCCAGATGGCGGAAGTTTGCCGGAGCCAAGCGGCGGCAAAGGGCATCGGCAATCTTTCGGCGGTCGTGGGAAGAGCGGAAGCCCTTCCCTTTCCCGAGAGCGCTTTCGATGGGGTGGTCTGCCGCATCGCGCCTCACCACTTCGACCATCCCCCCACGTTCATCGGCGAAGTCAAACGCGTCCTTCGACCCGGCGGCTGGTTTCTCCTCATCGACAACGTGGGCCCGGAGGATCCCGCCGCCGCCCACGCGCTCGATGCCATCGAACGGGACCGCGATCCCTCGCACCGGAGTTACCTATCGGTCGCGATCTGGCGCGGATTACTCCAGGACTCTCGCTTTGCCATCCGACATGAGGAAGGCGTCGAAAAGCCGATCGATATCGAGGATTGGCTCGAACGGATGGCGGTCCCGGACTCGGCACGGTCCGGGATTCGGGAAAGGATCCAGAACGTCTCGGGGGCCCTGCGGGACTATCTCCAACCCACTTCGCAAGCCTTTCTTCTTCGAGAACACTTGTTTCTTGCCGATAATCCTCAATAGGCTCGATTCGTCGAGGGAGGATGCTCGAACTTGCACGACTTTCATGGCGTTTTGGCCCCGGTACCCACGCCGTTCACGGATGACGGCGGGGCGATCAGCGAAGTCCGGCTCGCCCGTTGGCTTCGCCGCATGGGCGAATCGGGCGTCCACGGATTCGTGGTTGGCGGCGACGCCGGCGAATTCGGCGCGCTCACCTTTGCCGAGCGGAAGCAGATCTTCGACCTTCTGCTGCGCAGCGCGCCCGCCGGCGCGGCGGTGGCGGCGCACGTTTCCACATTGAGCACGTCAGCGGCGATTGACCTGGCCCTTCACGCGGCCGGATGCGGGGCGAAGGCGGCGGTGATGATGCCGCCCTATTACGGGCGCTTCACGGATGCCGAATTGGCGGCTCACTTTCATGC
>CAYONY010000054.1:0-16102 GCA_964405415.1 uncultured Fimbriimonadaceae bacterium | reverse complement strand
GGGCGGACCACGGCTCCAGTGGCTTCGGCGGCCAACTGCCACGGGACGATGTTGGAATGGTGCTCGAGCGTGGTGAGCAGGATCTCGTCGCCCGGCTGCAATACGCTTCGCCAACTGGCCGCGACAAGATTGAGACTTTCCGTGCAGCCTTTGGTGAGAATGACCTCATCGTCATGGGCCGCTCCCAAAAAGAGCCGCAACCGGCTGCGGGCGCGTTCAAACGCATCGGTCGCCTCTTGGCTGAGCGCATGGACCCCTCGGTGGACGCTCGCATTGAACGTCTCGTAATAGGCGTCCATCGCATCGATCACCGCCTGGGGACGCTGCGCCGTCGCCGCGTTGTCGAAATAAACGACGGGACGACCCCGGATCTCGCGAGCCAAACCGGGAAAGTCCAGTCGCGTTTTCGAAAAGTCTAGGGACGGGGCGGTAAGGGCGGCCATCGGTTCTTTCCTTATTTCTACGCCGATCGTGCCGCGCACCAATTGAACAAGGCTAGCCATTCTTCTCTTTGAAGGCTCAAGAGGTCGGGAGGGTTGGCGTGATGGCGCTCACCCACCTCGTCCACAAAGGCGAACGGATCGAAATCAGGAAGGGTCGGATGGGTCCCGGCGGCTCGATACCAATACTTCGCGTTGCCAAAATCCCCCTCTCGCCGATGCATGATCGCGTGCCAATAGGCTCCAAGCGGGTCGTTCAATCCCTGGCTGATCCGGTGGCTGCGTTCCAACTCGTCGGCATAGAGCCAAAGCCCAGCCGCAAGGTGGGGCCGCCCAGCGAACACCGGCGTTCCCAACACCAGGGCGACTGCCTCGCAGACGTCCGAAGCGGCCGCACGATCCGGCAACAAGTCGGGCATCGCGTGCGGGAGCGGGAGGACTTCGAAGAGCGGTCTCAGCCACGCCGCGACTTCCGGGAGAATCTCAAGTGCCGGTCGATTAGGAGCTTCGGGATTCATGGGATCACCGAGATGGCGCATCACCCAGCTTTTCGAACAGCCGGTATTCGAGGGCCTCGCGAAGCGCCGGGATACCGACTTTTTCCAGCACCTCCGCGACGAACGCATAGACCAGCAGGTTGCGGGCGTCGGCCTCCGGGATGCCCCGCGAGCGGAGATAGAACATCGCGTCGTCGCGAAGCTGGCCCACGGTCGCCCCGTGCGTACATTTCACGTCGTCGGCAAAGATTTCAAGCTGGGGCTTGGTATCGATCGTGGCGGTCGGCGAAAGGAGCAAAGCCTGGTTGGTCTGCTTCGCGTCTGTTTTTTGCGCATCGGGGTAAACGAAAATCTTTCCGTTGAAGACGCCGGTGGCGTGGTCTCCAAGAATGCCCTTGTAAACCTCGAACGAATGGCAGTTCGGCACCGCATGGTCGATCCGCGTGTGATTGTCCAGGTGCTGCTCGCCCCGGCCGACATAGGCGCCGTTGAGCCAGGTTTCCGAATGCTCGCCGCCCACCCAGACGTTCGCGTCGATCCGGCCGATGGACGCGCCGAACTGGACGCTTGTGCTGGTGAACGTGGAGGACCGGGCCTGCCGAGCCGCGAGCAGCGCGAGATGGAAGGCCTCGGACGCCTCATCCTGAATACGAACGGATTCGAGGTTTGCGTCTTCGGCCAGATCATATTCCGAGACGCCGACGCTCGCATACGAACCGGAACCCACATGGAACTCCACGACCTTGGCGATGGCGCCCTTTTGGGCTCGAACAAAGAGCCGCGGAAAGCTTAGGCGCGCCGGGTCGCCGGTGGTGAAGAAGACCACTTGAACCGGCGGCTCCACGCTCGCACCGGCGGTGAACTCGAGCCATGCCCCATCGGAATAGGCGGCCGAATTGAGATCGAAAAACCGTTCGTCGTTGGTGCTCCCCAGCCGGCCTTCAAGCGACGCGACGACCCCGAATCCCTCGGGTTGCGCTTCGGCCAAGCGACGGAACTCTACTCCCGAAGGAAGCGCACGGGAAAGCTTGGGCTCAAAAACCCCGTTGACAAAGACCAGCCGAGGACCATCGGCGAGGCCAACGATTCGGGCCAGATCGCCCTCGCCAATCGAATCCGAGCCCGCGGCAAATTCGGATTCCCCGAGCCGGCGGAGCGACGTGTATTTCCACTCCTCATCTTTCGGAGTGGGGAGCCCATGGGCCAAGAACCGGGACAGTGCCGCTTCACGAGCGTGGCGCTCGGAGGGCGGAGACGCCGCGATCGCGCGTCGCGCTTGCCCTTCCGCCGCCTCTCGAAATGGCATGGCTGAACCTTCGGCAGAAACATCCGCAATCGGGGAAGAGGCACCGGTGATCATGAGCGCTCCCCATTCGGCTTGCTTTTGGCAAGGTCCTTACCGTGCACCGGCAAGCTCCTTCTCAACCCACCCATAGCCTTTGGCCTCAAGCTCAAGCGCGAGGCTCCTGTCGCCGCTGCGAACGATGCGGCCCTCCATGAGGATATGCACGACGTCCGGCACGATGTAGTTCAAAAGACGTTGGTAGTGGGTCACCACGATGATGCCGCGCTCGGGCCCGCGAAGCGCGTTGACGCCATCGGCGACGATGCGCAAGGCGTCGATATCGAGACCCGAATCGGTTTCATCCAAAACGCACAGCCGGGGCTCCAGAACCGCCATTTGGAAGATCTCGTTGCGCTTCTTTTCGCCCCCTGAAAAGCCTTCGTTCACCGATCGGGTCAACATGGAAGGGTCGAGGCCAAGCTGCTCCGCCTTGGCCCGGATGTACTTCATGAAGCTCATCGCATCGATTTCGGGCTCGCCGCGGTGCTTGCGAACGGCATTCACCGCCGCCCGCAGAAAATAGGTGTTGCTGACGCCGGGAATCTCGACCGGGTACTGAAACGCCATGAAGACACCTTCAGCCGCCCGCACTTCGGGGTCCATGTCGAGCAAGTCCTTGCCGTCTAACGAAATGGCGCCATCGGTGACTTCGTACGCGTCGCGCCCGGCAATCACGTTGGCAAGCGTGCTCTTGCCGGAACCGTTGGGGCCCATGATGGCGTGGACTTCGCCCGCGCGGACGGTCAAGTCCAGCCCGCGCAAAATCTCGCGGTCCTCGACCGCGGCGTGGAGGTTCTTAATTTCAAGCATAAGGGGAAAGGCGGACGCTCGTTCCTACTCCCATTTTGGGCTCAAAGTGTACGATTTTGTCAAGATTGATGACGAAGCGGTGCCAGAATGCCGGGCATGACGCAGCGGTGCGGTTGGGCAACGGGCGAGGCGATGATCGCCTATCACGATCGCGAGTGGGGCATTCCCGTTCACGACGATCGAACCCTCTTCGAGTTCCTGATCTTGGAAGGCGCCCAAGCCGGCTTGAGTTGGTCGACCATTCTGAACAAGCGCGAAGCCTATCGGGCGGCATATCGCGGGTTCGATCCGGCGGTCGTGGCCGCTTTCGACGATGCCGATCGAGCTCGGCTGCTGGCCGATGCGGGAATTGTCCGCAATCGGCTGAAAATCGAGGCAAGCATACGTAATGCCCAGGCGTTCTTGGATGTCCAGGCCGAATTCGGCTCGTTCGACGCCTATGTGTGGCCGTTTGTCCAGGGACGGCCCATTCAAAACGCCTGGCAAGAGTTGGCTCAGATTCCGGCTCGCACCGAGATCTCCGATGCCCTCAGCCGGGACCTCCAACAACGCGGATTCAAGTTCGTGGGCTCGACCATTTGCTACGCCTTTATGCAGGCCGTCGGCATGGTGAACGACCATGAGGTCGGATGCCCGCGCTATCGGGAGTTGGGCGGCAAGGCCTGAATTCTGGTCCCCACACGGTCCGGGCAAAAAAAAGAACGCCGCGCAAAGATCCCGATTCGCGGCGTCCTGTTAGAGAGGTTCCATGTGTTGCCGTTGCCGGCCTAACGTTAGAACGGTTCGACCTAGGGGGAAAGTTCCCCTTCCCAACCTCGATTTCTTGCGCCCTTTTTGATGCGTTTCGCGCGCTTAGGCCCGATCCCCAGCAGGATTACCGGGATCCCCACAAAGTGAATTGCGGAATCCACTTTATGGGTTAGGGGGGCGCATTGCCGGCTGGACCAAAGGTTCAGGGCGGCTTTGCGATGCAAAAACCCAGGGGTTAACTGACGATGACGTCGACGCATGTGCTGTTGGGTATGGGAGAGATTCAAGCGGCTCAAGGGGAATCAGAGTTTAGCGTTCTCGGCGTGGGGAGCGGCGTCGTGATCGCCGCCTATGACAAAGCGAACGGAATTGGCGCCTGTGCGCACATCATCCTGCCGGAGCCGCCTCCCGATTACGATCGGGATCGGCCGGGAAAGTACGCCCCGGTCGGCGTGAAAGAAATGCTTCGCAATATGGCCGAACTAGGCGCGACGGAAGGCAACATCCGCACCGCGCTGATCGGAGGGGCCGGCATGGTCCATACGACCTGCAGCATGCCCGGAGGCGTGGGGGATTTGGGAAAACGCAATGTAAGCGCGGTCTTGAACGCGCTTCGCCTGAGCGGCATCAAGTGTGACGCTCAGGACGTGGGCGGCGCCTTTGGCCGAAGCATGACCCTGTGTCTGAAATCGGGCACGGTGACGGTACGGACCGGACAGCAGAGCGAACACGTTCTCTGTCGGTTGGGGGGATAAGAACATGGCGCAAGCGGTCATGAGCATCGACGACTTGGTCAAGAAGACGGCGGATCTGCCGACGATTCCGGCCGCCGCGCTTGCCGTGATGCGGGAGGCGGCCTCGGCCACCAGCACGGCCAATTCGGTGGCCAATCACATCGCCCAGGACCATGCATTAACCGCCCAAGTCCTGCGTTTGGCAAACAGCGCCTACTATGGGCTCTCGCGCCAGGTGGACGACCTGCAGGAAGCGGTCGTCGTGCTGGGTATGCGCAGCGTCCGGAACCTGGCGATCGTGGCCTCCACCTACCCGTGGATGTCGGTTGCCCTCAAGGGCTATGGCCTTGGCCCCAAGATGATGTGGACCCATTCGTTCGCGGTCGGCGTCGCCTCCCAGCTGTTGGCTCGAAAGAGCGGCAAAGCCGATGAGGATGTGGCCTTCACGGCGGGACTGCTTCATAACCTGGGCAAGCTCGCGATGAGCATTTGGCTCGAGAAGCGCCTCGCCGCGATGCTGCAATATGCAACGCGCGAGAACCTCACCTTCGATCAGGTCGAGCGCAAGCTTTTCGGTTACGACCATGCTCAAGTGGGCGCTCACCTCGCCGAAAGCTGGAACCTACCGCCGCGGCTCGTCAACGCGATTCGCTACCACCACGAACCGGATGCCTGCGAGCCGAGCGACCCGGTGGTGGATTGCGTTCACGTTGGCGATTATTTTACGATGAGCCTCGGCTTTGGGCTCGGCGCCGACGGCTTGCGCTACGAATTCCACGAAGACGCGATGGCCCGTCTCTCCATTCCCACTGGGGAAACCGACCGGCTGCTCGACGCCTTTACGAACCAGTACTTGGAATACGAGCAGATGATCGACTCGCTCAACATCGAATAGGGGCTACTTGCGAGCCCCTTTTCGGCCCACGACCGGCGCTGCGACCGCGAACACCATCATCCGCTCCGAGTCCTCGCCTTCCTCGATGCGCATCGCATGGAGGATGAGGCGGTTCAACTCGTCGAGCACTTTGGCGACTGTTTCGGGACGCAGCTTTGCGTTGATCCAATGAAATGCAATCTGGTCGTTGCGTTCCGGTTCCGACTTCACGCGCTGAACCGCCCGCTTCAACGTGCGCATCGAATGGCGGGAAATGCTCTGCATCGAGGCCAGGGCGGCATCTCGATATTCCTCGTCGGCGAGCAGTTCATCCAAGTCGTAAGGGCCGCCCTCGACGTCGAACACCGCTTCTTTGCGTCCTTTTCGTTCCCGCGGCTCAAGGGCCACCGCCAAGCCGGCATCCTGCAGCAGGCGCATGTGGTAGTAGAGGGCGTCGGGCCGAGACCCCACGTGAAGGGCGAGTTCTCGAATCGAACACGGGCCCAAGGAACGCATCGCGCCATACATCGCCACGCGCGCCGGCGATTGGAAACATCGCAACTGGGCCAAGGTGAGAGGCGTCGCTTTCAGCATCGGCATCGGAATTCTATCCGAACGAAGCTCCCTCGCCTCTCGGGCATTGGCCCAACCGGATCATAATGGGCTTCGATGGCGGTTTTGACGGTCGAGCAGCTCGAAGTTTCTTTCGGCAGCACGCGTATTCTGCGGGGCATCTCGCTCGAGCTTGAGGCCGGCAAGACGCTCGGCGTCGTCGGAGAGTCCGGCTGCGGCAAATCGATGACCGGGTTTGCCCTGATGGGCATGCTTCCCTACCCGGGCCGGGTGACCGGAGGCTCCATCAAACTGGGTGAGCGCGACCTGACCCGGATGGCAAACCGGGATTGGACGCAGATTCGAGGCAAGCAAATCGCACTGGTGATGCAGGACCCATTCACCAGCCTGAATCCGATGATGCGGATCGGGCACCAGGTCGCGGAGGTCTACCGCCTTCACGAAGGGCTCTCGCATGAAAAAGCTTGGAAGCAGTCGGTCGACATGATCGACCAAGTGGGCATCCCCGCTCCCGAGAGTTCGGCGCGCAAGTACCCGCACCAGCTCAGCGGCGGCCAACGGCAGCGGGTCGTCATTGCGATGGCGTTTGCCTGCAAGCCCAAGGTGCTCATCGCCGATGAGCCGACGACCGCGCTCGACGTGACCCTTCAGGCCCAAATCCTGCGGCTGATCGAAGAATTGAAAACCACGGTGGGGACCGCGGTGATGCTGATTTCTCATGACATCGGCGTCATCGGCAGCTTAGCCTCGAATGTCGCGGTCTTTTACGCGGGTGCCGTTGTCGAACGCGGCCCGGCCGAAGACGTGCTGCTACGCCCCCAGCACCCTTACACCCAAGCGCTTTTGGAAGCGCTGCCTCGCCAGGGCCAAACCTCCCTCTCTTCCATCGCCGGACAGCCGCCCGACCTGGCCCATCTTCCCGTCGGCTGTTCGTTTGCTCCGCGTTGTCCCGTTCGATTCGAGCGATGTGCCGCCGAGCCCGGCCTCCTCGCCCTTGCCGACCGCCATTCGGCCGCCTGTTGGCGCGTGGAAGAAGCGGCGGCGGCGAGGACCTGATGCCGACGACAACGGGGTCCGGCTCGATCGAGCCGGACCCCGTTGCGGTGAAGCCGTTTCGATCCGGCCTCCGTGAACTCCCCCTGCGATTCGTGTGCCCGCGCTACCAGGTGTTATAGGGCGCGCCGGCTGACGAGGTCACCTTGCCTACGTTCGGTGATGTCGTTCCGTAGCTGAACGCATTGCCGGAAATCGGATCGGTCTCAATCGCCTGGATATAGGAGCCTTTCCAATCGCTGGCGTTGATCGCCACCGTGTTGCCGCTCGAATCAAGGCCGTTGGCCGGCGCACTCGTGGCCGCCAGGTCGCTCAACGCGGTCGGATACACCCCGGTATCCGCCTTGTAGAGTTCGATCGCGTTCCGATACAGCTTCAGGTTTGCGCGAAGCGCGGATTCCTTGCTTCGCTGGCTGCTGTTGGCAAACCGCGGAATCGCCACCGCCGCCAAAACCGCGATGATGATAATGACAATGAGAAGCTCGACGAGCGAAAACGCCCCCGTTTTTCGTAACAAAGCCTGTCGCATGGTTAACTCACCCAATTGAGTTATCGGCAGGTCGCTTCGTCTACTTTATGTTTTGAACCACGTTATAGATCGGAGTGATGATGGAAAGCGTGATGCCGCCCACCACGACGCCCATGCCGACAATCATCAAGGGCTCGACGATCGTCACCAGCGCTTTAAGTCGGGCATCGACTTCGGTCTCCAAAGACTCTGAGCCACTCTGCAAAAGAGCGGAAAGCTGGCCGGACCGCTCTCCCACCGAAACGAGCTGAAGGAGCATCGGGGGAAAGACCGCCGTATCGCGCAAGGAATCGGAAAGCGAGGTGCCGTGTTCCACATCGTTCCGCGCCTTGGTGAGCGCCTCGGTTACCGGGCGGTAAGCCGCCACCTTCGCGCCATGTTCCAGGGCCGACAGCAATGGCACGTTGCTGCTCAATAGGGTCGCAATCGACTGCACGGCGCGCGAAACCGCCAATTGGCGCAGGAGAGGGCCGATCATCGGAGACCGAAATAGCAACCGCCCCACCGGTGCGCGAAACGCCTCCATGCGAATCAGCAGCACAAACGCCACGATCGCGGCCGCCAGACCACCGAGGCAGGCAAGCGGATTGCTCTGCACCGCCGTGCTCATCGAGATCAGCGCCTGTGTGGTGGCGGGGATCTTCACATTGGACTTGGTGAAAATGGTGGCGAACCGGGGGATGACGAAGAACACAAGCACGAGCACCGTGACGAAGGAGACCCCCAGCATCACGCAGGGGTACATCATCGCGTTCTTCACCCGCTGCCGCAGATCGGCCGAGCGCTTCAGATAGCTCGCGGCCGATTGAAGGGCCAAGTCGAGCCGTCCGCCCTCTTCGGCAACCCGCACCATATCGGCCACCAAGGGCGGGAAGACGCCGTTGGCGTTGCGCATCGCTCCCGAGAGGCTCTGGCCCCCGATCACATCGTCCTTGATATGACGAATCGCTTCGGCAAGATTCGGATTGCGCGAGCTCGAACCGACGGCTTCGAGCGCCTCCACGAACGGAACTCCGTTCTTCACCATGATCGCCAGGTTTTCGAGCGTCGCCGCTGCATCGGCTTCCGACACTTTTCGCTTGGGTCGGCCTTGGGGGGTCGGTGACTCGGATTGAGCGGCTCGCGAGCGCTTGGCTCCCGCCGGAAGAATTGCAATGACTGTCACGTCCTTGCCGGCGATACGGCGTTCCGCATCTTGAAGCGAGTGGGCGGTGATCTCACCGTTGATCCGATTCCCTTGAGGGTCGAGCGCTTTGTATTTGAAAACTTCCATGGCCTATCCGTCCGCCGTGACGCGGATAACCTCCTCGACCGTCGTGACCCCGGCCAGGATCTTCTCCTTGGCGTGCATGCGCAGCGAGACCATGCCGTTGGCCTCGGCAGCCGCGCGGATCTCGGAGGACTGAACGCCCGCCAGGACCATCCGCCGGCCCTCGCTTCCCAATTCGAAAAGCTCGTAGATGCCCGTTCGGCCCCGATAGCCGGTCTTGGCGCAGAACTCGCAACCCCGTCCCCGGAAATACTCGCGATCCGTGGGGAGCCCCAAGCGTTCCAGCGCTTCAACCGTGGGCTTATAGTGCTCGCGGCACTTCGGGCAGATCGTCCGCACCAGCCTTTGCGCCATGCTGCAGGTCACGCTGGAACAGAGCAAGAAGGGCTCGATGCCCATATCGATCAAGCGTGTCATGGCCGAGACGCTGTCGTTGGCGTGAAGGCTGGTCAGCACGAGGTGGCCGGTGAGGGCGGCTTCGATCGCGGTTTGAGCCGTGTCTTCATCGCGCACCTCGCCGACGAAAATGATGTCGGGGTCTTGGCGCAAGATCGCCCGAAGTCCACTGGCGAACGTCATCCCCGCCAGCGGGTTCACGTTTCCTTGAGCGATGCCGTCGAGCTGGTACTCGACCGGATCTTCGATCGTTACGATATTCCGGGACAGGTCGTTCAGAAAGCTCAGGGCCGCATAGAGCGTGGTGGTTTTGCCCGAGCCGGTTGGCCCGGTCACCAAGATCAGCCCTTGAGGCTCGCTCAGGCGAGTCTGGAATCGGTGGAGCACCTGCTCCTCAAAGCCCAGCTTGGCCAAATCGACCGTGCCCGAGTGCTTGTCGAGAATGCGGATGACAACTTTTTCGCCGTAGACGCTCGGGTAGGTCGAAACGCGGAAGTCGAATTCGCCCTGGCTGGAAATCAGGGTGCAGCGGCCGTCCTGGGGAATCCGGCGCTCGGCAATGTCGAGGTTGGCCAAAACCTTGATGCGTGAGGTCAGAGGATGCTGCAAGTCTTTGGGCACTACCATCAGTTCTTGGAGCAAACCGTCGATGCGAACGCGGACGCGAACGCGACGCTGGTGGGGCTCGATGTGGATGTCGCTGGCCCGCATGCTGATCGCCTTGCTCATGAGTGCATTCGCGAGCTTGATGACCGGAGCCACGTCGGCGACTTCGCGAAGCTCGACCACGTTGACCGGCGCTTCCTCTTCTTCCGGCCGCGCCAGCCGGAGACTCTCCAAGTCGACGCCCTTGACCGCCTCACCGACGATCTCTCCCAGGTCGTCGTAGGCGCCAAAGGCCCGAAAGATCGCGTCGCGCACATCGTCTTCCGAGGCGAGTAGGGGGTCGATATCGAGCCCCGTCAAATTGCTCAGCTCGTCGATCGCCGAAAGATCGAGCGGGTTGACCATGGCAACGGTCGCCGCCACGTCCGTTCGTTCCAAAGGAATGGCGAGCAGGCGAATCGCAACCGAGTGCGGAACCGTTCGCGCCGCCTCCGCATCGATCTCGGTACGGGTCAGGTCCGTAAACGGCACCCCCATCTGAAGCCCGAGGCATTTCAGCTTTTGCTTGACTGAGATGCGCCCAAGGCGCACGAGCAAGTCGCCGAGGTGCTCGGTCGTGTCCGTTCGGGTCGCGAGGATCGATTCCAGCTCTTCGCGGGTGACGAGGCCTTCCTCGACGAAGATCTCGCCGATGGGCTTATCGAGGTTCATCATGGCGAAGCAGCGTGGGTCGGATGACGATCATCACTTGGGAGGCGCTCTTCGTCGATTTTCGGCGCGTAAAAAGCTCCCCCAAGAACGGAATCTGGCCGAGCAGCGGCACGCGCTCGAGCTGGCGAATCTCTTCGGTCTTCATCAAGCCACCCATGACAAGGGTTTCGCCGTTTTTGATCCGCAACGTACTTTGCGCTTCCCTAGTGGAAATTTGCGGATAGCTGGCGCCGTTCACCTCGAGGAAGCCGGAGATGGAAGACACCTGCGGATAGAGGCTCAGCGTAATCTGCTCGTCAGCGGAAACCGTCGCGGCCACCTGAAGATAGATGCCTACGCGCTCCTCTTCCTTACTGAAGATGGGCGTGTTGGCATTGGAAAATCCGACCAAAACGGGATAGTTGATCCGATCGCCGATCAGGATGAAAGCCCGTTCGCCATCGAGCACCGCGATGTTCGGAGAGGCCAGAACTTTGGCGGCGTCCTTCTTTTCGAGCGCCTTGATGGCGGCGGTGAAGTTGAAGCCGGCCCGCTGAAATGTGCCGAAATTGAGGCGATCGACATCGCTCTCCGATATCCCAGTGGAGCCAAAACTCCAACTCGTGCCGAGTTCCCGAAGCGCCGAATCCAGAATGTCGTAAATCGCGACCTGAATGACCACTTGGGCGCGCTCCACATCGAGTTGGCGGGCCATTTCTTCAACTTCCCGAACGATCGCTTCCGGACCGCGGATTACCAGTGCTTTGGAGCTCACGCTGTTGTCGCCTCCGGGCGGCGGCGCCAAAACCGTCGAGGCCGCGCCGGTGGTTTGGCTCGTGTTCTGCCCCGTCACCTGAGGGCTCTCGGATACCGGACCAGCCGCCATCGAAACGACCTGCTTGTCGAAGAACTTTTCAAGAACCGGAACCAGACGCGTGGCCGAAATGTGGCTGAGCGTCACCGTCGAGATGACCATCTTGGCTTTTGGCGGTTCGGCGACGGTTTTGGGCGTCGGATGGGCCGACTCCCACTCGTCCGGATAGGCGCCCTTCAGCGCTTCGCCGCCCGCCAAAACATAGGTGTCGCCAACCTTCAAGTACTGGAGGCCACTGAGGGCACAGACGTGCCGGATCATCTCAAGGAGGGGAACCGCGCGAAGGTTCAGGGTCAATTTTTTGTCGGTGGGCGCCAGAAGCACGAGGTTTGTCTTGGTTTGGCTGCTGAGCACCTGAAGGATCTTGGCCGGATCCTCGTTGATGACATTGAGCGAGCACAGCGGGCTGTTGGCGTTCGGCGCTGGCGGAACCAAAGCAGCCAGGCTCGGGGCGGGGTTTTCCTTGGGTTCCGTCGCGTCGAAGTCTCCCGCTACCGGCAGCAGTTGCAGCCGGACCACCGTTTCAACGGCCGCGCGGATCGCGGCCACCCCAAAATCCGAAGCGATCGGCGCGGGGGGACCGGCCAATACGAGACTCAAAAAGCAAGCGGTCCAGCTCATAGAGTGGCCTCCTGGCCCACGGTCAGGCGGACAACGTCTTTCTTGCCCACAATCAGCACGCCGGAATCGTCGATCGCGACAATCCGCCAGCCTGGAGCCAAGCGGTCGCCCACCGAATAGGAGCGGGACTCCTGGCCCGAAACACTCAAAAAGGCAACGGCGCGTTCCACATTCACCACGGCGCTAAGCCGAACCGGAATCCGGTTCTCCTCAATCTTAGGTCGGGTGTTCCCGGCAATTTCAGCAGGTTTCAGCGGCGGCTCGGCCGGTTTGTCCGGGTCCAAATTCAGCGATCCAGGAAGGGGAACGGGCGGCGCCCATGGCTTTGGAAACGAGCCGGCGGCCACATTTTGCGGCGCGTTGCCCATCGCCAGCGTTTTGGAGGCGCTTTGGGCCTCTTGCTTCTTTCGAACCAGTTCCGGGTGGTTGAAGGGATCGGAGGCCAGCCGAAAGCCCGATGTTTGTTCTCGGCTCGCCTCGTTGTCAACGGCCGGCAGGGCGGCCTTTGGAGAAAATGTTCCGCCGCCAAGGCCCAAGAGCGAGTAGCCGAGGAAACCGATGGCGCCCACCGCCACGACCGTCAGAAGCCCAACCTTTTTGGGATCACCTTGGGTCATGCGCTTGGCCCTCCACCCTGGACCAGGATCCGGAGCTGGACCTTGGCCCGGATCGAAGACCCCGAATCGGAAACGTCTTCGCGATTGAGCTGAACGGAATTGAGTTCGATGGGCGTGGACTGGTTGGCAAGCTGGATCAAGAGTTCAAGGACGAAGCGAGTCTTGCCTTGAACGGTGAACTGGGCCTCGATTTGGCTCCAACCGTTGCTGGCGCCATGCTTTTCGAATCGCGTCAGATAGGGCTGGGCGTCGGTCGAGGCCAGAAAATCGACCAATTGGCAATCGTAGGCTCTCGAAAGTTGGGCGACGCTGCGCTGAAGCGCGGCAACCGCCCGGCTTTGGTCATCGATCCCGACCGCATCGCGGCTCTCGGCCTCGGTGAGAACCCCGCGAATCCGCGCGACCTCGTTCTGCAGCGCCTTGGAACGCGCCTCTTCTCCGGTGGCTCGGGAATTGGCGACGAATCCGAGAACGCCGAACCCCAAAGCGCCGATCCCAAAGGCGAACATCACCGCGAACGCGGCAAAACGGGCCATTTTCGCCGCGCGGTCCGGAGTCAATCGCTCGTCAAAGCGTTTCATGGCCCGACTCCCACCTTCTTGGCAAATTCGAAGGCGATGCCCTCGGGGCCCAGCGTGCCGTTTTGGCGGGTCGTGGCCAAAATGGCCGCTTTCACGCGGTTGCCACGTCCGGCGGCCGCCACAAACTCCTGCGCCGCCGGATAGTCCACGGCTTGGGCTTTCACCCGAAGCGACATCTCACCGGCCAGCACGTTGCCCTCCACCGAGTCGACCACGATCTTGCCGGTGGTGGCGTTAAGCACGGCGAACATCTGAGCCATGAAGAGCCGCGAGCGGCCCCGGCACAGATCGAGGGTCGCCTCGCCGTCGATTTGCGGTTGAACGACGTTGAGCTGCCCCCCCAATCGGGTCAAGAGCGCCGCTTGAAGGTCGGCTTGCCGCATGGCCCGATGGGCACGGGCCTGCTCGCGCGCGGCACGGCTGCTGAGAAAAGGCAGCAAAATCATTGAAAACAGGGCGACCGTAACGAGAATTCCGGTCCACCGCAAGCGGTCCTCGCGCAAGCGGTTTCGCGATTCGATCCATTCGGCGAGCAAGTTGACTTCAACGTTGATCGTGCGCTGTTTAGGCGCTCCGGCTCCAAGCAAACTCGTTTGCGGCATAGAAGTCCCCCGTTCGTCTCATCGTCACGTCGAGCCCGGCCAACGCCAGCCCCACCACCACCGCGTACGCCTCTTGGCGTTCGCTGACGCTTTGAAACGTCTCGCGGCGAAGCTGGGCCACCATGCCGGCCAAAGGGCGAGCCCGTTCCACGCGAAGGGAAAGGCTCTGCTGCAAATAGTCGGTAAATCCCGGCAATCCCACGAGGCCGCCACAAACAATCGCATGGTCAAGAATGCCGGCATAGCTCCGTTCGGGATGAAGCGAACGGAAGTAGCGCAGCAGCCGCGTAAACTCGCGGACGAGTTTCTCCATCTGCGCCTCGATGTTCACCAGAGTGGTGCTTCCGCCGTACTCGCAGACGAGGGTTCCGTTTTCGGAAAGCCGCGAATCCGCAGAATAGAGCATCCGCTCCGATTCGGCAATGGACAACTCCAAGGCTTCCGCCACCGCGGCCGCGATGAGATTCGCGCCGAAGCGGACGCCTCGAATGAACTGAAGCTTCTGGTTTTGCACCACGTACATGTGGGTCATCTGGCCGCCCACATCGATGATCGTTAAGGAGGCATCGCGCCATAACGCGTCCTGGCGGCTCATCCGGCGCTCGACGACACGCAGCAGAGCTTGCGCTTCCAGCTCCGCCCCAACCGGATTCAATCCCGCGGCCAGCAAAGACTCCGCCCGGCTTTCCACCACGTCTTTCGGTACGGCAATGACCAGGGATTCTCCGGTTGTATCCCCCGGCTCCAAAAGGGGAATCGACGCTTCGACATAGGCCGCTGCCACGGGATAAGGCAGGTGGCGCTTCACCTTGTACCGGGCGGCTTCGCGAAGCTCGTCGAGCGGCAGAATGGGTAGTTGCACCCAGCGCAGCGAGGCCAAACTGCTCGGAATTGACGTCACCGCCTTGATTCCATCGGCAATGCCTTGTCGGCCCAGTTCACCGGCGATGAGCCGACCCAAGGCGCGCGGGTTTTGAACAATGCCATCGCGGATCATCCCCGAGGGAATGTCGATCGCCGCGGCCCCGCAAAGCTCAAGCCGGCCCCCCGATTGGCGCAGCAAAGCCAACTTCGCGGCATGCGAACCCATGTCGATCCCTAACGACAGGGTTTGAGCGTCGCGTGCCCGTTCGAGTCCCGAATCGGTCACGCCGACTTCGCCTCCGGCATGTGCCATTGGTCCGCGTAAATATCGCGCATCCGCTCGGTCGGCAGAATGCTCTTGAGCGCCTCGACCACCACCGAATCGAACTGCGTGCCGGCGCCACGCGAAAGCTCGCCGATGACTTTGCTCATTTCCATCACGCCACGATAGGGGCGCGAGGAGCTCATCGCATCGAAGGCATCGGCGACGCAGACAATTCGAAGCGATAGGGGCAATTCGCCTCCTTTCAGCCCATCCGGATAGCCGCTCCCGTCCAACTTTTCGTGGTGGTTTCGGATGATGAGGAGCACGCCATCGGAGAGCATCAGCGGCCGGCAGATTTCATAGCCGATGACCGGATGGCTCTTCATGAACTCGAACTCTTCGTCCGTCAAGCGTCCCGGCTTGTTGAGGATGTGGTCGGGAACGCCGATTTTGCCGATGTCGTGAAGGATCGTGCCGACGCGAAGTTCTTCGAGCGCTTCTGCGCTTAGGCCGAGCTCTTCCCCGATGTAGAGCGACACGTCGCACACGCGCTGCGAGTGGCCCTGCGTATAGGTATCGCGGGCTTCCAAAGACTTCGCCAAGCTTTCGAGCGTCTTGAGAAACGTCGTGCGCTGGCGTAGCTCCATTTGGGAATTCGCCACCGCCACCGCGATCATGGAGCCGATGCTTTGGAGCACCTGCAGGTCCTCGGTTTTGGAGAAGCCGTGCGGAGCGGTTGAAAGGAGGGTCAGCGCCCCAACCGTTCGCTCAATCGAGGCCGTGCCCACGCCCATAAAGTTGCGCGCGATGAGCGGGATGCTCACCGCCGATTTGGCGTTGCTGGCCACGCCTTCAAGCACAAAATCGTCTGCCTCCGTATCATGAAGGGCGATCGGCTGGCCCATCTTAACGGCGTAGCCGCTTAGGCCGGAGCCCACCTTGAGCCGATCCGGGAACTGGAAACTACCGTCGCCGCTGTAGGCGGCTTCCGTAACCAGCTCGTCGGGATTCTCCTCATCGATAAGCATGATGTAGCCGCCGGTCGCCACCAATTCGCCCACCGCCGACTTCAGGTTCTGAATCATCATCGAGGAGAGATCGGTGCTTCCGG
>CAYONY010000053.1:0-16290 GCA_964405415.1 uncultured Fimbriimonadaceae bacterium | reverse complement strand
GAGGCGGGAGGGCGAGCGTCCTCGCGAGCCGCGCCTGGGTGCCACGGTCCATCCGCGATAGCGGTGGGCCGTGCGCCTGCGACACGGTTCCAAACGATCAAGAGGGCCATTGCACGCCTCCTGAAAGTGCGATTCGGTACTCTCTCGCCCTCACTCGGGCGAGTGGCGGAATTGGTAGACGCGCTGGATTTAGGTTCCAGTCCCGCAAGGGGTGAGGGTTCGAGTCCCTCCTTGCCCACCATCGAAAGTTGCGACCGTTCACGGACCGATCCCGTCCAACCCTACGGATGGGACCGCGAAATCGGCATGCAAGACTTCAGGACGGCATGAGCCGATGGATGACGGTATTGGCAATCCTTGGCCTTCTTGGCATCGTCGCATGGGCCGCGATGGAAGTAAGGGGCTTTCGCGGCACCTACGAGCGCATGATGTTCGAGCCGCGCCCCGAGGATCGGGCGTTTGCCCGCCGAATTCTTGGTGAGAAGTTTGGGACGGCGGTCATCGACGTCTTCGTGCTACGCGTCGACCGCGACATCAATGCCATCTACGTCATTGCCAGCTTTTCGCCGTCTTCCAAGGAGAACCCGGCTCCAGATTCGCGCACGCGGCCCGACGTCGGTCCTGAAGTGGTTGAGATGAGTCTGCGCGATCCGGAAAGCGGTGGGACCTACGTTGCGCTGTTGCGGTTTAACCAGCCGGGCGTGGCGTTTCTTGCGCTCGCGCCCGCTGGCGATCGTCGCCATCTCGAGATTGTGGAGTCGGGGTTCGCCGCCAGCGAAAAGGCCGCTTTCGAAGCCCGATCTCAACGCCCGGCTACGGATTCGCGATGAACTCGCCGCCGCGGCAAGCTTGGAGATACTCGAGTCCGTAAACCTGCCCGGTCATCTCCAAATCGTCCCGATAAACCGGGTCGTGCCAGCCCTCGATATCGATCGAGCCGCGCCAGCCCGCTTTGCGAAGGATCGTGATGACATCCGACCAGTTCGTATCTCCAAAGCCGGGGGTGCGGTGCCAGACGCATTCCTGGCCCGAACGGATTCCTTCCGTCTCGATGATGTCCCAGTTCACGGTTGCGTCTTTGCCGTGGATATGGTAGACCCGGCCGACCCACTTGCGCAGCTGGGGAATCGGCTCGATGAGGCTCACCATCTGGTGGCAAGGCTCCCATTCGAGACCGAGGGTTTCGCCCGGCACTTCGTTGAACATCATTTCCCAGGCTCGCGGCGAATGGGCGATGTTCCACTTCGGACGCTCCCACGAGCCGCCCATATCGCAATTCTCGAAGGCGATCTTGACGCCTTCGCCCTCGGCCACTTTGGCCAAATGCCCGAAAACCTCTTTGAATTTCGGCATCGACTCGTCGACCGGCCGATCTTCCAGGGCTCCGGCAAAGCCGCAAACCACTTTGGCGTCAAAGTGTCGGCACGCCCGGATCACCTTTTCCCAATCCTTGGCGGTCTGCTCATCTTGCAGGGGGTTTCCGTAGATCCCCAGGCTGCTGATGATGGCTTGATTGCCCAGCGCGTCTTTGGCCTCTTTGGCAAAGGCTTCGAAGTCGATATCGCCAGCGTAGGCCCACATCGTCAATTCAAAGGATTCGAAGCCGTGGGGCAGGATCTTGCGAAGATAGTCGACGCCGTTGGAAAAGCCGGCGAGGGTGCCGATGCGGATGTCTTGATGGTCGATTCTGGACATGATGGTGAGCCGTGATGCGCGATTCGCGATAAGTGATGGGATGAGGTCGGAGTTCGTTCGCTTGCGGCTAGCGTTGCCGAACGGCCCGCAACGATCGCGAATCACTTATTTCAATGAGCCGGGAGGTTACCTTGCGCGTCTATTGATTGAAGCGATGCGAATGGCGTGGTTTTCCATAACCCGGAATTTGGTTCCGGCAGGTTTGGTATTCGCCCTTTCCGTAGGGAGCGGCGCGTCGGCCCTTCGTCTGCCGCGCCTCGAATGGACAGAAGTCGTTTCGCCGGAAGGCGGATTTCGGGTTTCCTTCCCCTTGAAGCCGTCCTTCGTCAGCAAGGATGTCGAAACTTCGGCGGGCCGGATCAAGAACAACGTTTTCAGTCTCGATGAGGAGTATTTGAGCTATTCGGTGAGCTGGATGGAGTTCCCGAAGCAGTTCGTACGCGATCTGGGGCCGGTCCGGCTCTTGAACGGCGCTCGGGAGTCGTTTTTCAAGCGCTTCAAGGGAACCGTGATCAAGGAGCGGATCGTCCAATTGGGAGTCGCCCCGGGCCGCGACGTGCAGTTCGCCACGGAAGACGGGCCGAAGATCCGGTTTGTGGTGTACTTGCGGGGGGAGAAGCTGGTGCAATCGCTGGTGATCAGCGATCCGGACATGTTTGAGAAGGAAGATGCCAAACGCTTCTTCGAATCGTTCAAGTGGGAATAAGTGACGTCATGAAAGGGATTCCAACGATGCTGGCTTTGGGGCTTACGGCCGCGGTTTGTGCGGCATGGGGCGGGCAGACCGCAAAGGTCGCGCCCAAAGCGCCGACGGCAAAGCCGCCGACTCAAACTTCCTTCATTCGGACTCCCATCGGCTCCTCGGAAATGACGATCGAGCTTCCGGGTAAGGCCAACAAGATCACGGTGCCGCTTTCGGAAGAGATCCGGACCAGCTACGATATTCTGGAGACGATCGGCGTGACGACCTCCGAGCTTGCGACCTTTGCTTCTTATGCGGTTTCGCGCGGCAGCAAACCGATTTCGCTGGATGGCGCGGCGCGGGGCGCCCTTGACCGGGTGAAAGCCCAGGCGCAAGCCCAGGACTATCGCGAGACGATCGTCAACGCGACGGTGGTCGGCCTGCCGGGCCGGCGCATCGGGTGTACGTTCACCGCCGGAGGCAAGAAAATGTTTCTGAGTGGGCTGATCTTTACCGACCGCACGCGCATGTGGCAGGCCATTGCGACGGGCGTTAGCAGCCCAACGAACACGAATATCTCGCTGAAGGTCTTGGCTTCGATCAAGCGCTCGACGCCCAATCCGGGCGCGGGTCTGAAACCCCAGGCTTAGTCCGCCAGTTCGTCGATCAATTCGATCCGCCGCTGATGCCGGCCTCCCTCGAACGGCTCGGCAAGGAAGATATCCACCAAACGCAGGGCGGTTTCGAGGCTCATCATACGCTGCCCGAGGGAGAGCATGTTCGCATCGTTATGGCTTCTCCCAAGTCGGGCCGATTCCTCGTTCCAAGCGAGGGCGCACCGTACGCCCCGATGCCGGTTGGCGGCGATGGCTTCGCCATTGCCCGAGCCGCCGAGCACGATGCCCCGCTCGCACGAGCCGGAGGCCACCGCCGCCGCGGCCGGATGAATAAACTCGGGATAGTTCGAGGACGCCTCGGAATGGGCGCCGCAATCCACCACTTCATGGCCGTTGGCCCGCAAGTGGCGAAGGATGGCCTCTTTGTAGGCAAAGCCGGCGTGATCGGAAGCAAGGGCGATCTTCAAACTGGTTTCTGTGATACCTGGGGTGGGCCCCCACGCGGCTTCGAAGATTCCATAATTCTCCATGCCCCTCGACATTCACGCCGACATCCGCAAGGCTTGCACCCCCCACGCTTCGTTCTACACCGGCGCCGACAGCTATGCGGCTTGCCTTGAGAAGATTTTCGCCACGAGTTGGCAGTGGGTCGGCGATGCCGATATCGTCAAGGTCCCGAACCAGGTTCATCCCCACACCCTGCTGGAAGGGAGCCTCGACGAGCCGATTCTCTTCACGCGCGACGGCAAGGACCAGGTCCATTGCGTCAGCAACGTCTGCACGCATCGGGGCAACGTCGTGGTGGAGGGACCCGGCTACGAGCGGTTTTTGCGGTGCCGGTACCATGGGCGACGCTTCGGGCTGGATGGCGGTTTCCAGCACATGCCCGAATTTGAGGGGTGCGAAGGCTTTCCCGGCCCCGCCGACAGCCTGCCCAAAGTGCCATTCGGAAGCTGGAAGGGGCACTTTTTTGCGGGGATTCGCCCTACTTTTTCCCTAGATGATGTGCTCAAGGAGATGGACGAGCGGGTGGGCTGGATGCCGGTCGAACGGTTCGTCCACGACCCTGGCCGGACGCGCGACCACCTGGTGAAATGCAATTGGGCTCTGTATTGCGAGAACTACCTCGAAGCGCTCCACGTGCCGTTTGTCCATGCCGAACTAGCCGAATCGATCGTATACGAGGAGTACCGCACCGAGCTTTTTCCTCATTCCAGCCTCCAAGTTGCCACGACCAAAGGCGCGGAAGACACCTTTGACCTGCCCAAAGACTCCCCCGATTACGGCCAACAGATCACGGCCTATTACTGGTGGATCTTTCCGAACCTGATGTTCAACTTCTACCCGTGGGGATTGTCGGTGAACGTGATCCGGCCCCTCGGCCCCGATCGAACGCGGGTGTCCTTTATCGGGTTCGTGGGCGATCCTTCCAAGTTGGAGAGCGGTCCGGGCGGGCAGATCGACCGGGTGGAGCGGGAGGACGAAGCGGTGGTCGAGATGGTGCAGAAGGGCCTGCGGTCACGGCTTTATGAGCGGGGCCGCTATTCGCCGAGTCGGGAGACGGGGACGCACCACTTTCACCGGTTGATTCAGGCGGCTTTGGAGGAGTAAGGAGTAAGGAGTGAGGAGTGAGGAGTGAGGAGTGAGGAGAGGGGAGAGGGGAGAGGGGAGTGAGGAGGGTTCGCCATGAACGGGGAAGCGGGATACGAACGGTCAGATCATCTCGGAGCAATAACTGAAGTCTCGGAATACAAAGTAATTCAAAGTCACTTTGAGCTCAAAGTGTTTCAGGCGTCAAAGGACCTCGCCGAGAAGGTCTTTGAATTGACACGCAACTTTCCGAAAGAAGAGATTTATGGCCTTTCCGCTCAAATGCGCGACTCGTCGCGATCTGTCGCCGCCGGAATAGCTGAAGCTTGGCGGCGGAGACGCTATCCTACCGCATTTATTAACATGCTAAACGAGAGTGAAGCGGAAGCGGCAGAAACGCAGACTTGGCTCTCGTTTGCACTCTCAGCCAACTACATTGAAAGAGAAATTGCGGACACCCTCCACGGACGCTACGAAGAAGTCATCCGTATGTTGGTGAGCATGCAACGCAATAGTGATGTTTGAACGAAGAATGTGGGGTATGGCAACCGCCCTCGCCCCAAGTGATCTCCTTACTCCTTACTCCTCTTCTCCTCACTCCTTACTCCGACTTGGCGGCTTCTTCCGGCGCCAGGCTTGGCGGGGCCTCTTGGCGCTCTTCTTCGGGGAACGCCGCTTCCGCTCGATCCCGGCCGAGGTAGCTGCGCATTTTCCGCCCCAGCCACATCGAGAAATCGTCGAAGATCGTGTAGGAACACGGGATGACGAGCAACGTTAGCATCGTCGAAAGCAAGATGCCGCCGATGATCGTAATGCCGATCGTTTCGCGGAACTCGGAGCCTCGCCCGATCGCCAGCGCGACCGGAAGCATGCCCAGAATGAGGGCGAGCGTCGTCATCATGATCGGCCGCAGACGGGTGGGGCCGGCTTCGAGCAGCGCATCGAGACGTTCCTTGCCCCTTGCGCGCAGGGTATTCGTGTAGTCCACCACCAAGATGGCGTTCTTACCCACCAAGCCTACGAGCGTGATAATGCCGACAAAGCCCACGATATTGAGGGTCTTGTCGGTCAGGATCAACGCGAGCAGCGCGCCGACCATCGCCTGCGGCTGGGCCAGCTGGATGATGAAGGGGTAGAGCAGGTTGTCATAGAGCGACGCCAGCAGCATGTAGACCAAAACCAGGCCCATCAGCAGCGCGCCGAACAAGTAGCCCGATTCGCGCGCCTGGATGTCGGCTTGGCCGAGCGGCTTGACCCGAACCCCCTCGGGCAGAAGCTTTTCTTTGAGCAGCCATTGGTCGATCTCGCGCTGCACCGTGCCCGCGGCAAAGCCAGGCAACAGGTTCGCGCTAATGCGGATCTCCTCTTCTCGGTTGCGCCGCTCGATTTTGTCGGTGCTGACGCCGCTGCGAAGGTCGGCCACATCGCTCAGGAAGATCGGACGGCCCTGCACAAAAGTGATCGGGACCTGTTGGACCATGTTCGGATTGTTCCGATCCGCCAAGTCCATCATCACGCGGATGTCATATTCCCTTCCGCTCACGCGGTATTTCGTGCTGAAATCGCCCTCGTACATCACCCGCAGGCTTCCCGCAAGGTCGAGGGTGTTGAGTCCGACGTCCGCGAGGCGCACCCGGTCGGGAATCGCGCGAATCTCCGGCTTGCCCGGCTTGCTCGAGAGATCGGGCGTGATAACGCCCTCGATTTCGCCGCCCTCCAAGCGTTTCTTGATCGTGGCGGCGGTCCGCGTCAGCAATTCGCGGTCGTCGGAGACGAAGGCCATCTGGATGGGTGCGCCAAAGCCAACGCCGCTTTGGGCGCTTACGGTGAGCTCGGCGCCGGGAATCCGGCCCACGCGTTCAAGAATGTCGGCGGCGACAGAGGTGTCGGGCCGGTCGCGCAGCTTCTCTTCGTGCTTCATCCAAAAAGCGAGGCGGTCCATGATGGCCCGTCGGTCGTTGAGGGTGATGCGGACCTGGCCGTAGTTCGTACCGGAGCTGGAGCCGCCGCCAAACCCGCCGCCGCTCGTGCCGATATCGCTGCGGACGTACTTGATGTCGGGGTGGCTCTTCACCCGATCCTCGATGATCTTGATGACCCGCTCGGTCTCAAGAAGGCTCGCGCCGGGCGCGAGGGTGACCCCTACGCTCACCGAGCCGCCGTCGCTGGGCGGGAAGAAGGCGAACTTGAAGATCGGCTCCTGTTTCCAGTCGGCATATTTCCAGCCGACCAAGCCGGCCAGCGGGAAGCAAAGGCCAAACAGCAGGGCAAAGCCGATGACGCGGAGCTTGGCGACCGGACGGATCAGGTTGATGATCGCGCCGATGAGGCCCGCCACGACCCAGAACATAAAGAGGCCCATGAGCGGCCCGAGGATGAGGGCAATCGGGGCCATCGGGGGCGGCATCGAACCCAACATCATGCTGGTCATCATGAAGGCGCCGACCAGAAAGCCGATCCAGCGGGCGAGCGCCCAGCCGACCCCGCCAACCACTTTGGGCCAATAGTTTGCGCCGAACACCAAGAAGCCGACCGCGAGGGCCATCATCACCGGCATTTGCGTGGTCTGCATCACCGCCGCCGGATTCGGCGAGAAGCTGCCGGCGATCATCATAAAGACCGAAATCAGAATCACGAAGCCCGAGTTGAAGATGAACCACCGGTGGTGGAGGGCCCAATCCAGCGCGCGGCGATAGCGCGCGGTGAATTTGCCAAAAACGCCCTCGAACCACTTGGCGAAGCCGCCGGTGGGATGCTCGAGGTCTTCCCCCTCCCGATACCAGCGTGAAGCGAGCATCGGGGTGACGGTGAAGGAAACGAATAGCGACATCAACGTCGTGACCGCAAAGCCGATGCCGAGCGGCTTGAAGAACTGCCCGACGATGCCGCCCATGAAGGCGATGGGAATGAACACGACGACATCGGCGAGGGTGATCGCGATCGCGGCCAGGCCGATCTCGCTTCGGCCGTTGATGGCGGCGCTGCGCGGGTCTTCGCCCATCCGCAAGTGGCGGTAGATGTTTTCAAGGACGACGATCGCGTCATCGACCAACACGCCGACGGCGAGCGACATCGCCAGCATCGACATGTTGTTGATCGTGAAGCCGAGCACCCAGAGGATTACGAATGTGGCGAGCACGCAGACCGGGATCGCGATGCCGACGATGATGGTTCCGCGAAGGTTATGGAGAAAGATGTAAACGATCGCGGTGACGAGGAAGATGCCGAAAAAGAGGGCGATCAAGAGGTCGTCGAGCGATTCCCGGATCTGCTTGGCCTGGTTGAAAGTCTTGACCGTTCGAACGCCGAACTCTTTTTGGATCTGGGCGATCGCCTGATCCACCGCGCCATCGATCTCGACCGCATTGCCCTGGCGGGCTTTCTGGATCGACATGCCCACCGAATCGGTTCCATCGAGGCGGCTCCACGATCGCCGCTCCTTGGAGGTATCGAGCACTTTGGCGACGTCTTTGAGCTTGACCACCACCGGCTTGCCGCCAAAACGGTTTTGGTCGCGAATGGAAATCGAACTGTTCTCGATCTCTTCGATCGTTTTGTATTCGCCAAGAACGCGGACGCCGAACTCCTGCCCATGGGTGACGGCGCGCCCGGCGGGAGCATTCAGGGTGGAGCTCGAGACGGCGCGTTGAACGTCGTTGATGCCCAGCCCATAGGCGAGCAGCTTGTCCTTTTTCACCTGAACCTGGATTTCGCGCTCGGCGCCGCCGAAAACGGAAACGCCGGCCACGCCGGCGATGCGGGCGAAGCGGTCTTTGAGCTTGTCTTCGGCCAGGTCGCGCAGTTCCTGATTGTTGTAGCGGTCGCTTTTTAGAATCAGGTTCAAGACCGGATCGCTCGTCGAGTCGAACTTGTCGATGACCGGTTTTTCGATGCCGCGAGGCAATTCGTTGACCACCGAGTCGACCTTCGCCCGGACATCGTTGAGCGCGATGTCCATGTTCGTGCCGACTTCGAAGTTCGCGACGACGCTGGAAAAGCCCTCGACCGAGGTGCTGGTGACTTCGCGGAGACCGGCGACGCCGGAAACCGCTTCTTCGACCTTTCGGGAGACCAAGGTGTTGATCTCTTCGGGCCCGGCGCCCGGATAGATCGAGGAGATCATGATGGTGCCGTACTGAACCTCGGGGTTCTGCTCCTTCCTCATGCTCGTCCAGGCCATGACGCCCATGAGCATAAAGAGGCTCATGACCATGAAGATAAAGACCGGACGGGTGATGGCGAGACGCGTTAGACCCACTGTTTAAACCCCGCTTGCTTTGCCCTCGGCAGGCGCCGGCTTGCCGTCGTCGAGGCGGATTTTTGCCCCGTCGGAAAGCTGCGTCTGCCCATCGATGACGATATTGGCTCCCGGCGGAAGCCCGGTGATTTGGAGGCTGCCGTTCACCCGAAGGCCCGCTTTCACCTCGTGCTTTTTGGCGACTTCGCCTTCGACCGTGAAGACGAAGTACTTGTCCTCATCGCGAAGCACCGCCGAACTCGGCACGACGGTGGCATCGGGAATGCTGCGAAGGGTTGCGACGCCGCGCGCGAACATGCCTGGCTTCACCTCGTCGGTCGCCCCGGCAAGGCCGATCCGGACGCGGAAGATACGGCCCACTTGGTCGCCCGATGGGCTGATCGCTACGACCGTGCCTGCCCAGGTTCGGTTGGGAATCGCGTCGATCATCACCCGTACCGGCATGCCGGGACGCATCAGCCCGATGCGGCTCTCGGGAACTTCGCCTTCGAAATAAATGCCTTCCGCGCCAATGAGCCGCGCGACGGGGCTTCCCGGCGCGAGATAGGTGCCCGGCTGGACCGGGTTGCCGCTGATCCGCCCCGAGAACGGGCTCCGGATCTGGGCATCGGCCAGATTCTGGCGAGCGA
Source organism: uncultured Fimbriimonadaceae bacterium (assembly GCA_964405415.1). Classification (GTDB taxonomy): domain Bacteria; phylum Armatimonadota; class Fimbriimonadia; order Fimbriimonadales; family Fimbriimonadaceae; genus CAYONY01. The sequence continues at coordinate 6,819 of CAYONY010000053.1, read as the reverse complement.
TCGAGAGGCTGGCCTCGGCTGACCGGACGTTCGCCCGGGCCGCATCCACCGCCTGATCGAGGGTGATGTCGAGGCTCTTGTTGGCCTTGGCGGTGCGCACAGCCTCTTCGGCTTGGCGGACCACCTCTTCGGCGCTGCGGATATCTTCCGGGCGCGTCCACGATTGCTTCATGTTGAGGTTTTCCAGCGCGGTCTCATAGGCGCTGAGGGTGGCTTGAAAGGCGTTTTCCGCTTGTTCGACGCGCTGTTTGGCGACGGCGCCACCTTCAAAGAGCGACCGTTGGCGGTCGAGTTCTTTCTTGGCGGTCTCCATTGCAAACTTGGCCGAGTTGACCTGGGCTTGCGCCTGCTTCACTTCCTCGTCGCGCGCCCCCTCCTTTGCCTTTTGAAGCTGAGCCTTGGCGGATCGCAGCCCGGCTTCCGCGCTGGCGATTGCGTTGGAACTCTTTTGGGGCGCGATCTTCGCATTGGCAAGCGCCTGCCGAAGCTGGGCCTGCGCCGCATTCACTTGGCTCTGAGCTTGGAGCACGGCGGGCCGCAGCACCGACGTTTCCTGCTCCGCGATGACTTGGCCCGCGCGAACCGGGTCGCCATCCTTCACAAAAACGCCGATGACCCGGCCCGGTGAGCGCGCGCCGATCTGGACGTCCGAGGATGTGGTCACCTGGCCGGTGATCTCGAGCTCATCGCCGATGGAGCTGACCGTCAAGGGCTGGACCTTGACCGGGACTCGAGGGTCCTCGATGATCTCTTTTTGCCGCTTGGCCTGCTTTTGGGCGTCGCGATCGACGCATCCGGCAACGCCGGCCACCAAAGCGGCAACCGCCACCATCGAAATCCATCCATCCCGAGTTCTCAATGCTTCACCTCTTTCGATTCTCCGCCGCGCGTGGCGGGCGGCGCGTCGGCGCCCATCGCCCGCTGCAATTGGGCGAACGTGCGCAAAAAGTCGTACGTGGCGGTGACGAACGCGGTGCGCGCGCGGGTCAGCTCGGTTTGCGCGTCCGTCACTTCAAGCAAAATGCCCTCGCCGGCTTCATAGCGGATATTGGCCAGCCGGAAGGTTTCGGCGGCAAACTCCACCTGTTTCAGAGCCGAATCCAGACGAGCTTTGGCGTTCTGAAGGGTGGCGGTGGCTTGGCGAACCTCCAGCGAGATGCCAAGTTCGGCTTGCTCGGTTCGGATCCGGTTCTGCTCTTCATCTTGGCGAGCCGCCTTCACCCGGGCTCGGGTCACTCCCGAATCAAAGGCAGGAATCGAAAGCGTGAGTTGGCCGAACGTGGACGAAGACTGGTTTGAGCCGGTGGCCTTCCAATCGCGAGAATGGACGGCGGAAACGCTCAACGAGGGGTAGAGTCCGCCCTCTTCGGCTTGGCGGACCAATTCGAGCACTTTTTGGTTCGCGCGAAACGCTTTCAGTTCCGATCGGCTTTGTTTGGCCAATCCCGTCATGGCGACGTCATCGACCTCGAAGCGAGGCATGGCCGGCGCCTCGCCAAGCTGGAAAGGCGTTTCGATGGCTCGGCCGAGAACGTTGTTAAACGCGTTGCGGGCGAGCGTCGCGAAATTCTTGGCCGCAATCAAATCGGATTCGGCTTGCTGCACCTGGGTTTGGAACCGCAGGACGTCGACCCGGGCCTTGGCGCCCTGCTGAAACTCAAGTTCGGTGTTTCTGAGCCGCTTCTGGGAGGTGGCCAGGGTCTCCTCGAAGACCTTGACCTGGGCTTCGGCCTGCAGCACATCGTAAAAGGCGGCGCGGACCGCGAACCGGAGATCGTTTTTCTCCGCGTTGAGGTTTTCCTGGGCGACCTCGATCGCGGCCGCGGTCGCCCGGACGCCGCGCTTCAGCACTCCGGTCACGTCGAGCGGCATGCTCACCACCACTTGGGACTGGGTTTGGTCGATGGGTCGAACGATGCTGCCGCCGCTGCCCTTGATCTCTTCGTCGAACCGGATGTAAGTGTGGTTGGTGTCGACGCGGGGGCCGAGGCGGCTCTTGGCTTCACGCACCCGCTGGCGGGTCTTCTCCACATCGGATTGCGCCGTGCGTACGCCAAAGGCATTTTGCTCAGCGATGCGGATCGCTTCATCCATGGTGAGCGGGCTCCCGGACTGGAGCCCGGCCCAGAGTAGAGGAGCGACAAGTTTGATTCCGATCAAGCGGCTTCCTCCTTGGCCAGCGCTTCGACGCGCTCGATGCCGGCGGCGAACTCGTCCAGGAATTCGCGAACGGACTCGATTTTGAAGATCATGAGTCCCTTGTAGAGCGGGTGCTTCATCACCAGGAGCTTGTCCCCGGCTTCGACGCCCAGGTCCTGACGGGCTTCGGCGGGGATGACGATCTGGCCACGTTCGCCAACGGTGACCGACCCATAGAATGCTTGGCCAAAATCCATGCAGCCCCTTCCCTTTGCATCCGCATCGTATTTTTCATGCGATTCATGCATTTCATGCAATGCTACCCCCCTTTCCGCCGGTCTAGGGTTACCGAATTGGGAATCCTTCGCCGATGCCCCCGATGGCGCTGGAACAGCCTACGGTAAGGGGCTGAAGCGGGTTGGCGGAGGTGGGACTTTGGACCTTCGCGGGTCGGTTTTGGAGTGCGCGAAGCTCTTCGCGTTTTGGCCTGGACGACCTTGCTCGGCCTGAAAGCGTACGGGGGCGTGTGGCGTGCGCGAAGCAAGTTTCGCGCACTCTACACGCCGTTTCGACGGCCACTCGGGAGGTGAGGAAACGAGAGTTAAGAGCGGAAAGCAAGCTTTCCGGAGAGAAAGCGCGAAGCAAGCTTCGCGCACTCCAAAGGATTCACTCCAGAGGATGCGGACTCTTACTGGTGAGGATAAACGCTGATCCGGCGTTTGTTTTCCGGACCTTCGAACTTCACTTGGCCGTCCACTTTCGCGTAAATCGTCCAGTCGTTGCCCACGCCCACGCCCACGCCCGGATGGAACTGGGTTCCCCGCTGGCGGACGATGATGCTGCCCGCCTTAACCACTTCGCCGCCGTAGCGTTTCACGCCCAAGCGCTGAGCGTTGCTGTCGCGGCCGTTTCGAGTCGAACCCTGTCCTTTCTTATGTGCCATAGAAAATTCCTTGATTGGCGGTTAGCGGTCCAGAGACCGTCCGCCGATAGCCACGGTAGGTTAGGAGCCGGCGACGACCTCCGTCACTTTCAGGTGGGTCTGCGGTTGGCGGTGGCCCCACCGCTTCCGCTCGTTCTTTTTGGGTTTGTAGTTAAAGCCGTGGATCTTCGGGCCCTTGCATTGGCGCACGATCTCCGCCTTGACCTTGGCCCCCTTCACGTAGGGCGAACCGACTTTCACCTTTTCGCCATCCATTACGGCCAGCACATCGTCCAGTTCGACTTTCGAACCGACCTCGCCCTCCAGCTTCTCGACGATCAACACGTCGTTCTTTTCGGCGCGAAGCTGCTTGCCACCGGTCTTGACGATTGCGTACATAGGGGAATCCACCTTCAACCGCGCACGTTTGGGCGCGAACAGAAATTGTGGCACATCCCCGCTTTGCCTCGCAACCCTATTCAAGCTCGGGCGTGGCGACCAGAAGGTACCGAGCCCCTTGGCTACCTTCCTTCGCCACGTACTCCTCAAGCAGTTCGCGCATGCGCCGGTTCAATTCGCGGAAGTCTTCGGGAGAAAGCCGGAGCCGCTCGGAGTGGATGTAAAGCCAATCCGCCAGATCCGGCGAATCCGAAGCGCGGGCGGCCGTCCGTTCGAATTGGCGCATGGTCTGCCGCAGTTTGCTCGCCACCATCCGCGCCGCCAGACGCTCATATTCGGCGCCCTGGAACCCGTTCGGCATCGAAAATCCTCGGGCCGCCATGCGAAACCGCGCCGCGCGGCCGTTGTCCGCCTCTTCCACCAAGAGCCCGGCTCGGACCAACTTGCGGAGCTGGTAGTAAACGGTTTTCGACTCTAAGCCCAAGGCACTCTGAATTTGGGCCGCCGTACGCGCCTCATCGGGTGAAAAACAGCTCCAAACATCCTGCGTCCGTGCGCCTGCCAACACGCGAAGCTGCGCTTCGGAAAGCCAGACGACATCCGAGGGCGGTGGGACTTTTGTCAAATTTGGAAACTTTTTTGACACTTTGAGCGATAGTATGGAACGATGATGCTCACCGTTGCCCCCGTTCTACTCGTTCTCGCGCTGCAAACGCCAGCGCCTGCGCCCCCTAAGCCGACGACCCCGGAAGAGCTGCGCGCCCACCTCGACAGCCTGGCCGAAAAGCATTTTCGAGGCGTCGTTTATGTCGAACAGGCCGGCCGGGAACTGTTCTATCACGCGGTCGGCATGGCCGATCCGGATTCGAAACGGCCTTTCACCAAAGACACCGGGCTTTGCATCGGCTCGATCGTCAAGCCAATGGTACGGGTGGCTCTATGCCGCCTGGCGGATCAAGGCAAGCTCAAGCTGAGCGATCCGATATCGAAGTACTTCGAAGGCGTTCCCGAGGACAAGGCGGGCATCACGCTTCAGCATTTGGCGGACCACACGTCGGGGTTTCAGGACGTCTTTGGAGGGGACTATGAGCCGATGGAGCGGGATGAGCTGATGAAGCAGATGTTGGCCAGCAAGCTGCTTTTCAAGCCGGGGGATAAGGACGAATATTCGAACTCGGGCTTCAGTATGCTCTCGACGATTCTTGAAAAGGTCTCCGGAAAATCCATCGAAGACCTTATCGCGGAGATCGAATTCGCCCCGATCGGCTTGAAGCGCACCGGCTACGTCCGTCCGAAATGGAAGGCCGAAGAGTGCGCGGTCGGCTACGGGCCCTTGGGGCGTCGATGGGGCTCCCCGCTCGACCGTTTCTGGTATCCGGACGGACCTTCGTGGAACCTCCGCGGCAACGGGGGGATGATTTCGACCGTCACCGACCTCGCGCGTTGGGCCCGCGCCGTCCACGATTTGGAAATCCTTTCCAAGGAAAACCATCAGCTTCTCAACCCGGCGTTCTATCGAGAGGATGGAGCCCGCCGAATCAGCCTGAGTGCGGGCGGCAACGGCATCTTCAACACGGTCGTCGCCTACAACCCGGGAAAGAAGATGGTCGTCGTCGCGGCGTCGGTGGACGGCCGCTTCGAAATCGAACAAGATCGGGGGCTCTGGCGGATGATCCACTCGATGCTGCCGGCACTCTAGGAAACGTTAGCCGTGGGCCGTTTGGCAATCCGAAATCGGAAATCCGAAATCTCGGAGCCCACCCACCCCAAACCCCTCCCTCAAGGGAGGGACAGGCTCCACTCTTGTTTTTGAAGGAGCAAGGCTAGGCGGCTTTCCGGTCGTCGCTGCCAAACAGCACGATCCGGTTGCGGCCCTCCCGCTTGGCTTGGTAAAGCGCGGAGTCTGCGGCTTGAATCAGCGAGGACGCCTCGCTGCCGTGGCCGGGGAAGCTTGCACAGCCGATGCTGACCGTGATGTGGCGGACGCGGCCCGTCCGTGTCGTGATCGGCATCGCCTCGACGTGGCGTCGAATGCGTTCGGCGGTGGTCAGGGTGGTTTCAAGGCCGCTGCCGGGAAGCACGACGGTGAACTCTTCCCCACCGTAACGCGCGGCGAGATCGTACGGCCGCACGCTTTCGCGCAAGATTTGGGCGACGTGCTTCAGCACCTCGTCGCCTACGTCGTGGCCCTCTTCCTCATTGAAGCTGCGGAAGTGGTCAACGTCGATCATCATGAGGCCGATTTCGCCCTTCGTGCGTTTGCTCTCGGAAAGGCGGCTGTGAAGGAAGAGCTGAAGGGTTCGGTGGTTGGCGATTCCGGTCAGCGCATCGTCGTTGGCCATCTTCTCGACGCTCTCGAAGAGCATCGCGCTATTCACCGCCAGGGCGAGGTTTTCGGCCAAGGTCTCAAAGAGCGGGTGCATCTCGGCAAACTCGGCGTCGCCTTCGCGGCCCAACAGTTCCAAGACACCCAGCACATTGCCACCGATGTAGAGCGGATGGATGCTGAGCCCGCCCGGCTGGAGGTAGCAGAACCGCGCTTCGAGCTCTTTGGTCATGACGTGGTCGCTCACGTCGTCCAGGAAGAACGGCTGGCCGCTCATCGCGACCATTTCGGCTAGGCAGGTGGGGTTTCCGGTGATGGCGAGGGTCCCTAAAGTGGAGATTCCGACGCGATTCGTTCCGGTGCTGGCGGTGAGCGAGAGGGCGCTCTTGGTGCTGTCAAGCGTCCAAAGCAAGGCGGCGGCGAGGCTGGAAGAAGCGGTCAACTCATGCACGACCGCCACGCAGAGCGGATGGAGCGTCTGGTTCATGCTCAGCAGCCGTCCGAAACGGCGCAAGGCTTCGGCTTCCCGGGCCGCCTTGATCCCTTCGCGGCGGGCGTGGTCCTCTTCCATCGCGTTCACCACGAGCACGACGGCTTCCGACGTCCCATCGCGTTTCCACGCCGAGGCGTAGAACCGAAATCCCGAAATGAGGGCGTTGCCGCCAAGCCCGCGAAACGCGCCGCCGAGCACTTTGCCGAGTTCGCCCTGCAGGGCGCAGCGGGTGGGATCGAACCATTCGAGTCGGCTGGCGAGGCCCCAGGAGGCGCGGCAATAGCCTTGGGCATCGAAGACGGCGAGGCCGATCGCTTCCGGGTTCAGCGAGGCGATCAGGCCGGGGTCGGGCAGTTCGAGCGTTAGGTGCTCGCCCTCGCCGATGGGGATCATATACGGAAAGCCCGGAAGACCAGGCTCACCCCAGCCCCGAACGTTAACGCCCCCATCGCGAAGCAACTTCGCGAGCTCTTTGAGTCGTGCCGAACCCGCCAAACCAAGTAGATTATCGGCGGACCGTTCGCCGGTTCTTACCGGTAC
>CAYONY010000052.1:0-16327 GCA_964405415.1 uncultured Fimbriimonadaceae bacterium | reverse complement strand
CTCGGCCCATCAATATCTTAGAACCTCTTTGTAAGACTTTTGATTTTTTTAGGTCCATGGTCCCTTTTGGTCATCAAATTTGAATTCACGGTGTCTTCCCAACTTAAGAGGCCAAGAAAAATGACCGGCACGCCAAGCTCAGCAATATTACGGTGGAGAGGACGGGGGTACTCCCCGAAAATCTGCCGTATGGGCGCGCGGCGATTCCTCAACGAGATCCTCGTGGTGAGCCCCCTGCTGCTCATCGCCGGCATCACGGTGAACGCCCGGACCCGGGTTGAAAACTACGTCCCGGTCCAATACTCGTCCGGGCTGAACCAGCAGATTGCCGCCTATGTCGAGCCGGTCCGCTTGGTCGAGGAGGCCACCCGTCGCGGCGCGTACCTGGCCGACCCGGTCCGCATCCGCCAGATCGGGCTGACCTGGCGCAACATGACGCGTCAGGGCGTGCTCGAGCCGCTCCACCCCGAAATGGCGGAGGACAGCTGCCGCGAAGGCATCAAGGGCCAGATTCGGGCGGCGGCCGACGACCTTGCTTCCGCCCTCCAATTCTTGGCCCAGGAGGGCCTGAGCGAGGGCCGCGCCTATGAGGCGTCGCAAGACGCGGTGCTCGCGATGGAAGCGGTCCAGGGCTTGAAGTACTCCGACCTGTTCTCGATCGGCATGTTTTCGGTGCGTGAAAACGCCTCGCTGGTGGTGCTCGAAAAGGCGGCGGCCCATCTTTCGCCGCTTGAGAAGTCGAACATCGCGGCCCGGCTCGAGACGCTACGGGCAGGCGCCAAGCCTCTGGCCGACATCGTGATGACCACCCAGCGCGTCCGAAGGACCGAGGTGGCCAACCAATCGCCCCGGGCCATGCCCCAGTTCAAACTGGCCATCCAGATGGCGCGGGACATGGATCGCGATTTTGCCTCCGCGCAGATCGATACGCTCTATGCCGAGCTCGGCAAATCGATGCTGGCGCGGGAGTCGGACAGTTTCCTTCCCGAACTCCGGTTCGCCCTGCACGCCACGCGCAACGTAATGCGGGATTGGTCGGTGGTCGCTGCGAAGCTGGGTTAAGACGCTTCACCAAGACGCGAGCCCGCCGGCCTTTGGGCCGGCGGGCTCGTCACCTTCCGCAGAGGTCAGTTCGATTGGATGAGAAGCACGCCGCCTTCGCCTTGCTGAACCGTGTACTTGGTCTCGGCCAGCAGCTTTTCGATCGCGGCGACCGCCTCGCCGAGCTCGAAGCTCCAGCTTAGCTTGATCTCTTCGCCCAGGCTCAGCATTACCGGCTGCCGATAGAACCCGGCCACCGCCAGCGCCAGATCCTTCACCGAACCTTCGCCGGCCGTGGCCGGCTGCATCCGCGTGCCGGGGATCGCGACAAAGATGGGCGCCTCGCCTTCGACGGTGATTTCGAGAAGCTTCGCGGTCGGGTTCGGATTGTCCAACGGGCTCTTAAAGAGTCCGGCTTTGATCGTCTGCTCTTTGAGCACGGCGCCATCAGCGGAGCGGATCGTGATCGTCTTCTCGCCCTTGGTCCCATATTCGAGCTGGAACCCGTTCCCCGCCGGCTTGAGCACCAGCTTCTCCTGGGCCGCAAGCGCAAAGTTGCTGGAAATCATCGGTTCCTGAATCGTCGTCGGGCCTGAGCGCATCTGGATCGCCGCCATCACCAGTGCCGCCGTAGCAAGGCCTCCAAGGGCCAAGCCTTTCCACCAGCCAAGCAGGCTGACGGGAGTGCGCCGCTTCTGCTCATGAATGTGGAGGTCCAAGCGGCGCGAGACGATCTCATGAAGATCGGATTCCGGTTCGGGAACCGGGGCCTTGAGCGCCTCGAGATCGCCCATCAGGCGCTCGAACGCGCGATATTCGGCTTGCACCTGCGCGTCCGTTCTCAAAGCCCGCTCGAACGCCTCGGTGAGGCCCTTTTCGAGCGATCCTTCGTTATAGGCCGAGAAGTATTCTCGTGCCTTCTCAAGGTTCATGTTCATGGTGTTCGGGTCTATGACCTCAGTCGAGATTGAAAAGTTCCTCGTCCGGCACCAAAAGTTGCCGCAAGGACAATCGAGCTCGGTTCAAACGGCTCTTCACGGTCCCGATCGGTAGGTCCAAGGCCTCAGCGATCTCTTCGTAGCTTAGGTTCTCGGCGTGGTACATCACGATCATCGCCTTCTGATATTCGGCGAGCTGCCCGACTGCATCCTGAACCGCCCGTTCCCGCTCCCCGCGTTCGTAGAGAAGATGGGGGCTCGGGCCCTCGTCCTCGATCTGCCGCTCGACTTCGCCTTCGTCGGTGGTGAGCGTCGTTTCCAAGCTCATCGCCTGGCGGCTCTTCTCTTTCTTTCGGATATCGAGGTAGCAGTTCGTCAAGATCCGGTAAAGCCACGTGGAAAAGGCGCTCTGGCCCTTGAAGTTCTGCAGCGCCGAATAGACCCTTACGAACGCATCGGAAACCACATCCGCCGCCTCGTCCGGATTGCTTGTCAAGCGGAACGCGTACTGGTAGGCGCGCCGTTCGTGCTTTCGGACCAGGGTGTCCAACGCGTTGCGGTCGCCTTTTTGGGCCCGCTCGATCAAAAGGGCGTCGTCCGGAAAACTCAAACTGTCTCGGTCACCGCGCTCTGCGAGGGCCGCCGAAGGGCCTCCTCGATCGCGCGGCGTTCCTCCTGCGATAGGTTCCGGTCCGAACGACCGCCATTCAGCGGCTTGGCGTAAACGCGACAATCCGTTCGTCCGACCAAACTGTTGATCACGGCGCCATCTCCGTTATCATCGTACAGCGCCAGGGCAAAGCTCTGGTTCCCGCCGACCTCTTCGAACGCATCGAAACGAATCAGTCCCAGATGGCGCTTGGCCTTTTCCATCCGCTTTTCGAGCTCCTTCAGGCGGCCCTCGGCCTTCGAGAGGCGCTCTTGCAGCGCGAGGTTTTCGCGGATCGCCTCTTGGAGCCGCGACTCCAAGTTTTCGCCACTGGCCCCGGTCAAAAGGCCGCTCCACTGCCGGCGGTATTGCTTTTGCCAGCTCCAACACCGAAGAGATAGGATAAGGCCGACGATCGACACGGCCAGAACGCCCAGGAGAATCTCGGCGTGATATTGAGATAAGCTTCGTAAAAGGCCTTCCATACTCGGTCCGAGCGCGGGATGCGCTCTTGAGTATAGCGGACCCTACGCGAAGCGGTGGAGCCCGGGCCGTCGCCAAGGTCAGAAAGGCGGAATCGAAGGAGCGATGCGAAAGAACAGGAAGGTCTACACCGGCTTCAGCGCGGTGCTGCTGATCATTTTCGGCCTCGTCGTGTTCTTCAAAACGAATTTCGAATACGTCATCGTCTCGGGCAACTCGATGGAGCCCACCTTCCAAAACGGCGACAAGATCCTCACCAGTCGAGCCTATTGGCTGGTCGGCGGCATCAAGGATGGGGACGTCGTGGTCGTCAAAACACCGCCCCAGGAAGGCGGCAAGGGGCATTTGATCAAACGCGTGCACCGCATGTCGGGCGAAAAGGTCGATTTTCTCAACGTGCCCGAAGATTGGCGGCTCTCGGAAGGCGAGTATGTGGTCCCCGAGGATTCCGTCTTCGTGATCGGGGACAACCGGTCGGTCTCCGAAGACAGTCGGAAGTTCGGTCCCGTCAAAATGAACCAAATCCTCGGAAAATTTGTGCTTCGCTGGTAATGCGATTTCCCACCGGAAAGTATGGGCGGCAGACGCTGCGGTTCTATCCGGCGCCATTCAAGGCGCCCATTCGCGCGTTTGCCTCGCTGGTCTTCCCCTTTGAGGAGGGCAAAGTCCTGGTGTGCGATATCGCGGACCGGGGCTGGTGCATCCCGAGCGGACGGGTGGAGGCGGGCGAGTCCTCCCTCGAAACCGCGATCCGCGAGGCGGTGGAAGAGGGCGGCGCCCATCTCGAAGGCGTCCAATATATCGGCTGTTATCAGATTCAGGAACGCAACGAAACCCGATGGGCGGATTGCTATGCCGGCTCGATCCGGGAACTGGTGGAGATCCAGATCGTCGAGGAATCGAAAGACCGGAAGTTTGTCGAACTTGACGAACTTCCAGAGATGTACCACAACTGGAACGATTTGACGGAACTGGTCTTCCGCCATGCCTTCGATATCCAAGCGCGGATTGAAGCGCTTCGACGAGGGAATTGACCCCCTCCGCTTTCCGGCCCCCCTGCTCCCCGCAATACGTCCCGGGACCCTCGGAACACCGGTTCGAACGGGCCCGTCCCACGGACAATCCCGACCGAACGGGGGCTTCGGCACAGAAGCTGCAACGAGGGCAACATGAACCCCGAAAACCGACCGGCTCACATCTTGGCGACCGTTTTGGCGCCCATCCTGATCCTCGCCTTAGGCACGGCGGCGGTGGCCGACAAGATCAAGATCGAGGGCAAACCGATCATCAAAGGCGGTCCGATCAAGAGCACCTCCGGCGATGAGGCGGGGACGCTCAAAGAAGTGGTGAAGATGCGGATGATGCCCCCGCCTCCGGGCACGCCCCCGCAACCGCCTATCAACATGGCGTTCGACATCACGATCCCTTCGGCCGATGGAAGATCGAAGCCTCAGATGTTCCGCTTGACCGGCGCGGGGACGAATTGGCAGGTGCGGACCACCCGCAACGGATTTGGGCTTTGGATCGACGGCCGATGTGTGGATTCGGTTTCCTCGCTCGCCTTTCGCGGCCGAAGAGGGGTCGAAATCGCCATCCTCAGCCAGCTTCTCGAAGCCAAGATGTTCCCAGGCGGCGTGATCGACATCGAGGCCACCGACGGCCAGGGCAAAACGATGGTGGTCTTCCCCGATGTTTGCGGCCCCACCACCAAGCCCCCGGTTCCTTACCCGATCATTAAGAAATAGGTCTTTGCTTGGCCGAGAAGGAGAGGTTTGCCCCGGAAGCTCGCAAGAGCGGAAGGGGCATTCCTTCATGTTTTGTGCCCCTCCCTTGAGGGAGGGGTTGGGGTGGGTGAACTCTTTCCAGAGCCTTGTCCCCTTGACCCGAAACCTTCGCGGGCACCATCCACCCCCCTGCCCCCTCCTTCAAAGGAGGGGGAGTCCGAAAGCCCCTCCCTTGAGGGAGGGGCTGGGGTGGGTGGCCTCTTTCCAGAGCCTAGTCCACTTGAGCCGAAACCTTCGCGGGCGTCATCCACCCCCCTGCCCCCTCCTTCAAAGGAGGGGGAGACAGGCTACTTCTCTTCCTTGAACTCGGCGTCGATCACGTCGTCGCCCGCGCCCGGCGCCTTTTCGGCCCCGACACCCACCGTTTCGCGCTCGTCGGCTTCGGAGGCATCCGCCGCGTGTTCGCTTGCCTTATAGAGCTGCTCGGCCAATTGGTGGCTTTCTTGTTCAAGTTCGTTGTAGGCGGTCTGGATCTCGCCCTGGTCGTCGCCGGCGGAGACACGCCGAAGGTTGGCCACCTTTTCTTCGATGCGGGTTTTGTCGGCCTCCGAGATCTTGTCGCCAAGTTCTCGAAGCGACTTCTCGGTCGAATAGATCAGGTGCTCGCTCTTGTTTTTGAGCTCGGCGAACTCTTGGGCTTCGCGGTCGGACTCGGCGTTGGCTTCCGCTTCTTCGACCATGCGATTGATCTCTTCCCGGTTTAAGTTGCCGCTGCCGGTGATCGTGATCGATTGCTTTTGGTTCGTGGCCTTATCCTGGGCGCTCACCTGGAGAATTCCGTTCGCATCGATGTCGAATGTCACCTCAACCTGGGGAATTCTCGCCGGCGCGGGCGGGATACCGGCCAGATGGAACCGGCCCAGGCTTTTGTTGTCGCGGGCCAAGGGCCGCTCGCCCTGGAGAATGTGGATCTCCACCTCCGGCTGGTTGTCGACCGCCGTGGTGTAGGTCCGGCTCTTCTTGGTCGGGATCGTCGTGTTGCGCTCGATCAGCTTGTCGAAGATACCGCCCTGAGTTTCGACGCCAAGGCTCAGCGGCGTAACGTCCAGAAGAACGATGTTCTTGACTTCTCCGCCGAGAACGCCGGCCTGGATCGCGGCGCCGACCGCCACGACTTCGTCGGGATTCACCGAGCGGTTCGGCTCTTTGCCGGTCAACTTCTTGGCCAATTCCTGAACCATTGGCATGCGGGTCGATCCGCCGACGAGAATGACTTCGTCGAGTTCGCCCGATTTGACCTTGGCGTCTTGGAGCGCTTGGTTGAAGGGCCCTTTGATCCGGGTCATCAGGTCCTTGGAGAGCTCTTCGAATTTCGCCCGGGTCAGGCTGTAATCGAGGTGCTTGGGGTCGTTGTCGACCGCCGTGATGTAGGGGATGTTGATTTGGGCGGTGACCTGCGAGCTGAGCTCGATCTTGGCGCGCTCGGCCGCATCGCGCAGCCGCTGGATCGCCGCGCGGTCCTTTGTGAGGTCCACGCCCTGGTCCTTCTTGAATTCGGCAACGAGCCATTCGACGATCTTTTGGTCGAAGTCGTCGCCGCCAAGGTGGCTGTCGCCGGCGGTCGCCTTGACCTCGAAGACGCCTTCGCCGACGTCGAGAATGGAAACATCGAAGGTGCCGCCGCCAAGGTCGAACACGAGGATCTGCTCGTTCGCCTTCTTATCAAGGCCGTAGGCGAGCGAGGCCGCGGTCGGCTCATTGATGATGCGCAGCACTTTGAGCCCGGCGATCTCGCCCGCGTTTTTGGTGGCGGTGCGCTGGGAGTCGTTGAAGTAGGCCGGGACCGTGATGACCGCCTGGTCGACGGTCTCGCCAAGATACGCCTCGGCGTCGGCTTTGAGTTTTTGGAGGATCATCGCGGAGATCTCTTCCGGGGTGTAATCCTTGTCCATGGCGGGAATGTGGGCGACCGCGTTGCCCTTCTTGTCGGCCTTGACCTTGTAGCCCACGCGCTCGGCCTCTTCTTTGACCTCGCTGAGCTTGTGGCCCATGAAGCGTTTGATGCTGTAGACCGTGTTGTCCGGGTTGACGACGGCCTGCCGTTTGGCGAGGACGCCAACCAGTTTCTCCCCGTTGGCCTTGAAGCCCACGACGCTGGGCATCGTACGCGAACCCTCGGCCGTGCTGATCACGGTCGGCTCGCCCCCCTCCATCACCGCGACCACCGAGTTGGTTGTGCCTAAGTCGATCCCTACTGTCTTTCCCATTTCGTTTTCCTATTAAGTCTATTGGCTGCAAATCACTTGAGCCTTATAGACTCATGTAATTCGGAATACGTCGATTGTACCTCGCGCGTTGCGTTCGGTCCGGGTGGACGGGCGAGAAAATCTCGGAATTACCGGGTTTGCCGCCGATTTTTGGACTACTCTAAGAGCAATGACCCTCTCGTGGGGGGATGGAGGTCGCCTTTCATGATTCCGCGAAACGCTCGCGCGACGTCCCGCTTGGCCGGGCTTATCGTTTTCACCGCCTTGATCGCCGGAGGCGTTGCCCAGAACAACGGCAACCACGCCAATTGGCCGCAGGCCGAGCGGTTTTCCACCGAACAGCTTCGCCCTTACCTTTACTCTTCGAGCGTAACGCCGGCCTGGATCAACAAGGGCGATACGTTTTGGTACGCCTGGCGCAATCGCGAGGGCCAGAACTACTGGCTCGTCGATGCCAAAGCCCGCGCCAAGAAGCCTCTTTTCGACCATTCGAAAATGGCGGCGCTGCTTTCCGAGGCGGTGAAAAAGCCTGTCCTCGCCAAAGACTTGGGCATTGCCACGATCACGTTCGACGAGAAGAATGCCGACCTGATTCGGTTCGTAAAAGAGAACATCCGATTCGAATACGACCTCAAGGCGGAGACGCTCAAAGAGGTCGGGCGGATCAATCGCCCTGCTGGCGCAGGCCCCGGAGCCGGCCCCGGACAAGGCGGCCAGGGCGGTGGCGGTGGCGGTGGCCGCGGGGGCGGGGGCGGCGGAGGCGGCTTTGGCGGCCAGTTCGGCCAAGGCAACCCGGCAGCGGCTCAGGCGCTTCGCGACGGGTTCCGGACGTTTGCTCCGGATCGCAAAGTCTACGCCTACGCCCAGGACCACAACCTTTTCGTCGTCGAAACGGCGGATGAGAAGAACGCGATCAAGCTTTCCACCGATGGCGAGCGTTACTTCAGCTTTGGCTCGGCGCAGGATCGGGGCCAGGGCCAAAACCAGCAGCAACGCCAACAGGACGACGACGACCAGCAGCAAGACAACGAGAATCGACAGGGCGGCGAAGGCCAGGGCGAGGGCCAGCGTCCGCGTGAGACCCGGGTTCGGGTCCAAGCCGATTGGTCGCCCGATTCCAAAGCGTTCGTCATCACGCGCTCCGATTCGCGTAAGGTGGGCGAGCTTTCCTTGGTCAACGTGCTCACCGAGCCTCGACCAACCGTGACGACCTACAAGTATGCGATGCCAGGCGAAGAAGTCGTTCCCACCCAGGAGATCTTCGTCTTTCTTCGCGACGAAAAGAAGCTCAAAAAGCTGGACGTGGAGAAATGGAAGGACCAGCGGCTGTTCGACCTGCATTGGGTGGAGAACGGGGATCGGCTCCGATTTGTCCGCCGCGATCGCCTTCAACGCAACATGGAGCTTTGCGAGGTCAATCCGAAAACCGGGGACCTCAAAGTTCTGCTAACCGAATCGGTGGAGAGCGCCTATCTCGAGCGGAAGAACGTGCGCTACATCAAGCCGGGCGGGGACTTTCTGTGGTGGTCGGAGCGGTCCGGCTGGGGCCACTTCTATCTTTACGCGAATGACGGCAAGCTCAAGCATGCGGTGACTGCCGGCAACTACCGCGCCGACAGCTTGGTCGAGCTCGACGAGAAGGAAGAGGTCTTGTACTTTTTGGGCTATGGCCGCGAAGCCGATGAAAACCCCTATTTCGGCCACCTCTACAAGGTGAAGCTCGATGGCAAGGGGCTTCAGCTGCTCGATGCCGGCAATGCCGACCATCGCTCCACCCTTTCACCGACCAAGCGCTTCGTCGTCGACAACGCATCGCGGGTCGATGAGATTCCGAAGGCCCTTCTTCGCGATGACAACGGAAAGGTGCTGATGGAGCTCGAAACGATGGACATTTCGCGGCTCACCGAGATGGGATGGAAGGCGCCGGAGACTTTCCAGGTGAAAGCGGCCGATGGCGTGACGGACATCTACGGGGTCATGTGGAAACCGTTCGACTTCAACCCGGCGAAGAAGTATCCGATCATCGCCCACGTCTATCCGGGGCCCCAGACCGAGAGCGTGACCACCGCCTTCTCCCCCTCCAACACCAACATGAGGCTGGCCCAGTTGGGCTTCGTGGTGATCCAGATCGGCAATCGCGGCGGAAGTCCGCGCCGATCGAACGCTTACCACAGCTACGGCTATTCGAATCTGCGCGACTACGGCTTGGCCGATAAGAAAGCAGGAATCGAACAGCTCGCGGCCCGTCATGGCTGGATCGACATCGACAAGGTGGGGATTTACGGCCATTCAGGCGGCGGTTTCATGACCGCGGCCGCGATGATGCTGCCGCCCTACAACGAGTTCTTCAAGGTCGGCGTTTCGTCTTCGGGAAACCACGACAACAACATCTACAACCAGAACTGGAGCGAGCAGCACCATGGGCTCAAGGAAGTGAAAGTTCCGGTGAACGCGGGAACGGCTGCAAAGGCGGGCGTGGCCGGCGGAGCCGCCGGAACGAATGCCGGCGGCGGCGGGCAGTCGGGAGGCGGCGACCCGGAGGCGCAGGGCGCATCGCAAGCGGCGGCCGGCGGACAGCGTTTGGCGGCAAATGAGACGGCGGGGGCGTTCACGACCAAGTTCGAGATCAAGGTGCCGACCACGACCGAACTTGCCCCGAACCTGCAAGGCAAGCTGTTGCTCGTGACGGGCGACATGGACAACAACGTTCATCCGGGCAATACGATCCGGTTGGCCAACGCCCTCATCAAAGCCAACAAGCGCTTCGATCTGATGATCATGCCGGGCAAAGCCCATGGCTACGGCGACATGCAGCCGTATTTCACGAACCTCATGTTCGAGTATTTCGCGGAGCATTTGCTGGGCGATTACTATCGAAAGACGGCCGACCTGAAATCGCGAGGGGGCGGCTAGTCCGCCCCGGCAAGGAGACGGCGATGCGGCATTTGGGCAAAGTTCTGGTACTCGGCTTCGGCTCGCTGGGGGTCTTCGCCCTGCTCGTCATGGCGTATGGCACTCGGACTCCGGAGCCGAGCGTCCAGCTGGTCGACAGCAAGCTGGGCAAGAGCCGCGGCTGCCGCGATTCGCTGACCGGACTCGATCGGGAAACGCCGGGGTGGGTGAGCGTCGACCCGGCCGACCCCCAGGTGGTCATTGAAGGCGTCGTCAAGCGTAGCAAGGTCTCGGAGGTGGACTTTCCCTTCAGCCACGACAGCCATGACTTCAATTGGGACGTGATTCTGGACCCCGGGTACGAAAACCGGGCCAGCGACGCCAATTCGGTCCTCAACGGCAAACGGGTGATGGAAATGGAATGGGAGAGCCGCTACTTCCC
Source organism: uncultured Fimbriimonadaceae bacterium (assembly GCA_964405415.1). Classification (GTDB taxonomy): domain Bacteria; phylum Armatimonadota; class Fimbriimonadia; order Fimbriimonadales; family Fimbriimonadaceae; genus CAYONY01. Next base: position 5,891 of record CAYONY010000052.1, on the reverse strand, counting down.
TTCCTTCTTTTGGCCGGTAGCGGGAGACCGCGTCTACGTTCGCGGACGATGGATCTTCGATTGCGGCCACCCGCCCTATTACACAGAACTCCACCCGGTCACGCTCAGCGTCGCCACGCGGTACAAGCCGTACCACTTTCCCGACCAGAACAACCCTTCGCATGCGAACATGACTTACATTTATGCGAGCGGGCAAGGCGGCTATTACACCACCCGGGCGCTGGGCCAAGACGTCACCTTCAATGTGCCGATCCCCCCGAAGCCTTCCGCAAACGCCACGCTGGTGACCCAGGTCGTCTCGACGAGCCACCTGGGCGCGGCTCCCATCCTTTCGAACACTACGGTGAACGGGACGCCGATGGTGAACGTGGTCCTGCCGCTCTCCCGGGTCGCCGACACCACGCCTCGGTGGTGGCTGAACGATTGGATTCTCCGCGCCCAACAGGCGATCGTTCAGCGAAAGCCGATCCCGCCGATCGACCGTCCGAACAATCCGCCCGCTTATTCGGCGGTAGTCGCCTCGGCTTGGAAGGAACCCACCGTTTCAAAGGGCTTCCGGATGATCCGCGTAACCTTCGACGACTATGTCGTGAAGGATGACCACGACACGGGCAGCGGCGAATGGAACATGGTCCTGCGGGTCAACGACAGCTTTTACATGCTGCCCCAAAAGTCGGTGGACGATGGCGACCGAGTCAAGATCGGGCAGAGCTTCACGGTCACGGTGCCTGAAGACGGTCTTGTCAAGGTCAGCGCAGCCGGTTGGGAAGACGACTACGACAGCTACTTCGGGATTGGGCTGCCTCCCGGGCTCTTCGATCTCGGTTCGCTGAACGGCAACGAAGCGCTGGGGCAATTCGAGGTTGCCTTTGCCGCCAACCAAAATTTCGGCGCCGGCCGCGCCTGGCCCATCAACGTGGCCAAGGGCGACTATGGGATGAACATCCACATCGACGAGGTCAAACGGTTCCCGGCGGGTTCGCCCAACGCGCGTGAGTACTTCGCGGCGGAGATCAAGTCCATCCGGGTCATCGATGCCGAAGCCAAGACGCCGACGCTGCCGCTCGACCTCACCCTTTCGCTGGCGGAAGGCACGCTGAAAAAGTCGGCCACCGCCCTCGTGGGCCAGCTCACGCCTCTGACCGGGTTCCGTGTGGTGGGATCGGCCGAGCCCGGCGCGGCCACCGTGCCGATCGGCGTCGATACCGCCCTGCCGACCGTCTCGAAGTCGCAAGGATCAAAGCTCCCGCCCAAGATCATCGCGCGGCCGCTCCGGCTGCGCAAACCGCTCGGGGTCGGCACCCACGTCGAGACGTTGACCTTCGGCGCCGACCAATCGATCGAGCTGACGCTTCAAATCAGTAAGACCACCGCGCCGGTGAATCGAGCCACTCTCTTCCAGCGCCTAGGTGGAAACGTGCTGCAGCCCGCCAAATCCTCCGGAAAGCCGCCTCCCGCCGGCACCCGCAAGCCACCGCTCGGAGGGACCGCCAAACCGGCTCAAGTGAAGCCGCCCAGCTAGTTCGAAAGCCCAGGCCGGCTTAAGGCCAGTTTGAGCTCCTTAGGAAGGTCGATGCCGATGGCCCCCGCCATCGCGCGGGTCGGGATATGCGCGAACTCGCCGTGCCGCCACCAGTAGACTTCCGGCGAGATGCCCCCCGGCATGTCCTCGTGCATGCGACCCGCCAAGTAGCTGACCGTCCGAATCGCGTCTTCGGCCTGCCCATATTCCAGCCGGGCCGCCAAGGCCCAGTTTCGGGCCGGAACCGCCACGACCAATCCCGGCTCCTCAATTGGAAAAACGTGCTTTTCGACCGCCAAGATGTGGGATGCGGCGTAGTGGGAGTCGCCGCGAAGGGCGAAGAGCCCCGGCACCTGATCTTCCGCCAGCGGAACCCGCTCGATCGGTTCGAAGGCAATCACGTTCGCGAGCGCGGTTTCGAATAGCTCATCTTCGGTGAGGCCAAATCGTTCCTGGTCCTCGATGCGCACGTACTGCGCCGACCGAGGCATGTCGTACGCGATGCACTGGAGCAATCCCGAAGCCAACTCTCGTCGCACAATGAACTCGAACTCCCGGTCGGCGGGGGGAACGATGCGGATGCGAAGGCCGGCCGGATCGTCGGGCAACTCCGGGTACTCCCCTTTGACGAGGGGGAGGATTTGGCCGAAGAATTCGTCCACGATCTTCTCCCACTCGTCGGCTTCCGCCTGAGCGCACATCGCCGACAAATTGTGCAAGCCAACCTCCGCGGTGCTTCCGCCAAAGGTGAGGAACCCCGCCTCAAGGTGGAGCATCGGCTCGAGGCCATCGCGGGCGATGCGAGTTAGGCAGAGGTTCAGGAAGCCCTCAAGTTCGGTGTCGGTGAAAAAAGGCGCCCACGCCGGATGTTTCGCGCGAGAAAAGAGCTTGCGGAGGACGCTCACGGCGACCATTTTTCGCCGGAGCGATTTGAATCCCTCTTTTCAGGATGCGGCGCGGACCCAAAGGGTCGGATAGTGCTCGGGATCGGCGGCAAGCTCGTCATGGACAGGTGACTCGAGGATCGCCATCCAACGCTCTTCGAATTCGGCGGCGTCCCGCACGATTCGGTCATAGCTTTCCGACCAAAAAGGCGCATAGCGCTCTCCGGTCGCCTTGGTGACGCGCTTGCCCGCACTTCGCTTGGCCGCTTCAACGATTTTGCTCAGCTCAAGAGGGCGGCCATCGCCGGCCTCGCGGACGTGAAAAAGCGCCTCGGTGCGGTCCGGGAGGACGGCGACGATTTCGAAATCAAGCTTGCGGCCCTCGGCGCGCAGAAGCGCTCGCAGGAGCCAGATCCGCTCTTCTTCGTCGAGCGGGCGGGCGTGGCGAAACGTGACGTAATAGGTGACGTCGTCGGCGCGCCAGTGGGGGAGCCTTCCTCGCCAGATCGAGAAATTCTTGAACCGCAAGGGATGACGTTACCCGCCGGATGATTTAGGGGATTGGGGTGGGAGAGGTGCGCGTTGTTACAAAGCGACATCCACCCCCAACCCCCTCCTTCAAAGGAGGGGGATCTTACCTCTACGTTGAGGGAGGGACTGGAGTGGGTGACATGCTCCTCGTTCTTTGGCGACATCCACCCCCAACCCCCACCTTCAAAGGAGGGGGATCATACTTCTACGCTGAGGGAGGGATCGGGGTGGGAGAGGTGCGCGTTGTTACAAAGCGACATCCACCCCTAACCCCCTCCTTCAAAGGAGGGGGAGGCGACGGCCAGAAAAAAGAGACGGCCCTTTCGCTTGCGAAAGGGCCAGCTCGGTCCGCAGAAGACGGGGAGCTAGTCGCCGCCTTCCTCGTCTCCCTTGCGAATCAGCTCGGGCTCGGCCGAATCCTCTTCGGCGGCCGCCGTAGGCGCCTCATCGAGCTCTTGCCGCAGCGGCTGCAAGGAGAACAGAACCGCGTCGTGCGAGCTTGCGATTTCAACGCCCTCCGGAAGGCTCACCGCCTCCACCGAGATCGAATCGCCGATCGCCATGCCCGAAACATCGACTTCGATGCTGCCCGGCAGGTCCATCGCTTTACCTTTGACCTTAACGTGGCCGGTCGGGCTGACGAGCACGCCGACATGATCGGCTACCGCTTGCGGCGTTCCGACCGCGTGCACCGGCACGTCGGAGGTCAGCACCTGATCGCGGGTGATCTGCATCACCGTGACATTCAGAAGTTGGCGTTTGAGCACGTCGCGGTCAAGCTGCTTGAGCACGACCGTTCGCTTTTTGGTTTCGCCCTTGATCTGCAGTTCAAACATGCCGACGCCGCTCGAGCGGCCGAGCGTCCGGTTGACGTCGATGAGGGGCGCCTGAACGAGCCTCGTTCCGTGGCCTGGCTCCACGAGCGCCATGGGCACCAGGCCCGCGCGGCGGATATGTTTGGGGGCTTGGGCGCCGTCGCGCTCCTCGACTTGAAGAAGAACCATCGCGAAAATCTCCTCATGCGGGCGAAAACGCCCGGGATGTGGGGACATTATGACGGATACGGCCGAATCCGGGCGGGCCGGACTACTCCCGAAGCTGGTCGGCCGCCCGCGACAGGTCTTCGTAGGAACGGTCGGCAATGAGGAAATTGGCTTCTGCGCCTTCTTGCCAGGTGACACAGTTCGTATCGTTGATCTTTCCGACCGAATAGCTTCCCGCGTCGAGCATCGGCTCGACGCCTTCCACTTCGGAAACGCCTTGAACCTTGACGAAGGCCAGGGGCCCGCGTTGATCTTGAAGCTGATAGACGGTGCCCACGTAGCCATTCAGAAAGGCCCGTTGCGTCGCCACTACGCGCAGCGCGTTACGGTCTTTATTGGCCGACGCGCCCAAATCGACGCTGGCGCCTTCGCCAGGCCGGGAGCTGGAAAATCCCGACAGCACCTTGGCCACATCTCCGGTGCCCAATCGATCACCGCCCATGCGATTCAGCACCGCGCCGAAGAGCATTACGACGAAGATCAGTGAACAGAGGCCCCAAGCGTAGCGGCCCACAAATCCCTCGACGCGCTCGCGCTTTTGGAGCTCGTCGAGCCGACCCCGGCATTTTTCCCAGGTTTTTGCACAGGTGACGGGTTCGACCTTGGAACACGCATTTTTGACCGCCTGAACGGCGTCGTACTCCGCCTTCAGCTCCGGAGCGCCATCGCGGCGCGTTTCCGCTTCGGCGCGTGCGCCAGGTTCAATTTGGCCATCGGCCAACGCATGCATTTCGATCCAATCACTCATTCGCGGTTCCTTCTTTCAAATAACCTTCTTGCCGCGCAAATGATTCCAGCTGCCGGCGAAGCAGCGCTCTTCCCCGCGCCAAACGCGACCTTACCGTACCGATCGGCACCTCGGTCGCATCGGCGATCTCCTGATAGCTCAAACCCTCGATATCGCTCAGGATCACCGCCATCCGAAAGTCTTCGGGCACGTTCTTGAGGGCTTCCTCCACTTCCGCCCCAACCAGACCATCGAAGAGCAGCCGGTCCGGGGTTTCGCCTTCGGCCGCCACCGGTTCCAAGATGTTTTCCTCTTCGATCGAGGCCATCTGGGGGCCGCGCTGCCGCTGGCGGTAACGGTTGATGTAGAGATTCGTAACGATCCGGAGAATCCAAGCCTTGAAATTCGTGCCGTCGAAACGGTCGAACGCATCATAAGCCCGAACGATCGCCTCTTGGGCCAAGTCTTCGGCGTCCTCTCGAGAACGAGTCAGACGGAGGGCAGTGCCAAAAACCGAGGGAAAGACCCGTTCGGCCTGCTTTTCGAACGCGTCGCGCCGGTCTCGCTTCCCGAAAAGCATGGGTTCGGGCAGTGTACCTTTGGCCCTGAGGCGGAACCGGGACCGTGCCGCTTTGGCAAGTTCAGGACTCCCTTCGAACGCGACGAAAGTAACCCGTGAGGTTCTGAATCGTCGCTCATAATGATTTTCCGAGAGGTTTACGATCCATGTTGACTCCACTCCTTTGCAGTCTCGCCCTTGCTCCAGCTACGCTGGCCCCGCCCCAAAAGTTCGATCTGATCCTCAAGTCGCTCACCGTTGAAAACCCGGTCGACGGCTTGGTGAAGGGCGATCAGCCGATCGGGGTGGCGGTGGTCTGCTCGATCGATCCCACCGATCCCAAGATTCTCGGCTCGTTCAAATTCGTCGCCCGCGCCGGCATGAAACGGAACGATATCCATGTCTTTCCCGCCGGCTCCACGGTCGCCAAAAACTTGGAGTTTCCAAAACTCCCGACGCATCTCTTTGTCCACGTCGTCACGCTCGAGCAAGACCAGACGAACGCGGTTAACGGAGCCGACAAGGCGTTTCTCCAAGTGCATCGGCAAAACCTCGCGGTTTACGCCCAAAAACCGCTGGCCAACATCGCCTCGGTGGTGGCAAGGCTCCGCATCGACTTCCGAAA
>CAYONY010000051.1:0-16397 GCA_964405415.1 uncultured Fimbriimonadaceae bacterium | reverse complement strand
CCCTCAGGAAGAAATTGCCTTCATCTTCGGTGAGGTCGATCTTAGGCTCCCAAAACGAGCGCGAGCCGATGCGCCGGCTTCCTAAGCTGCTGTCGGAAACGAGGCGGAGAAGATCGCCGCCGGCTTGCCAGAACCAGACTTCCGAATTCCGCCGGGCCACGAGGGCATTGTACCTACGCCAATTCCTCCACCTTCGAACCCAACTGCATTGCTTGGAGCGCGTGGCCCTCGGAGTCTCGGAAGTCCATCACCGCGCCGCTGGGCGTCTGGTGATAGCCCTCCATCACCCAAACCCCCGCCGCCTCCAGCTTGGCGCGCAGCGCCCGAATGTCTTCGGTTTGCACGCACACCACCCACCCTTTGCCGGGAACCGAATAGGGGGGCGAAGCGCCGTCGAAAGGCGGATGCAGCCCGATGCGCAGATCGCCGATCGAAACGCTCGACCAGTGCGGGCTGGCGTAACCCACGGAGAGGCCGAGCACATCGCGATAAAACGCGACGGCCCGGTCCATGTCTTCGACTTGGCAAAGGAGGGTGTTGACGGTAAGTGCCATCGGTCTCGCCATGCTACAACGAAGTGGCGATTGCATCAAGAGTGCATTTGGCAGATTGGGACCTTTGTACAATCGAACATTCGATGAGCGCTCTCACCCGGTTTGCCCTTCTCTTCGCCGTGTTTCTCGACATGGCGGGGTTCGGCATGGCCTTTCCGGATATCCAGCTTCGCGCCGAGGCGTTCGGCGCGCCGGGGTGGCTGATCGGCGCCTTGCTTTCGAGCTACTTCATCACCCAGGCTCTGATTTCCCCCTTGTGGGGAAGGCTCAGCGACCGGATCGGAAGAAAGCCCGTCTTGGTCGTCTGCACAACGCTGTCGGCGCTTTCGATGGTCGTCTATGCCTTTGCCGAAACGGCGGCGGGGATTTTGGCGGCCCGAATATTGGCCGGGTTTGCGGCGGCGAACATTGTCGCGGCGCAAGCCTATCTTTCCGACAACACGCCGGAGTCGGCGCGCACAAAGGCCATGGGCCAGATGAGCGCGGCGATGCTGATTGGGCTCGTGGCGGGCCCGGCCCTAGGCGGGTTTTTGGCGGCGGCCGGCGGCAATTATCTCCTCGGTTTCTCCGCGGCGGGCGCAAGCGGCCTTTCGATGCTCCTGCTCCTCATGGGGGTGCCCGGCCAGCCCCCCAAGGCGCATGCAGCGGGCGGCGAGAGGAAGCTCTTTGCGTTCAGCCTACTTCGAACGCATCCCGACCTTCTTCGTCTGTTCACGATCGCGTCGTCCGGATGGTTCGTTTTGGCCTGTTTGGAAGGCACGTTCGGCCGCCTCATCAAGCACAACTTGGGCTACGGGCAAGAGGAGTTTGGGTTCATCTTCAGCTACGAATCTTTGCTCGGCGCCTTTGTGGGCGTGGGATTGGCCTGGCTTGCGGCCCGGCGAACGCATTCCTTCATTTTGAGGCTTGGCTACGCACTTCAGGCCATCGGCGTCGGGTATACGCCGCTGGCGCGCAATCTGCCCGAACTGTTTGTGGCGAGCACGCTTTTCGCGGTGGGCTTGGGATTGACGAACCCAACGCTCAACGCGGTGGGCAGCCTGCTCGCCCCCGCCGATCGGCAAGGCGAGCTCTTTGGGATCATGCAGGCGACCCGTTCGATCGGGTTCTTCGTCGGGCCAACGCTGGGCGGACTGCTCTTCGATGTGCAGCCCGCCGCCCCCTATTTCATGGCAGCCGGCGTCGCGTTCTTGGCGGCCGCTATGCTACGGGTGCCGGAAGCCGCCAATCGCCCGAAGCTGGCTACAGTCGCAGCTTCAGGGTAACGGACCACCCTTCGAGCTGCGATCTCCGGCTTTGGTGGCGAACGACTTCAATCGACGTTTTCGGGATGGGAAGCCCGCCTGGACCGAGGCCCATGCCGACCCCAAAGTCGGTGCCCATTCGGTTGACCGAATCGAATGAGCCGCCCCGGCCCTTGGCGTGGGCCCAGTGCCCGCCCACCAAAACATAGATGCCGCTTGGCCCCAGGTTTGGAGACTTGTAATGGCCGTAGAGCCGAAAGACATTGCCGTCGGTATCGCTGCCGTGGGAAAGTCCGCCCCCAAAGAGAACGCTTGCGCCAAGGCGGATGTCGCCCGCGGCGGGGAGGGTAAAGACGGATTGAGAGATCGAAAGTTCGGGACCCTCAAGACGTCCACGGCCCCCGGAGTCGCGATCGAATTTGTTGCTTTGGCCGTAGCCGATGCCGAATTCGAACGGGGTCACCTGCGCGGCCGCGAGGACGGGAAGGACGGCCAGGGCGATGAGGAATAAACGCTTCATTAGGAGAAAGGACGTATGAAGACGATCAAGATTTGCTGCCGGTGAGCGCCAGCCCGGCCACGAAAAAGCGTTGGCAGGCGATAAAGATGGCGAGAATTGGCAGCATGACCAACAGGGAAGCCGCCATCAGGAGGTGCCATTCGGTGGCTTTGACGGTCTGAAAGGTGCGCAGACCAAGTTCCAGGGTCTGCATATCGGGCGTGTTGAGATAGAGCAGCGGCCCCATAAAGTCACGCCACGACCCGATAAATGAAAACACCCCGACGGTGGCCAAGGCCGGCCCTGAGAGGGGAGCCACCACGCGCCAAAAGATCGCCGCGTTCGTCGCCCCATCCATCCGCGCCGCTTCGTCGAGTTCCTTCGGAATGCCCATGAAGAACTGCCTCAGCAGGAAGATGTTGAACGCGCCGGCAAACAGCCATGACGGCAGCCAAAGCGGATAGAAGGTGTTCACCCAACCAAGCCGGGCAAACAAGATATAGCTTGGGATTGTAGTGACGATGCCGGGCAGCATCATCGTGCTGAGGATCACCAAAAACAGCCGCTCTTTGCCGCGGAATTCGAGTCGGGCGAAGGCAAACGCGGCCAGCGCCGAAGAGAGCAAGGTGCCGAGCGTGCCCATGATCGAAACGAACAAGGTGTTGGAAAACAGCCGGCCGAAGTGGACGAGGGGGTGGCTCAGCACGGCTTGAAAATTGGCCAGCGTGGGGGTTGACGGCCACTCCCACGGCAGGGTCTTCGCAATTTCCTCCGGCGATTTGAGGGCCATAACAAGCATGATGTAAAGCGGGGCCAGGAACAAAACTGCGCCCACGATGAGAACGCCGAGGGTAGCGCCGCGTGCCGCCACGTTCATCGCTCCCCTCCTTCGTAATACACCCATCGCTTGGCGGTTTTGAGCTGGACAAGGGTGAAGGCGAGGATGATGGCAAACAGAATCCAAGCCAGCGCCGAGGCGTAGCCCATCTTCAAGGATCGGAAGCCCTGGGAGTACAGGTTCAGCATATAGAACTGCGTCGCGTTGTTCGGCCCCCCGCCGGTCATGACGAATGCCTGAGTGAAAACTTGAAACGAAGCGATAATGCCGGTCACGAGCGAAAAGAAGACGGTGGGCGTGAGGAGAGGCAACGTAACGTTTCGAAACCGACGCCAGACTCCTGCGCCATCGAGGTAAGCGGCCTCGTAATAGCTCTTCGAGATGCCCTGGAGCCCGGCAAGAAAGATGACTGCGCCGCCGCCCACTCCCCACAGCCCCATCAACACAAAGGCGGGCAGGACCGTGTGCTCATTGCCAAGCCAGTTCACCGGTTCGCCCGGCGTGCCTGCCATTCGGCTGAGCGCCGAACCCAGCCCGAGCAGATCGCCCTCTCCATCCGCGCCGTAAATCAATCGGTTCAGCATTCCGTTTTCGGGGTTGAAGAGCCGCATCCAGATCAGGCTCGTGGCAACGCCGCTGGCCAGGGACGGAATGTAATAGGCGGCCCGAAAGAGCGGCATGCCGCGAACGCGGACGTTGAGTAGCAACGCCAGCACCAACGCGAAGGCCACCGAGAGGGGAACGCTCAGCAGCGTGTAGAGCCCGGTAACTTTCAGCGAGGTGAAGAACACCGGATCGACCGTGAACGCATCGACGTAATTGCCCGCTCCGCGCCAAAGCGGGGGCCGGATCATGTCGGATTGGGCAAAGCTCAGCAACAGCGAATAGAGCATCGGGCCGACCGTGAACACGACGAGCCCAACGAGGCAGGGCAGAAGGAATAGGTAGGCGCTGCGCGACTCCCTCTTTTGTCGCTGGGCATAGCGGACCCGCCGTTCGGGAAGATAGATCCAAGCCACGCCGCCGGCCGCCAGCAGGGTGGCCAAACCCACGCCAAGGGCCATCGGGAAAGGCGACTTGCCTTCCCGGCGACGGGCCGCATCCAGCTTCATCTGGGCTTCGCGGGCGACGCGCTGCAACGTCTCCCTGGGTGGACGGGTGCCACTGAGAATATCAAACGCCGCATAGTCCAAATGGGTCCGGGCATCTTCGAAGTACTCGGGGGTCTGGGCGATTTGCATGGCGAGCGCCGCTTCATCGGTGACCCTCAGATTCGCCGGTTTCTGGCGCTCAGGCGGAAGGCTGGGGTCAGGGAGCCAGACGCCCGGCTGTCGAGCGAGATCGCGAATTGCCGGCTGGCTAAGTCCGGCGCGGGCATAGGCGGTTTGGCCCGGCTCGCCGGCGATGAAACGGGCAAATCGCCACGCCTCTTGAGGGTGCTTGGTGGAGGCGAAGATCGCGGTTCCGGAGCCATCGGCCTGGAGGCGCCGCGGCTGATCGCGAAAGGCGGGAAAGAGCGTCACATCCCAATCGACGCCGGACTTGGCAAAGCCCTTGCGCAGAGCATCGGCATAGTTCGCGAACGTCATGTACATCGCGATCCGCCCCCGAAGGAACTCCTCTTTCGGGCTTGATTGGCGTACGGTTGCGATCTGGTCCCAGGTCGGGATCCAGTTCTCGCGGTTGATCGCTCCATTGGCGAACTCCATTAGCCGCACGATTTCGGGATCGTCGGCGATGATCCGCGTGGGCGCGGCATCGTCATCCCATAGGCGGAGTCCTCGCGATTCGAGCAACAGATAGAACCAGAGCTGGGGCCACTCCGGCGCGAAGCCGAAGACTTCGGTCTTGCCTTGAGGGTCCTTCCGCGTCAGCCGTTCGACGACCCAAAGGAAGTCCTTCTCCTTCAACTCCGGGCGGGGCTGATAGTCCCACGTCCATGATCCATCCGGAAAAGGGATTCCGGCCTGGACAAACTTGGTTTTGTTGTAGAAGATGAGCCCAAACGGTCCCACATCGGCCGGGAGCGCATAGAGCTCGCCCTGATATGTAAAGAACTTGAGGACGTTCGGATACCACCGGCGCAGGTTGGGGTCGGCTTCCGATTTAAGAAAGCTCCCTAGAGGAAGGAGCGCGCCTCGGCTCGCAAAGGACTGGTAGTGGTTCATGCTGAGCTGAACCACGTCGGGCGCGACTCCGGCCGCATATTGGGTGAGGAGCTTCTGGATATATTCGTCGCTGACCGGCTCGACGCGAACGCGGATGTCCGGGTTTTGCCGCTCGAATTCGGCCGCAAGCGTTCGAACCACCGGCATGGACTCGGCGTTGTCCATCAGCACATAGCGGATTTCGGCCGGTGGCTTGCCCCCGGCAAGGGCTCCCGCCGCGCCGAGCAGGGCCAGAGCCGCGAGCCTACATCGGCTTGAACGAGCGGGGCGGGCAAGTTTCGGCATTGCTCAAAGGCACTTGGTCGCGCATGCGCCGGATCAAGTCTTCGTAAAGGTCGTATGCAGGGCCCGAGCGGGGCAAAGCGAGGTTACCGCGTGCGCGTTCTTCCGATTCCTGCAGCAGGCGTTGACGCACTTCGAGCCCGCGGGCCTTATAGTCTTCGACGACGCCCGCCCGTTCCGCCAGAAGGGGCAACCACTTGTGGGCGTACTGCACGTGGCTGGTTTCGTCGATGATGTCAAAAAGCACCATCTCTGCCGACTCCATGTCGCCGCCATTCTTGAAATCTTCATAGGCCTCTTGTTTCACTTGAAAGTGGCCGGTTTCGGCGACCATCCCTATAAAGAACACTTGCTCATACAGGTCTTTTTGCGTCATTGCAGGCGCTTCGCCGATGGCCTTGTCCCAGTTGTCTTGTCGGTTAAGCTCGCTCTGGTAGTAGGGATACCCGACCTCGGAAAGGGCGATTCCAAAATCGAGCAATCGCGAATAGCCGCTATCGCCGTGCCGCGATTCGTCCCAGGTGTGACGCGTGACGTCCTGGATAAATTCCCACGGAAGATCATGAGCGCTCCAAAGCCACATGAGCTGGTCTTCCGCAAGGTTCATTTCGAGCATGTAACCATAGCACCAAAAGAGGCGGCGAGCTTCGAGGCGAACGGCGAAGTCGGCCTCAAGGTAGGGCATCAAATCGACACGCGGTTCCGAACCTTGGGGATGGGCTGCCCGGGCGGGAAGCCGAAACGGGGTGCGGACCCCGAGCGGCTGAGCGGCATCCACCGCCGCCGGAAGCGGCTGCCGCAAGTTGCCGCAACGCTCGACGGCCGTCCGGATCCGCGCCTTGTAGCCGGTGTCGATCCGGTGCGGCCGTCGCCTTCGGTAGCTGCGAAGCCACAGCCGAAACTGCTCTTTGACCCGTACGTTCTCGGCGATGACGGCAAGCGTTGGCGCATCATGGACCGGGTGGGCGGTTTCCGCGTAGTGCACATAGCTCTGAATCAGTATCGCCAAGTACTCCTGAAAGATGCCATCGACGGCATCGTCAAAAGATGGCGCCAACAGGACCGAGTTGCCCAAGTCCTCAAGTTCTTTGGCTACCGGCGCATCACAATTCGTTAACGTACCGGGAAACTGGACGAGGCGCTCACGAATGCGACGGACGCATTCCGCCTCGTCCCAAAGATGGCGAAACAGGGAGACTTTGTCCTCCCACTCCGCAAAATGCCGGCCCCAGGCGCACAGAAGGCGATGGAAGGACCGTTCCAGATACTCCCACTCTTGCAGTCTTGCGACGCTTCGCGGCTTCTTCCGCGTTTCGGCATCGACCTGAACTTCGCGCGGTGCGGTGGCCATGGCTTACTTTGCGACGTTGGCCGAATCTCGAGTGGCGTAATGGTTCCACCCGCTGAGGCATAGGCGCTCGTCGGGATGGGTGTTTCCCGGCTCGACCCGGTCGTTTCCGGAGTAGAGCTGAACCAACACCGTCTTCCGCGTTTCGGCCGAGCGGTTCGGCATCGAGCCATGAAGCGTGAAGTAGTGGAAGAACACCACATCGCCCGGCTCGGCCTCGAGCGGAGTCGCCCCTTCGAGCGGGTACTTGGCCAAGAGGTCCGACTCAGCCTGGCCCGATGTGCCTTCCACCCGGCCCAACGTGTGGGTTCCCGGGTAGACGCGCAAGCAGCCCATTTCGTCGGTCGCCTTCGAGATGTGGATGATCCCGGCGATCATCGAGTCCTTCAGCGTGGGAAAGTAGGTCCAGTCTTGGTGCATGGGGAAGGGCGCCCCCTTTTCCGGGGGCTTTTGAAACAGTTTCGAATGATGCAGCACGATGTCGGGCCCAATGATCTGGGCCGCTGCCGCCAGAAACTTGGGGTGGGTCAGGGCACGGAGCCATGCCGCCGAGAATTGTTGGACGTTATGGGTATGAAGAACGACCGTGTCGCCGCCGATCTTATCCATTTCCGGGCCGCCCCACCGCGCATTGAGCTGCTCTTTGGAGCGCACAAGCTGGTCCACGATACGATCGAAAGCTGCTTCGAGCTCGGCAACTTCACTTGGTGAGAAGACGCCTTTGGCAAGGACATAGCCATCGCGCGCAAAGGTTTCGGAGGTCGAGTTGGGGAGAGTTGCCGATTGCATAAGATCACCTAGCAGATAAGCGTTTTCTTGGCATGAGGTCCATGGCCGATGGGCCGATCGCCCACCCACCGTTCATCGACCGGTTCCGAAGCAAGTTGATAGCGAGAATCGCTGGAAAGGCGGATCTCGCGCGTCTGGTTATCAAGGCTGGCGTGAACCGTGAACATCGAAAACACGAGCAGGTCGCCCATTCGGTACTCGGCGGTGAGCCACCGCCCGCCCAACCTCTCCCGCAGCGCAATCGGATCCGTCCCGATGGCGCCAGACTCGTGAAAGCCCATCGCCTCGACCTGGTTTCGCGCACCGGGATGATTGTCGCAGGCGGCATCGACGTCGAGTGAGCCGTAGTTTTTTCGAAGGGCTTCGTTTTGATGCGAGCCTTCGAGGATCATTAGGCCGCCAACCCGAAGCGGAACGTCGCCCAGCGGCACCCAAGCCGTATAAAGATTCGAGGTACCCCTTCCCATGTAAACAATATCGCAATGCGGGGATGTGCCGTGGCCGTGCGAAACGGCGCGCAGCCAGGTATAGTCGTAGTGTCGGACGGTACCGCCTAAAAAGGCTTCAAACCACTGCAAAAGGTGCGGGCTGTAGATCAGGGTTTCGACGGCCTGATTGCCATTTGCGATATCCGGTCGAAAACCCATTTCCACATCCGGTTTAGCGATCGAAGCGAGCGTGGGGTATTCGGGGTCTAAAGAACCTTCGGCGGCGAGCGCATCCGTCAAGGAAGTGCGCGCGTTCAAAACGTCGGCACGATCGAAAAAGCCAGGCACGTAAAGGTAGCCATCTTCTGCCATCCGCGATCGGAGCCCGATCGGGTCCGAGATCGCATCGGCGGAGCTTCGGAGCCGGCCAAACGCGTTTTCTCGCGTGTCGAGCCGGCGTCCGGCCGCGAAGAGTTCGGGCGTTTCTTCCGTCACGAGTTCGCTGCCTCCTGGAACTCATACGCGTGGCCATGGCCGGTGTGGTCGATCGCGTCGTCGCGAAAGTCGGCGTGAGTCCAAAGCACCGGATGGTGGAAAAACTCGCGGGACGAGGCGGGGAAAGGCACGCCTTGATCTTTGGGCCACCATGAAACCCAATGGATCATCGCGATCATCGGACGGTGTCCCTTGGAGGGATTGGGCATTCCGGCGTGCCACATCCGAATGTCACGAATGACCGCGCTGCCAAGCTTGACCGAGGGCTGAATCGGCGGCGATTCGCGGCGTCGGGCTTCGAGCTTGGCCTCCGAGATCTTGATGTCGCCATCCTGAAACGCACACGACGTGTCGAGATGGGTGCCCGGCCACATCTCGGTGCTGCCGTTCGAAGCATCCATGTCCACGAGTGGAAAGTTGACCACATAGCCATAGCCGGGGGTGGCGTGCTCCATGTTCGGCCAAAGATGGCCCAAGTCGGCATGCACCGGTTGGCGCGAGGTGCTTTGAGCCAAGGCGGTGTTCCCACTGTAGAACGCGTTGTAGAGCCCATTGCCCAAGACCGCATGGGTCACCGCGATGACCAGGTCGTTCAGGAGAACGTCGCGGAAAAGGTAGGGCGGAAAGGGCGGCGGGTCTTGCTGCAGGTTTCCTGAGTTGAAATTGAACGGGACGTCCTTTCGGGCGAGGATGCGCGCAACGTCTTCCAGCATGCGTTCGCGGATCGCCGCCAAATGCTCCGGATCGGCCACGTCGCGAAGGACGACGATGCCGTCGAGGTCCAGGGCGTGTTTCGCCCTCGCCAGTTTTTCCGGCGACCAGGTTCCTGAGGCGAGTTCGGCAGGGGTGGGCTGGATTTCGACCATGGCCAATAGACGCCCAAAATGTACACCAAGGTTTTTCGGCGGCGCCGCCTTCAATGCTACGCATTGAAAAAGTCCGGGCCGCATTCCGGGGCCAAAATTTGAACGCGATGTCCGACTTCGACGGCTATATCCAAGCCCGCCTGGCCGCGGCTTCGGCCCGGTTGAGGGTGGATGTTCCCCTGGCCGAAGCGCAAAAGCCGACGCTTCGGGCCGCGCTTCGCAAGGCCCTGGGTGGTTTTGAGGACACGAGTTCACCCCTCGAAGTTCAAATCGGGCCGACGTCCGAGGTCGAGGGCGGCTTCCGATCGCCGATCTGCTTTCGAACCCGGCCGGGATTGACGGCCACCGGATTCTTGCTCGAGCCGGTCGGCCGCGCGCCCCGGGCCCAGATCGTGGGCCTTCCGGGCCATGGGGTCGGGGTTGCCGCGATCGTAGGACTTGCCGATGAACCCTATCAGGCAAATTTTGCGCTCCAATGCGTTCGCCGGGGCTATCGCGTGTTGGCCATCGAACCGGCCGGATTTGGGACGCGCGTGTCTTCGAGGCTCGGGCCCCACGGCTGGTCATGCGAAGCCGACGCGAAATCCGCGCTGATGCTGGGGGAGACGCTTCTGGGTTGGCGGGTCGGGGAAGCCATGCGCGCCGTCGATGTGCTGCTCAGCTTCCCGGACGCCCGCCCGGACCGCATTGCGATGATGGGAATCTCTGGCGGCGGCACGGTTTCGCTCTGGACGGCGGCGCTCGATGAGCGGGTCGCGGCGACCGTCGTCAGCGGCGCTTTTTGCCCGTTTGAAGAGTCGATTTTGGCGATCGACCATTGCCTGGACAACTTCGTTCCGGGGGTGCTCAACCTGGTGGATATGCCCGATCTGGCAGGGCTGATCGCGCCTCGGCGATGCTTCGTGGAGAGTGGAACCCACGACACGATTTTTCCGGTCAGCGGATTCCGGAAAGCGGTGGCGCGGGCGGCAGCCCACTTTGGGGCGCAAAGTGCCTCCTCGAACTTCGGACATGAAGTCTTTGAGGGCGAGCACCGGTTTCACGGGGTCGGCGCCTTTGCCTTTCTGGACGAGGCGTTTCCGAATTAGAACCTAAATTCCACCGTTTGTCCGGCGCCGATGGACCGCGCGGGCACGCCGGCAAGGAAGTCGGGCGGGAGCGGGTTGGAACAATCCGACGCGCGCTCGACGAAGGGCTTCAGGCTGAGGTCGAACTTCGTCGGGTTCCGAATCGAAACGATGAGGCCATGCTCGGAAACCTCCGATCTGATCACTTCGACGTGGTCCAACGCAAGCACGAAGCCGGTGTCGGTCTGAACGTAGAGGCCTGGCACTTCCACCCACGTGAGCATCGCGGAGACTTCGCACCAGCAGCCCCCGTGAAAGCCCTCTCCCGGGGGGATGTAGGGCGATTCCCAATCGCTGGTGTTCACCCGCTCGCACATGTAGCCCTCGGGCATGTTGAACACCGGCCGATCCTTGCGGCTCAAATACTGGGTGATCCCGCGGGCGATGTCGCGCAGCAGCTCGAGATAAACGGGCTTGCCGGTGGCTCGAAAGAGCTTGAAAAGAGCAACTCCCGAAAGGGTGCAGATCCCGGGGGCGGAGTGTTTGTTTTGGGCGTTCGCCCAGACGCTTCCGGCCGTGCGCATGCCCAAACGGCCAAAGCTGGAAGCAGGCGGGAAGGCGAAATCGTAGCTCATCACCCAGGTGGCGGCATGGGCGGCCGCCGCCCCGGCCAATTCGCGCCATTCGGCTTCGCCCGTTACGTCATGGAGGGTCATCATCGATTCGAGCAGTGCGAAAGCGGATTCGCTATCCGGACATTGGGCGGCTTCGCCGGGGCCGCCGCTGGTGAAGCCGCGCTCCAAGAACTCGCGGTTAAGATGCCGCGCGGCCTCGCGGGCCGCATCCAAAAACGGGGGATGTTCGAAGGCTTGGGCGGCCAATGCGAGCGCGGCGGGAACGATGGCGCCGCTGGCGGTGCCGCCGACGCGGATGGTGCCGTCGATCTCACTCACGAATTGGCCGAATTGGCCGTTTCGCCGCCAGATCTGTAGCAGCGCATCCGCGCACCGCCGGCAAGATTCCCGCCACGATGCGGGCGCGGGCTGCTCGCGCTCCCGGAGAGCGATCTGGCGGAGCATGAAATACAGGGCGTCGCCGCTGCGTCGGACCAAGTGCCAATCCTCGCCCCAGTCCATGTCCACCATGTCGCTGAACATTTCGCCATCGATGCCGACGCTCCAGTAAAGGCCGCTTGGCGCCTGGCCCGTGGTTGCCGCAAAGTCCATGTTGCGAGCGGCCCGCTCCTTCGATCGCGGAGCGCCTTCGGCCATGAGGGCATGGGAGGAGATCATGCCGCCGACCCAGCCGATCTGCCATTGGGCGTAGCGGGACTGCCGGTCGCCGCAAGCGTAATAGCCACGCTCCTCGTCCCAGTTGACTGCGTTGTACTTGCGCTCGAGGCGTTCCCATGCCGCCGACCAGGGAAGCTCGAACGATTCCGGTCCCGGCATCGACGGGAGCTTGCGTAGCGCCAAGAACCTGTCAAAGAATGCGGCCGTCGATTCGGCGGGGAAACGATCGATCCAGACGCTGAGATGGCCCGTTTCACCTGATTTCAATCGGCCTCCCCGATCTTCGGAAGGCACCCATTTCGGACCGCCCCCGTAGCGGGTGTCTTCGCGCACGCCCGGCGCCATAAACCGCAGCCACGCGCGCCGGCGATCGCTCGATTCTTCAATTTCGATGCCGTTCGGGCCCAGTTCCGTCCCTTGGGCCGTCAGAACCCACAGCCCCATTTGGCGGGCCGGAAAATAGATCCCAATGGCGGGCGTGCTCAGGTCGCCGCTGCGCAACTGAATCCGGGAAGGGCCTTCGCCGAGTTCGAGCCGGGGCACCTCCGAGATCGTATTGGGCACATCGGGCCGAAAGTCTTCGGGGTCGATGAGGATGCACGGATATTCGAGTGGCTTGGCCACAAAGCGATTGCCGCGGTAGGCGGCGGCGGGAAGGACGACCAGGTTTTCCAAGCTCCAGTCGCCGAGCTCGATCTCAAATCCAAACGCAAAAGGCGGCGAATGGATGCCCTCAAAGGTCACAGCCAGATCGAGCCTCTGAATGTGGCTTTCCGATGTCTCCAAAGTTCCGGACAGCCGCCATGACTTTTCGTTGAGGGCAATCCGAATCGAATCGGCAAAGGGGACGGCCGCCTCGGCGATGCGCTTCGAGCCTCGATAGTGGGCGACCCGGACGCGCAGCATGCCGCCGATCGCTCGCAACAGGTCGGCGGGCCCGGACATGGCGATGAGTGTAGCTTGCCCGGCTCAGATGGTGGGCATCACGTTCCCGCCACAGACCGGCAGATACGCGCCGGTCATGAACTCAGCGCGCTGGGAGGCCAGCCAGGCCACCGCATGGGCGACGTCGAGATCGGTCCCTCGCCGTCCCAGAGGAACTTTGGCTTCGTAGGCGGATTGGCTCTCGGAGCCCTTGGCGCGATCGCGATCGCTGATCATCCACCCCGGCGCAACCTGGTTCACCGTGATGCGGTGCCGCCCCACTTCGCGGGCCAAGACGCGCATGACCCCATCCAACCCGCGCTTGCCCGCCACATAGGCCGATTGGTTTTCAAAGCACTGCATCGCGCATTCGGTGTTGATGGCGATGAAACGCCCTCCTGGCCGTCGACCGGTCTGGATTTCGGCGATAAGGGGAGGCAAGAATGCCTGGGCTAGAAAGACCGATTGGAGTACGCAGGTTCGGAACTGGGAGACGTAGTCTTCGGCGGGCTGCTCCAGAACCGACTTCCAATCGTACTGGGCGACCGCGTTGGCAACGAGAATGTCGGGAACCCCCAGTTCGCCCATGAGTTCGGACGCCATGCGGCGAACCGAGGCCTCGTCTCCGATGTCGGCGCGAAAAGGGGCGCTGCGTCGGCCCAGACCTCGGATCTCATCGGCCAACGCCTGGGCGAACGCCTCGTTTTGGTGGAAGTGAACGGCGACATCGGCGCCGGCTTCGGCGAGGGTTCGGGCGATGACGCGGCCCAGGTCTCCAGTGGCGCCCGTCACCAACGCGAGGCTTCCGGCCAACTCGGGGGGGTGCATAGCGGGGAGCATAGCTCAGGCGGGCCGTTCAGCTTTCGAGGGCTTGGCCGAGCAGCCGCCGGAGGAGGAGCTGATCGGCCTCGGGCTGGCCCCGATGGTTGAAGCGGAAGGCCATTTCCTTCAAGTACAAACCAAAAGCATGGCGATAGCCACCGCGGTACGTCTTGAGCCGAGCGGTGGCAAACCTCCAAAAGCTGTCGGCGCGGCTGATCTGGGCTTTGCCATGCCACAGGCGAACCTCGTCGGACCGAGGGATGCGAAAAAAGCTCGCGACGCGAAGCGTCCGCGCCGCTTCAAGGGATGGCGCAAAGACCCAGGAAATCGAGGCGTTGCGGGCGCCGCCCAGGCGCATCGCCTCGCCCGGCATGAGCACGCGGATCGAACGGATGCCCTCTTGGATCCCGAAAACGGCGACCCGGCGACGCTCGGGCTCCAAGGCGGCGATCGAGCTTTGGGCGGTTGGGTGTTGCTCGCCGAGCGCCGCATCCGCCGCGAGGGCCAGGCGAATCCGGCGGAAGTAGCGATGGGCGGTTTTGACGTTGACCCGCGTCGATCGAGCGGCGGCAGCCGCCGAATCGCCTTGCCAAAAGGCGCGGATCAGCTTCGCGGCGGTTTCGGGAGTCAGGCGCGATCGGCGGGGGCCGCTCGCGAATCTTCGTCGGCACCCCGCGCACATCCAACGCCCGTCGCCAAGCCGATAGAAGCGCGTTCCGGGGCAGAAGGGGCATCGATCCGGCATTGTTTTTCATTTTGATCCAATTAAAGGGTTTTGTCAATGAATTGTTTGCCGCTTCGGCCCGTCCATACCTTCGCATTCGCGGCATTTTGTTGGATAGTGTTTCCGGCATCGACCCCGCTTCGGCGGGCGTTGGCCGTTTGTGGAGGCAATCAGGGACTTGAGCACGGCGCTGTTGACGCGGGACCATTTCATCACCGACGCGGATCGCGAAGCATTCGAACGCGATGGCTTTTTCGTGGTGCGCGAAGCGCTAACGCCCGACGAAGTGGCGCTCTACCGCGACGCGCTGCTCGGCATCCTCAACGTCTCGCCCGACCATCCGTATTTTTCGCGCTTGATGCGGGCCGAGATCCCCACCGCGCCCGCCACCCCCGACAACCCGAACAGCGTTTGGGCGGCGTTCGATCTGCCACTCTTCGACGATCGGTTTTACGATTTCGCCTTTCACCCCAAGATCGCGCTGGCGGTTTCCGGGCTCATCGGCCCCGATGTGAACCTCTACGAAACGAGCTGCGTGGCCAAGGTCCCCGGTTTTCCCGGAAATTATCGGGACTGGCACCAGGACACCGAGTATTCCGACCCCCAGACCAACGAATACAACGTCACCGTCATCACCTACCTCGACGACCAGGACGGCGAATCGGGGGCGACCTGCGTGGTGCCCGGGACCCACAAACTTGGCCCGCTTCCCCATCAGACGCCGGTCGAGCCCATCACAAGCAACGCCCGCGAAGTGGCGGATAAGGCCAAATACGATGCCATCGGCTACGCGCCCCAATTCAAAGCCGGCGATACGATGGTGTTTTTGGGGCGATTGGTCCACAAATCGGGGCCGAACAACTCGGATCGCTCGCGCTTGAGCTTGGCCTACAACTACGTTCGGACGGATACGCTCGACCTGGCCGAGATCAACCGCTACATCGGTTCGAGCACCCCGATCACCCGGGGGGGCCGGCTCTACGCGCCGCGATACTGGCGGGAGGCGGCGGCCTAGCCGAGAACAAACGATTTGGCCCTGCTGGGAAAGGGGGCCGATTTTCTGGAGGCAATGCAATGATGCTGAAATCCAATCCGAAGGTGGGAACGCACCGCTCGGGCGGTCGGGGGGCCTTTACCCTGATCGAACTCCTCGTTGTGATCGCGATCATCGCGATCCTGGCCGCGATCCTCTTCCCGGTCTTTGCCCAGGCGAAGCTCTCGGCGAAGAAGTCGTCGTCGATTTCGAATGGCAAGCAGATCGGTCTGGGGATGCTGATGTACGCCACCGATTACGACGATTACTTCGTGATGCTGGAGCACTACAAGCCCTTCTCCTTCCGGCAGACGTGGCCTCAGCTCGTCCAGCCCTACGTCAAGAACTGGTTGATTTTCCGCGATCCGACGGATGGTGAGGCCAACGATGGCCAGTACGCCACGAACTGGGGCTTGACAGCGCCGATCGCGCCGATCGATCTGGACCGGGCGCGCGGCTACGGCTCCAGCTATGGCTACAACTACGCCTTTTTGGCGCCTGGCCGAAATGTCGACGATCCGGAGGCGCCGGGAACGTTGACGGACATTTACGGTGGCGGCGTCTCTCAAACGCAGATCGCTCAAGTGGCCGATACCGTGATGATCGCGGACGGCACCGCTTGGGGTGCGGCGGGCGCTTCGCCGAATTGCCGAGGGACCGGTGGCGGTTGGTATTCGGTGGATGCCCCGGCGATTCTTGACTCCACCGGGTTCAACTACTCGACGACCACGCTCTATTTCTTTGGGTGGTTCTTTGACCCGTCCCACGGATGTTCGTGGCAACGGTATGGCGGCTCCTATCCGCGGTATGCCGGTAAGCACAACATCACTTGGGCGGATGGCCACGTGAAGACCCGCGAGCCGATGAGCCTGTTCCAAGGCGTGCAATACAACATTGCGACGCCGCAAAACAGCCTTGTCGTCGATAAATCCAAGTACGTGTGGGACCTCGAATAATGCTTCGTCGACTCCACTCGATCCTCGCCGTCGGAGCCGCGTTTGCGGCTCTTTCGGCGGCCGGATGT
>CAYONY010000050.1:13726-16642 GCA_964405415.1 uncultured Fimbriimonadaceae bacterium | reverse complement strand
TTTTCCCGTGGTCGACATGGGCGATGATGCCGACGTTGCGGAGGTGGGAATTCATAGGGGGACGGCGGAGATTGTACCTGGGTGACCCCGATTCGATCTGAGACTCGCCATCGTCTTATCCCTTGACAACGGTCGAATGGCCTGACATAATGGTAGACAGGATTCTACAATGCCTCGCAGATTCAAGATCGATCGAACCAAGCTCTCCGAACTCATTCTTTACTTCGCTCGGCGTTGCGACATGCAGTCGAGCTGGGGCAAGACCAAGCTGTGCAAGATGCTCTTTCATGCCGACTTTGAAGCATTTCGAAAGTACAGCCAACCCATTACGGGCGCTCCCTATTTTCGGATGCCTCAAGGTCCGGTGGCCAAGGCCGCATTGGCGATGATCGACGAACTTGTCGCATCGGGACGCCTTGCCCTCATCGATCGGGAGGTCGGTGACTATCGTGAGAAAAGGCCAACTGCAATTGCCGAGCCGAATGTGTCCGTTTTTAGCGCAAATGAAATGTCCGTTATTGAGCAGGCGGTTGCCCTATTGAGTCCGATGAATGCCCGCCAGATCTCGAAATGGAGCCACGATCAGCCGGGATGGGGGCTCGTTGAAGCCGATGAGGAGATTCCGTATTGCCTAGGCCTTGGATCGGTTCGAAAACCGACAACGGAAGAAACCGATTACTACCGGAGCAAACTTGCCTACTCAACCAAATGGACCGAAAGCCAGTCGTAGAAGGTCGAAATTTTCGAATGTCCATCGAACAACGAGCGGCTGGATTGCCTGGGCTGGAGGATCGCCTCGACGAGCTTAAGATACGTCTTGCAACGAATCCATACGATGTCGGCACGAAATGGCACTATCGCAACCCTCGATACCACGTCACCATTGATGCGGGAACACTGGATTGGAAGGTTGCCATCGATTACTTCATTCATGAAGATCGTATTGAACTTATCCAGATATTGGTTTGACTTTATTTAAACGGGCATTCGAGCAAAGAACCTGTAACCCTGAACAACGCCGCCCGTCAGGACCTTCACCGGAGGGTCTCGATGAAGTTGCGTAAATCCCTGTTCCTTGCCTCGTCTCTCGCCCTGATCGCCGTCGTCGGCTTCACGTTCGCCGGCGGACGCGCCAAGAAAACCACCGTCCACGGCGTGGGCTGGTATGCCAGCTTTGACGATGCCAAGGCCGAGGCCAAGCGCACTGGCAAGCCCATCCTCTATTTGAGCATGTTCGGACGGCTCGATGAAGAGATGCCCTGCGCGAACGCGCGAACGCTGCGGGCAACGCTTTTCAAGGATCCAGAATTCAAGAAACTGGTCACCGAAGACGCCATTCCGGCATGGGAGATGGTCCGCGCGGTGCCCAAAATCGAGATCGACTTGGGCGACGGCAAGAAGATCAAACGCACCGTCCGCGGCAACGCGGTGATGTACCTCTGCAATTCCGAGGGCAAAGTGGTCGACGCCTTTCCCGGCGTCTATACCTCCGAAGACTTCCTGCCGATGGTGCGCGAATCGATCGCCAAACTCGCTCGTGCCGATTTCGAATCTGTACGCACTTTCCACAAAGAGCGGGGCGCCATTCCGCGCCGAACCGCCATCACCACCGGCAAGATGATGCTGGAAGCCCCGACCCTCAACCTCATCGGGGCCCACGCGATCGAAGGCGTACCCCAGCGCGTGAACTCCAAGGATCCTGATGAACTCAAGTTCCTGCAAGGGGCGCGCATGCTCTCCGATGCCAGCCTGAACCCGATGCCCGCCCGCGAAACGATGCAGGCACTGACCGGGACGACCACCGAGACTCGGAGTGCGGAAGATATCGCCATCCAGATTCGCAAGAACGATTCCAAGGCGAATGTTGAGCGCACGCGCCCGGTGGTGCACCTTTTCTTTGCTTCCCGAAAGGCGCTTCCGACACCATTGGAAGCTCGCGATGCAATCCTCGAAACGATCCTCAAGATCCCCTACAGGGATCCGTTTTTCGGGCTCAAGGATGTCGTGCTCCCGGGCACCCCGGACTAGGCATACCGCCAAGGAACTCGGGCGCTGTGGGAGTTCCCACAGCGCCCGAAACCTGTCCCGCTTCCGATTCAGCGCAAAACAAGCGCCCCGAGGCAAAGGTTGCGCACGTACAGATACGACATGTAGCCGTATCCCTTGTCGCCCCAATCGGGGCCTTCGCTGTTGCGAAAAATGAAGACGCCGCCTCCTGGGAACCGAGGATCATCTTTGAACCCGACCAACGCGATGCCCTTGGAATAGGGCGCTTGCGGGGGCGTCGGCATCTTGAACAGGTCGATCCCGGCGACTTCCACCGTGCCGACGAAGGGCTCGTTGGGCCAGCGAACGGTCACCGCCACCGGGAATCCGGCCGCCATATGCGACTTCATCGCTTGCAGCATTCCGGGAGCCACCCCCTGGCCAACCACCGGGGGCCAAACCGGCTGACCTGGCGCGGCCTGAGGAGGGAACGTCCCTTGCATGAAGGGCCTGATCCAAACGGGCACTCCTCGCCGATGGGCGAGGCCATCGGTTCGCGCGGCTGCCGAGATCGGAAGTCCCAAGGCGTAGGTCGGCCGATAGGGCAGCAACACTTCTTTGCAGTCACCAGCCGTCGCGTAGGCCCGAAACGCGTTCATTAGATGGTCGCCGTCTTGGACGTTGCCGCAAACCGAGTTGGCAATCGCGTTCAAATACTCTTCGGACAGGCTGATGTTGTTGCCGCCTCCCTTCTTGCTGAAGATGAACTCGGCGAGAAAGGTCATCGCGTGGATCGTGCCGGTGGGGCGGTTGCCTTGATCCCGGACGGGTCCGACGCGCTGGCCGATTTCCGCCCTCAGATCTTTGGTGAACGCAAGGGTGTTGACCTGGATCGGGCGAATCTTCAAAGCCGCCGCCTTGCTCACTTCC
>CAYONY010000050.1:0-13715 GCA_964405415.1 uncultured Fimbriimonadaceae bacterium | reverse complement strand
GGCCCTTTACGGGTAACGGTGTGGGGGGGGGGTTTTTCCGCGGCGTGCGGGGTAATGGGGGGGGCGGGGGGGGGTGCGGGGGGGGGGGGGTTTGGGGGGGGGGCGAGCACCGCCGCAGAGACGAGACTTACGAGCAAACTCATGATGAACCTCTTTTCGATCCGGGGACTTCAGATCCCTCTCCGGGATTGAGACGGGCGGCCCCGCCCGTCGTTTCACAGCTCGTTCTTGTTGCCGTGGATGCGAGGAAGATAGAGGCAAAGTGGCTGAACATGGAGGAAAGCCAGGTCCACAACCCTTTCGCCACCCAGGCTCCACTTTGCCTCAATTCTGCATCCACCTACCCTCCACATTTCACAAAATGTTATTGTATGGTAACATAATACCCGCATGCCGGAAGACGTCTGGAAGGCCCTTGCCGACCCCACCCGCCGCGCGATCCTCGACCGATTGAAAGAGGAACCGCGGACGACGGGGGCGCTTTGCGAGGCGTTCCCGACGCTCGACCGGTGCACGGTCATGAAGCATCTCGAAGTCCTGGTCCAGGCGCATCTCGTGGTCTCCGAACGGCGGGGAAGGCAACGGTTCAACTATTTGAACCCGGCTCCGCTGCAGGAGATCGTTGAGCGCTGGGTCCAGGGCCACACGGCACGAGTGGCTTCGGCGGCTTTAAGGCTTCGAGAACGTATCGAGGGCATCTTGCTCCCTTCTGGAGCCGAGCCACCCCCCAAACCAAATGAAGGAGAAACCCGATGAACCCCGTCATCAAAGAAATCGTCGTCGAAGTTCCCATCAACGCCCCCAAGGACCGGGTGTGGCAAGCCCTGGCCCACGAGTTGCCGACCTGGTGGCCGCTCGACTTTCTGGCCATCCCGGATTCGGGCGGGATGAAGTTCGAGCTCAAGCCCGGCGGACGGCTCTATGAAGAAACCGCCGACGGCCGGGCGTGCCTTTGGGGGACGGTGCTCTACATCGAGCCGGGCGCAGTGCTGGAAATGATGGGTGCGGTCACCCCCACCTGGGGCGGCCCCAGCCTGAACATGAACCGGATGGAGGTGCGCGATGCCGGAGACGGAACGACGCTTTTCCGTTTGACGAATTCGGTGCTGGGCAACCTGAGCGAAGAAGGCGAGGGGAATGTGACGGAAGGGTGGAAATACCTGTTTGCGATGAAGTTCAAGGAGTATGTGGAGGGGAAGGGGTAACCAATTCACTATTACGAAAAGAAACGGAATCATCAATCAATACGCCGCTATTGACACTCAAGCCAACTTATAGTGACGCAACAGATTCGGAATGTCACTCACGGTATGAAGAGAAGAGACCCGCTTTATTGCTTCTCTCGCCAGACCAGGGGATAGGTTTGGCTGGTTACCCTTCAAAATCATCGGTCGTACACCCATCTTCGCCAACTTCACGTGTGATCCCTTTCCTCCGGTAACAACTGTGTAACTATTTGCTTCCAGAATTCGAATCATCTGACTTGTTGAACATGTTCGTACCGGAAGGATCGGATTCCTCAACGGAAGCCACGAAGTCGAGCCGGCTGGGACGACCGTCCATACATTCGAAGTGACGGGAAAGTAGGACTGTGTCATCCGAGGCGCAAGCGCCCAATCGTTCGGGTTCCTCGCCGGCGTTGACGACCCTTCATAGACTCGTGAAAGCAATCGATCCTCTCCATCAGAGAAGCATTTTTCCGACAAATAGGCAGGTGCCTATCGGTAACCCGGAGGACTGACGGGAAACTCAAACCTTAGGAATTCCCTTGTTGCTTCGATAATGGGTTTTGTCAACCACCTATTGTAAGGATCGTCAGTGAGCCGTCGATAACTATCCGCATTGGCAAGGGCCTCTTCAATTTGATCATCTGTTCCACTTAGCAATCTATACACATGTTTGCTGTAACGAGAGTAAACTGGATTCTGCGAAGCGACATGGACTCTCAAACCAAAACACTCGATCTTATGGTGGTACTGCTCATGCAGAAAGTAGACACAAAATGCCGCCCGCAACAATGGTTTTGAGAGAATGCGAGGATTAATAGCGACTGCTGAGCGGCAGTCAATGAAGCGAGCGATTCGTATCGCCGCTCGTACAAGGCAATCTTCTCGAATGTAAATCCCCCAATCATAGCCGAAGAAGTGAATCGGTTGGTACCATGCGCAGGTGTCCCAGGCCACCATAGATGTGTCGTTTTCGCTTCTATCCGGACGACCATCATGCAATGCCCTCTCGATGCCGCCCAGCAGCTCGACCGATGGTTCATAAAGCCACTCTTCGTCGTCCGGCAGTCGAGTTTCGCGGTCGATTGATGGAGCATTTGTCGGAAATAGCCGTTTGAAGTCGACCTCATAAAGGTCGCTACTCTCATTCCAAGTAACCCACGGCGATCCGTCGAAATCAAGTTCGCCCTGCTCGTCCAAGTGGCAAATCACTTTGGGAACTAGTTCCGAAGCCATGACTGAGCAGGTTACCCTTGAGAGCCAGTCCTTTAAGCTGTTGGTCTATCGCCAATCCGCCAGCGCCAACCCGGGAATCCGCGTAAATGCCCGATCATGGGTCACTAAGACGAGTCCTTGGCTCATCGCCGTTCCGGCAATTTGCGCGTCGCGGGAGCCAATTCGTTGTCCCGAAGCAATGAGATCCGCCTGAATCTGAGCGCTTGACATCGCCGATGAATGGTCTAAAGGCGCAGCCGGGTGCAGGGCGGCAAGTTCCATAACTGAACTTAGAGCGTCGGCCCTTCCTGACCGAATCCCACCAACGAGGAGTTCCTCATAAACAACCGAGGACAGAAAGACGCTTTCGACTGCCACTCCCTGAAAGCGGCGATCGCCTTTGGATCGCCGCGAAGGAACTGAACCCACGTATTGGTGTCCGGAAGATAGGTCACAAGGATGCGACCCGACTCTTCGAGTCCTGACGCAGCCTCCGGAACGCGATTCCTCGCCACGATCCGGCCAGCGCCAACTGGCGTTCCCTCATTTCTTTGGCCGACATCGAAGTCACCAAATGAAGCGTCACCTCGATCTTGCCTGGTGGCACTTGAGGCGGAACGGTCCCATGGAGCCGGTGTGCATCGTCGACTTCAGCCTCGATACGTAGGGGCTTGCTCATACGACTATGATACGCCGAACAAGCCGATATCATGAGGAGGGTGCCCCCAACTGTAACCCCTCCCCTTCCGCTCACGGGGTAAAACACCCTTGCCATGAGCCAGCCGTACGACCGCGTTTTCAACTTCTCCGCCGGGCCTTGCACCCTCCCCGTCGAGGTCCTCGAAGAGGCCCGCGACAACCTCATGAACTGGAAGGGCCACGGCCTGAGCGTGATGGAGATGAGCCACCGCAGCAAGGTCTACGAAGACATCCAGCAAGAGGCCGAAGACACCCTGCGCGATATTTTCCGAGTCCCCGCCAACTTCAAGATCATCTTCGCCCAAGGCGGGGCCAGCCTCCAAAACACGATGATCCCTCTGAATTTTCTCACCTCGGACAAGGTCGCCGACTACGTGGTCACCGGCGCTTGGGGCAAGAAAAGCGAGGAAGCCGCCCACTTCTGCGGCAAAGTGAACCTGCTCTACAGCGGCAAAGAGCACAACTATTCCACCCTTCCCGACCTACCCACTCTCCCCTATAGCCCCAACAGCGCTTATTGCCACTGGACCAGCAACGAGACCATCCAGGGCGTGCAGTTCAAGGGCGACCCTCAGCTGCCGGTCCCCAGCTTCTGCGACATGTCGTCGGACATCCTCTCCCGCCACGTGGATTTTTCCAAGTACGACCTGATCTATGCGGGCGCCCAAAAGAACCAGGGCCCGGCCGGCGTCACCACCATATTCATCTCCGAAGAAACCCTGGCCCGCACCCCCGAAGCCACCCATCCGATGCTGGACTACCGGCAGTACGTAAAGAACGACAACATGCCCAACACGCCCCCTTGCTGGAGCATCTATATGTGCGGCCTGGTCTATAAGTGGGTGAAAAAAGAGGGCGGCCTGGACGAGATGTACCGGCGGAACGTGGCGAAATCCGACGTGCTCTACCACGCGATCGATGCCTCCGGCGGGTTCTACAAGGGACACGCCGACCGGCCCTTCCGCAGCATCATGAACGTCACCTTTACGCTGCCCAGCGAAGACTTGACCAAGCAATTCGTAGCGGAAGCGGCCCAAAACAAGTTGGACACTTTGGCCGGGCATCGCTCGGTCGGCGGCGTCCGCGCCAGCATCTACAATGCGTTTCCGAAAGAGGGCTGCGAAGCCTTGGCCGCGTTCATGAAAGACTTTGCGTGCCGGAACGGATAGGTTTGGCGTCTTATTAAGGTGATGCATCAGGTTCAGCTTTCCGATCGTGCTTACCAGGCCTATAAAGAGCTTGCTTTAAAGGTTGGCCTCACGGTTGAGGAGTACCTGGACAAATCGGCTCCGGTCGATGACTTCGTGCTGACTCCCGAGATGCGAAAGGGGATTGAATTGGGTCTTCGGCAAGCCGAAGCGGGCGAAGGCATGACTTGGGACGAGGTTGAAAAGGCTCTGGAAGAGCATAAAGCGCAGTGGCTGAGAAAGCAGGGCTGACCCTTAAGGTCATGCCCGATGCCGTTAAGGACTTGGCCTCGATTTGGGAATGGAATGCCGCGCGCCATGGTCCGGCCCTTGCGGATAAGTACGTGTCGAGCATTAAGGTGTGGTTTGACAGGCTGTGCCAGACGCCGATGCTTGGCCAAGGCCTACCTGAGTTGCCTGGAGTCCGCCGACTACTCGTAAAGAAGCGCTCCACCGGGTATGGGCATTTGGTGTTTTACCGAGTCTATGAGCAAGAACTCCAAGTTCTTCGTATCTTCCACACCGCCCAAGACTGGCAAAGCCGGTTTGACCCAACTGAGCAATAATCGTCCATCGCTAGCACCAAATTCGTGAAATTCCCCCGGGGCACGCTTCTCAACACCGCCACCGTCGCGGTGGGCGCCGGCGTCGGCCTGGCCGCCGGCAGCTTCATTCCGCCTGCCTACAAGGACATCGTCATCGGCGGCCTCGGCCTGGTCACGCTCGGCATCGGCATCAAGCTCTTTCTTGAAGCCAAGAACATCGTCATCGTCGCCGCCTCGATTGCCCTCGGCGGTGTGCTCGGCCAGCTGATCGGCGTCCATGCCGGCATCGAGGCGTTTGCCGAATGGGCCAAGGCCACCTTCGGCGGTCAGGGTTCGTCCACCTTTACCGAGGCGATCATCGTGACGAGCGTCCTGTTTTGCGTCGGGCCCATGACGCTGCTTGGCTGCATCCAGGATGCCCTTGAAGACAAGATCGACCTCCTGGCAATCAAGTCGACGATGGACGGCTTTTGCGCGATCTTTTTCGCGGCGGCGCTCGGCCCTGGGGTGCTGGTCTCGGCAGGAGTGGTGCTCATCGTTCAGGGTCTGCTCACCTTGGCCGCCTCGCCGCTCAAGCGCTTGATGCGCGATGAAGCCGCAATTGCCGATGCGACCGCGGCTGGCGGCGTGATGTTGATGGGTATTGCGTTTGGCTTGCTTTCGGTACCCGGTTTTCTCTCGGTCGATCCCAACTCGCTGCCGGTGGCGAATTTCCTGCCCGCGCTCTTCTTGGCGCCGGCGCTGTCCACGCTTTCGAAACGTTGGATTCGCGAATCTGATTCGTCCGCAATCAGATAGGCGCGCCCTTCGCGCTCCAATTTTTCGCTCATTGAGGATACAAACGGCTCCTTCAATCGGCGCATAATCGAATCTTCCCGCAAGGACTTTCGTCGCGGGGCGTCTCCATGGCCGGCATTGTCCCCAAGCCCGAGGCTCTGCCCGAAGCGGATCAGGCACTTTTTGTGACCGAAGTCGACCTCGACCAGCGAGGCGCCTTCGGCGCCTCGCGCTTGGTGGCCACCCAGGATCGCCTATACCGGATTGAGAAGACGCCTCTTGGAGAAGAGGTCGTCGCCAGCTGGGAGATCGCCCGGCTGCGGGCGCCAAAGGTCGAAGACCTGGTCGATGCCACCTGCCTCGTCGCCTGGCACGGCGACGTCGAAGTGGAGCTGATCCGGGGCACCGCCGGGAAAGTCCTGCTTCTGGCGGCCGCCCAGAAGCAGCTTCAAGCTCTGTTGGAAGGCAAGGACATCCCCGATCTTGAGGCCAAGCTACGGCTTTGCCCCAAATGTTCGCGCCCGCTCCCGCTGGACAGCGACATCTGCACGGCCTGTCTCAATCGCGGCAAGACCCTCCTCCGACTCTTCGAATTCACCCGGCCTTACCGCCTCCGCCTCGCCTGGGGAACCGGGCTGATCTTGGCCGGGACCCTGCTCGAAATTCTGCCGCCATGGCTCACCCAGCACCTGGTCGACGATGTACTCACCCAGGGCAAAATCGAGATCTTCGGGTGGCTGATGGCCGCGCTGGTCGCCTCGCGCGTGCTTATCATGCTCGTCCAGATCGCCCGGGGCCGAAACGTGGCCTACCTCAGCTCGGGTGTTGCGGTCGATATCCGAACGAAGCTCTTCAACAAGCTCCAACAGCTTTCGCTCACGTTTTACGACAAGCGGAATATCGGCTCGATCATGTCGCGGGTCACCAACGATACCGGCGCGCTTTACGATGTGCTTGTCGATGGGGTACCGATCACCGTCAACCAATCGGCCCTCCTCATCGGCATCCCCATTGCGATGCTTTTCGTCAATTGGCAGATCGCGATTTGGGCCCTCCTGCCCGTGCCGATCGTGCTCACCGCCGTCCATTTCTTCCGCAAAAAGATGCTTCGGGTCTGGAGCCGGTTTTGGCACTCTTGGTCCCGTATGAGCAGCACGCTCAGCGGCGTCCTCCAGGGGACCAAAGTGGTCAAGGCCTTTCATGGCGAAGTTCGTGAAGAGGACCGCTTCGGCCGCCGCGTGCGCGACCTAGCCCAGACCGGGTACGTCGCCGAGCGCAGCTGGTCGAATTTCTTCCCCTTCGTGATGTTCACCATGAGCCTTTCGAGCTTCATCGTGTGGTGGGTCGGGGGTCATGCCGTTCTCGAGAAGCAGATGTCGCTCGGCCAGCTCATGGCGCTGCAGGGCTATGTGGTCATGCTCGGCCAGCCGCTGATGATGATCCAGCGCATCATCGATTGGACAAGCCGCTCGCTCACGGCTGCCGAACGCGTCTTTGAAGTGCTCGACACGCCGCTTGACGTGGACGATGCGCCCGATGCGGTGTCCATTCCCGAAATCAAGGGCGACGTCGTGTTCCGCGATGTGCACTTCGGCTATGACAAGGCTCGCGAGATCATGCACGGGATCGATTTGGAGGTCAAAGCGGGCGAGATGATCGGATTGGTGGGCCACTCCGGATCCGGCAAGTCGACCCTGATGAGCCTCTTGCTGCGCTTCTATGACCCCACCCAGGGCGAGATATCGATCGACGGGGTGGATCTTCGCAAGATCAAGATCGACGATCTTCGAAGACAAGTCGGGGTTGTGCTCCAGGAGAGCTATCTCTTCCCCGGCTCAATTCGCCACAACATCGCCTACGGCCGGCCGGAAGCCACGCTTGAAGAGGTGATGGCCGCGGCCAAAGCCGCCAACGCCCACGATTTCATCGTCCACTTTCCGGATGGCTACGACACCTACGTCGGCGAACGCGGCCAAAGGTTGTCTGGCGGCGAACGCCAGCGGATCGCCATCGCCCGCGCCATCCTTCACAACCCGCGCATTCTCATCCTCGATGAGGCCACCTCGAGCGTGGACACCGAAACCGAACGGATGATCCAGGAGGCCTTGGAAAGACTGGTCGCCAACCGCACGGTCTTCGCGATCGCCCACCGCTTGAGCACGCTCCGAAGCGCGGACCGGCTGGTCGTGATGGAAGACGGACGTATTGTCGAAGTCGGGACCCACGACGAGCTCTTGGCCAAGGAAGGCGGCATCTATGCGCGGCTGGTGGAGATGCAAAAGGAGATGGCGAAGGTCCGCCAGGACTTTCTTTTCGTCGATGGGGACTCGGAGCCGGAGGGCGAAGGCGATGCGAACGCGTGATGCAAGCTAGAGGGTGAAGTTCGGCGGCTTTGCGGCCCCTTCGAGCTCGGCGATTTTGGCATCCACATCCTTTTGCCGCATACTGAAGAATCCCGGCTTGATGCCGTATTTGCGCATTTCGGAAGCGGCGAGCGATTGCATGATGACATAGCCGATAAGACCGCAGCACAAAGCGGAATTCAGTCCCATTAGGATAGAAGCCAATGCGGCAATGCCGGGATTCCATTGTCGGCCAATCGCAATCTTGCGGTTCGCCGGATAGGTGGCCGCGGCAATGATCACAAAGAGGATGATCACCATGCCCAAGAGTGCTCCTGCCAACTCGTCTTGATCTTTACTGACCGCAATCACGCCTCGAAAAGAAAAGACGAGGACGACGTTGAGGATGAAGATCCAATTGAGCCCAAAATAGCCGTCGCGGAGCGCCCGGAGCCGGGCCGCATCCTCCGGGCGGGCCGCCGGACCACGGTAATAGTATCCTGAGAGATCGCCGGTCTCGGGCGATGGCGCACCTTCAGGATGTTCGGGTGGACTATCCATAAGCTGCGATCACTTGCTTACAATTGGAAACGCCACCGTAATGATCATCAATTGCGTCTTTTTGCCAAAAGTCTCTGGACGTAGCGAATAGAGGAAACGCCATAGGGGGCCCTTGCCCTTCATCATCGGGCCGACTTCGAGACCAATATCGAACCCCATTCCCTTTTCACTTCCGTCGGCGACATCGTCTTCGTAGCGATTCTCGAAAAAGCCCTCACCCAAAACGATAGCGGTCTGCGACTTATCAAGCGGCGTATTGGGCGAAGTGCGAAAGCGGAATCCGGCCATAAATCCTGAAAGATTGAGCTTCGCGCCGTTGTCGCCGGTGATCCGGTCCCAGCTCGCCCCCAAGAACGGAATCACCGCCGCGCGCTCGCTGGAGGCGAAGTTCACCGATAGCCCCAGACCCCAACCGATATCGGCGCCCAAATCGCGGAGCCCTTCGCTCGTTGCCTCTAGGAACCGCGCCTCGATATGGATCTGCGTCGCCTTTTGGTCTGCCCATGCCATTCCCGCCGTCAGCAGCAGCGCGGCGGCCGCCATCCCTCGTCCATGACCCATCGTTCACTCCTCCCGGCTCGTTGCCTCAAAAGGCCCATTTCGCCGCATCGGGAAAAAAACCTTCCGCGATCCGTTGGAAACTAGGGGTGGGGGCAAGTATCGTAAGAATCCAAGGGATCGCATCCGCATCCCGCAAACCAAGGAGGACGATCGATGGTAGGAGTTTTTGGAATCGCTGGATTGGCGATGGCGATGCAAACCGCGGCCGGCGCCGGCGTGGTCTTCGAAGGCGCGGTCAAGAAGCCGGGGATCTTGGCCGTCTCACGCCCCCAGTCCTTGCATGAGACGGTGCGCCAAATGGGCGGTTTTCGACCGGAGGCCGACGTCCGCCACGTCCGCGTGCACCGAAAAGACGGCCCGATGAAGGTGGTCGACATGACCCAGCTCGGCATCGTGCCTTCGGTCCAGCCGGGCGATCGCGTCGAAGTGCCCACGATCGATCCAACCCATTCGGTTTTGGTGCAGGGCGGCGTGGCCCATGCCGGCGCCTACGATTTTCGCCCCGGCATGACGGTGCGGGAGCTGGTCCGATCGGCGAACCCGGCCGAAAAGGCTTCGCTCGAGAAAGTGCGCATCTACCGCCCGGATAAAAACGGGACGGTGCAAGTGCACACCGCCAACTTGATGGCGATGAATCTCGATGCGGAAGCGCTGCGCGCCGGCGACACCGTCTATGTGCCGCGAGCCTCGGTCTCGATGTCCGATCGGGAGCTTATTACGATTCTCGTGGTGGGCCTTGTCCTCATCGTTCTGCTCGACTAAACCATGTCGCAAAGCCAATCGGGCCGGACCGCCATGGCGTTCCGGCCCGTTTGGCTTGTCGAAACCGTCTAAATGGCGTATGGTAACGGGCATGAGAGCGATTCGGACGTTCGGAGCCTTGGTTCTCCTCGGGGGCATGGCCGGGCAGGCCGCCGCGCAAGATTGGATCGACCAAGGCGGGATCAAATCCCGCGAATACAAAAAGGAGATCCGTGGCGATTCGGGGGTCGAGGCCACCGAGTTCTTCACGCTCGAATATTCGGTGGCCATTCAGATCACCGATGAGGGCCGGCAGGGCCCCGTTTTGCATTGCCAACACACCTGCCAGGGCAAGAAACACAAGAACCACGCCGCCTGCGACTTCTCTTGCGACACGAAGTGCCCGGAGAAGGACCACAAGGCGACGATCAAGGGCGAGTATCGCCCTGATTTGGCCGGAATGCGCGCCGCGACGGCCGCGGCAAACGGTCTGGCGATCAAGGGCGGCGGCGCGGTCTCGCCCAACGACTGGTCGCACCGCGTGAGCAGCGCCTTGGCCGAATTTCGCAACGAATGCAAGAAAAAGAAGACCTTCGATATGCCTCACGCCGCCAAACCCTGCTCGGGGCAATGGTGGTGGGTGGGAACGATGTCCAAAAGCTTCAAAGTGCGGGGGACGATGAAGCGCGTCGGCTACCGCATGAGCCGAGGGATGCGAACGCCCATCGACGAGGTGGTGGGCACCCACGAGCAAGTGGTCGCAACCGGCCAAGTCGTTGTCGAAGAGCCCTTTGAAAAAAACGCCTTCGAAGCTTGCCTTTGTTTTGAGCCGCCCACCGTGCCGCCGGACTATTCGAATATGTTCATCGGCCCCAATGGAGCCGCCATCGATCCGCGAACGCGGGAGAACCTGGAATGGCGGTTCACGAACGGCGGTGTGACGTGTTACGACACGATGGGCAAGCTGCTCTTCGACGCGAGGATCGAGGTGGAAGTGGTCGGGAACGACATGAACACCGCCAAACTGGTTCTACGCAATGGCACCGGCCAAACCGTGCGCGTCGTCCTGCCGCCGGGAACGATGTTCCTTCCCGCCGATCCCCTCTTCCAGATCATGTGCGCGCTGGCCCAAGCGGAAGCGACCATCCCGTCGGGGACCTCGCAGACCCTTTACGTCAACATCGGGCCGCCTCCGCCGCTCCAAGGGGAAGCCGCCTTGCGCTGGGCGTGCATGGAGATGAACAAGAAGGAGCCCACGCCGAGCGTCAAATATCGCATTAAGAACGGAAGCAACGATGGGATTGCCAACCTCGCCGCAATCACCGCGCGGAGCCGATTCCGCGGGCCCCACGACCAAGCCCGAATCTGGATGTTTACCGACCGGGCCAGTCGCGAAGAGATCAACAAGCGGATGATTCCCGGGGTTTCGGCGGGCGTATATGCGATCCTGCTTCACGATCTGGCTTCTCGAGCCGGCGTCGACTTTACGGATAAGGCGTGGCTCCCCCTTGTCCAGCCGAATCTCATGGAGGGCCTGAACCTCGATGACCGGACGATCTTTTGGTTCGTCGACTTGCTGGCCGAAACCAAAGACAAAGACCTTGCCGCATTCTTGAACGGCAAAACCGATCTGCTGGCTGCGTTTCCCGGCAAGGACGGGGCCGATGGCGCCGCTTATCTGGCCTGGATCGCGACGGCTTCGTTGCAGTCGTCCAGCCCCGACCTCCAAAGAGCGGCCGCCAAGCTGCTCCGCGCCGTCCCGATGGCCAATCGCGAAGCGGTCGCTAAAGCCGGGGGCCTCGAAGGGGTTCGGTGGCTCTTGGTCGGCGGGCAGGAAGCCTCCTGCAGCCTCGCTTTTGATGTGCTCGAAGCGTATGGCGCGGAAGGGAAGGAGATCGCCATGGCCGCCCTCGAAGCGTTGCCGACCGAGGCGCTCAAAGCCCGGGCCGCCAAGCTTGCCGGCGTCGAAACGGCGGGGACGCGTTGATGGGCTATGGCCACCGGGTCGACAAGCCGGGCAAGTTTCGGCTCCACGACGTACCGACCGATGCGGACGGCGGGCTGGGCAAAGACGAGGGCGAAAAGCGCGCCGAGACGCTCGGCAAGGAACTGGATGAGCTTGAGGACTTGCTCTTCTTTGCCGGCTCCCACGCGCTGCTCGTGGTGCTGCAGGGCATGGACACCGCCGGCAAAGATGGCACGATCCGCTTTCTGCTTGGCCAAGTGAACGGGCAAAGCTGTAGCGTCGCATCCTTCAAGGTCCCTACT
The DNA here is from genome assembly GCA_964405415.1 of uncultured Fimbriimonadaceae bacterium. Classification (GTDB taxonomy): domain Bacteria; phylum Armatimonadota; class Fimbriimonadia; order Fimbriimonadales; family Fimbriimonadaceae; genus CAYONY01. The sequence continues at coordinate 1,593 of CAYONY010000050.1, read as the reverse complement.
CCCGAGGAATTGGCCCACGACTTCCTTTGGCGGGTCCATGCGAAAGCGCCCGCCCGGGGCCAAATGACCGTTTTCAATCGATCACATTACGAGGACGTAGGGGTGGTCCGCGTGCATGAAATCGTGCCGGAGGCGGTTTGGCGGGCGCGCTACGGCCGGATCAACGAATTTGAGAGCCTCTTGGCCACGAATCGAACGATTGTCCTGAAGTTCTTTCTCCACATCTCAAAGAAAGAGCAGGAGGAGCGCCTTCTGGCCCGCGAGCAAGAGGTTGAAAAGTCGTGGAAGCTCAGCGTCGGCGATTGGAAAGAGCGGGAGTTTTGGGACGCCTATCAAGACGCCTATGGCGAGGCCATCGGCCAATGTGCGGCCGAACATGCACCTTGGATCGTGGTTCCGGCAGATCGCAAGTGGTTCCGCAATCTGGCGGTGGCCGAAGCCATTGTGGAGACGCTGCGGCCCTACCGCAACGAGTGGCTGGAAAAACTTGGGGCGGTCGGCGAAAAGGCGAAGGCGGAGCTTGCCGCCTTCCGGGCCGAAACCGCCGCGAAGTAAAAAGCGAAACCCATTTCGCGAAAGATGGAGCCTTGGCGAAAGGGGAGCGCAGGCAACTTGCCTGCGCCGTAGCTCTTCCGCGCACTCAAAATGCGGCCATCCCTTTGATTTCCCCAAAACTCCCGCCACCCTCGCCCGTGTAACATCACGTTATGAGAGCGTTCCTTTGCTTGGCCCTTGCCGCTGCCTTCTTCGTTCAAGATCCGACCGCCATGACCGGCCACACCCGCGAGGTCTCCAGCCTCGCCCTTTCGCCGGATGGCAAACTCCTCGCCAGCGGCAGCGTCGACCTCACCGTCCGCCTTTGGGACACCGCGTCCAAGCAGTCGGTAGCGAAGCTCGAGGGCCACGATGGGGAAGTGCAGTCTCTGGCCTTCAGCCCCGACGGAAAGCTGCTGGCCTCCGGTGAGATGTACAAGAAACTGAAGATTTGGGACGTCGCCACGCGCAAAGAACTGCACATGTTTAAGGATATCGAGGGCACCGTCAAGGGCCTTGCTTTCACCCCCGATAGCAAGCGTATCTTTGCCGCTTGCGGCGATAACATGGCCCGGGTTTGGACGATCGGCTCGCTTGCCGATGCCAAAAAACTGCCCCACAACTGGGCGGTTATCGGAATCGCAATGTCGCCCAAAGGGGAGACCGTAGCCACGATGACCGATAACGGCGAAGTCCACTTTTGGGATACGGCGACGCTGAAAAAGGTTAAAACGCTGACCCATGCCGATGGCGGCCGGGCGATCGCGTTCTCCGCGGATGGAAAGACCTTGGCGTCCGCGGGCGGCGACATTGTGAAGCTTTGGGATGTGGCCACCGGCACGGAGAAAGCGGCGGCGAAGGTCGAAGGGATCAGCCTTGCCTTCTCGCCGGATGGATCGACGCTCGTCGTGGGCACCTTCGACAATCTGGTTCTGTTCCTGAGCGGCTCGGACCTCAGCCTGAAGGCAAAGAATGAGAAGCACGAGCGCCCGGTGACGGGCGTCGTGGTCACGCCAGACGGCAAGACCGCGTTCTCGGCAAGCATGGATTACACCCTGC
>CAYONY010000049.1:0-17292 GCA_964405415.1 uncultured Fimbriimonadaceae bacterium | reverse complement strand
CTTCGTTCCAAATTGGGTCTGTTCGGCGATTCGGTTGATCGATTGAATGGTCGATCGAATCTGGGTTTGGTTCGCCTGAAGCGTCGCCGCATCGACGACCGCGGTGTTGGCGCTATGGACGGCCAGACCCCGGATATCGCGGAGCAACCGCTGCACTTCTTCGAGCGCCGATTCGGCGGTCTTGCTCATGTTGACCGCATCTTGGGAGTTGCGAACGGCCTGTTCGAGACCCTTCAGCTGCGAGCGCATGCCTTCGCTGATGATCAGGCCTGCCGGGTCATCGCTCGCATTGTTGATGCGTAGACCCGAGCTGAGCCGCTCGATCGTGTTGGTCATGCCCGACTGGGTTCCATCCAGGTTCCGCAGCGCGCGCAGGGCCGAAATATTCGTGTTGATCCGAAGTCCCACTTTTTTCCGCTCCTAGGCTCGTTCCCGAAAGGGAGCAGGCGACGGTTTTCGCAAAACCCGTCAAACCTCGTGTGAAATCTTCGGCGGGATATGGAATAAGTTTAGGTCTTTTGTGAAGTTTGGGTTGGGATTGGGATCGGAGGATCAGAGGATCGGAGGGTCGGAGGATCAGAGGGAACGGGGCTTACCGCGAGAGCCCGGGCAAAAAAAGGGACCCAGACCTTTGGGCCTGAGTCCCCTTTCCAACGGGTCCTCGGTTCCTTTGATCCCTTGGAACCTTTGACCCTCTGGCCTTAGTCGTAGTCGCTGGTTCCAAACCGGCGGATCACGTACTTGCCGTTTTCCCACTCCAGGCGATACCAGTGGTACACGGTGGCTCGCCGCCCATAGGAGTCGATATAGTCATGGCGCGCCGTCACCTCGGCTTCGCGGCCTTTTCGCTCGACGCGTGTGATGTCGTAGCGATCGGTTTGCGTGCCTTCGATGGCATCGATCATGAACTCCTCGAAGTCCTCACCGGTCATCGAATAGTTGTAGCGGCCATCGACAAAGATTGCGACCCGATCTCGATAGGGGATCAGGCGGCGCAGGGCCCGCCGATCGAACCGCTCGAACGCCCGTGTGATGTCCTCAAGCGCATAGTCGAGGTCCGAGTAGTTCCGCCACGCATCGTCGTCCCACCGGGTCGGACGGTACCAGTTGTAAACGGTGCCGTAGAACGGGGCAAGGGAGATCGAGACGACGCTCACGCACCGGTAGTTGACGTACCCCGGAAGGTGGGGATAGTAGTACCACGGCGAGACATAGCAGTTGGCTCGGAACGGGTCGAACACGTACCAGTTGAACCAGAAGTTGTCATCGCACCAATCGCGTCGATAGTGGTAATAGCCGGTTCGCCAGCCTCGATTCGCATAGCGGACGGTGTCCTCTCGGCGCACTTGATGTTCAAGTCCACCACGGAAGATGTCGACCGGAGGCTTGCTCAAGAGCTCGCGTTCGCCTCGATTGTCGCCGCGGTTCTTGTTGCTGACGCTGCCGCCATAATTGGTGCCGCCGCGCCGGCCGAGCATGCCATCGCCGGGACGGTCATTGTTCCGGCTGCCGTTGTTGATGCGGCCGATTGGGCCGGGGGCATCCCACTTTCCGATCGGGTCTTGAGGCGGCTGGGGACGCGGGAGACGGTCCGGCTTGGGATCGTTGTTCCCCTGATTCCCGCCACCGTTGCCCTGGCCGGGCCGGGGCCGCGGGCGAAGCAAATCGTCCGAAGGCTTGGGATCGTTGTTGCCAGGGCGCGGAGGTTGAACCTCTTCACGCGGCTTGGGGCGTGGCGGATCGTTGATCGGCTTCGGGCCGGGGCTCTGCTCGGGCGGCTTCGGCCGAGGCCTTTCGTCGATCGGTTTGGGCGGCGCTTCTTCGCGCGGCTTGGGCCGAGGACGATCGATTTCGGGTGGCTTGTTGCCTCCGCCGCCTCCCGGCCGCGGACCTTGCTCCGGCGGCTTGCTCGGCGGGTTGTTGGGCTTGCTGTCGGGCGGCTTTTGGCCCCCGCCTTGGTTGCCGCCACCCCCGCCGCCGCCCCCGGGCCGGGGTTTGCGATCGAGTGGGCTTTGGGAGAATGCAACCGCCGCCGCAAGCGCCAGAGACGCAAGAACCGTCCAAACACGAATCGTCTTCATCGACTTCTCCGGGCTCGTCGCTCTCCGCGAGGGATACGACCCCCTTGACGAGCCTGCACCTATTGTACGATTAGTTTCCTAGGACCGTTACTCCGAATTCTTGCGGAAAAGGAAGTCCTAGCGATTCCGGAACGGAACCGAGTTCCGCGACGCGCAGGATGACTCCCTGATTGTCGCCCGGCCGCACCGCCCACCTCGAACGTCACCCGGTCCCCCTTCATTCGATTTCTTTCCGCTGGTATTGTCTGGGCCTTCCCATGGAATTGGGCGCAAGCGGCATGCGAGTCGAGGGGATTTGGCGCCAAGTCCGCCGTGGCGAACCGTTCGTCGAGTGGCCCGAGGCTACGTTTCGGCTCGAGCCGGCCACGCGCCGCGGCTACTTGATCTCGCCCAAGGCGCCGACCGGATCGGCCAGTACGGCCGTTTCGGTGCGGCTGCGAATCTTCGTTCGGTTTGAGCGTCCGGATGAAGTCTTGGTCCACCACCCTTGCCTCCCTCGAATGCGCAACACGGGCTCCGCTCGCGTTGACGAGGATTGGCGGGACGGCCCCCGGTCGGACCTGGCGGGAGCCGCCCACTTCGAAATGGGGCCAGGCGAGCCGCCGTTTGCCATGCCCCCGTTGGCGCTGTTTGCCCATCCCACCGGGGAACGTTGCTTTGTGGGGGCGATGACCGAGCGCAACGCCCGGCTTGCCGTTTCGTGGGGTTTGGCCGAAGGCGGAATCCACCTCGAGCTTACGTGGATGCGGTGGGGCCGAGAGACCTACGCCTGCTCCAAACACTGGCCCAACGAATCGGTTTGGATCGCCTTCGACAAGGGCTCGGCAACCCGTCGTGCGCTGGAAGGCGGTTGGATCAACTCGATGTTAAAGCCGATCTACTTGAGGCGGCTTTCCGTCGGGCTTGGGCACTTTCGGCCGACCGGACCGCTAGTGCGCGACGAGCTGATGTGGGGCTCGTGGAACGACGGCATTTACCGCGACATCGATGAGGCTCGGATTCTCAAGACCGCGGCCTGGCTGAAAGCGCATGCCCCGAACGTGCGGTGGATCCAAATCGACGATGGATGGGCCCCGCCCCAAAATCCCGAGGCGCCGATGTCCGATTTCAGCGTGTTTTATGACCCCAACCGGTTGGCCGACGATCCCCGGTTTCCGGGCGGCATGGCCGGACTTGCCAAGAAAATCAGGGACCTGGGATTGCGGCCGATGCTTTGGCTGACCCCTTCCGTTCACGAAATGTCTCGCTTGTATCTTGAAAAGCCCGAGTGGTTTCAGCCGGAGACCCGGCTTTACTTCATGCCCGAATTGCGGTTTCTGGACACGTCCGTCGCCGAAGTCCGGACGTTTATCGACGCGGCCTTTCGGACCGCCTTTCGCGAATGGGGCTTTGAAGGCTGCAAGCTCGATTTCTGGACCATGGGATTCGACCAGCCGGATATCGCCTTTCGCGACCCCGACGCGGACGGCGAATCGCAAATGCGATGGCTTGACAAATCTCATCGCAAGTACCTCCCTTCGGATGGTTTGCTTCTGCACTGCATCGATATCCCTTTCGGCTCACCATTTCGGAGCGTCGGGTTTGATGCGTTCCGGTACTACGCGGACAGCGAAGGGTCATGTCAAGACCTTGCCAAGATGAAGGAGCAGGCGCTTTGGGCGGCTTATCTGGTCGTTCACTACCAAAGCCAAGGCTTTTGGATGCCGGACGGCGACGGCTTGGGCCTTTTCCGTCATTTCGAAATGCCGGATTCCCATTTCTCGCTTTGGCTGGCCTTCCTCATGGGCAGCGGAACTCTGGTCGAACTGGCAGGTTGGCTTCACGAGGCGGAGAACGACCCGCGCCGAGAGGTGCTCTTACGGGTTTTGCCCCATGCCAAGCACCCGACGTACGTCGAGACGCCGGGTTTCGACTATGCCCAACGGGATGGGGAGCCGCCCCGAGTTTGGATTCGGCGGAAATCGATGCGTTCCCGGATGGTTGCGCTGACGAACTGGTCTTCTTCCGAATTCGTTTGGCAGGCGGAAGGGGTTCCGCCTGAAATGGAATGGACTGAATTGGTCACCGGCACAAAATGGACCGCCGACGCCCCGATGATCGTCCCCCCGGAAAGCGGCCGGCTGTTGGTCCAAACATAATGGGGCGGTGGACACCGTCCGCATTGCCGGCGAGCCCTCGTATCGGGTCGAGACCGAATCGATCGTTTTCACGGTTGCCCGATCCGGCGGCATGTTGGGCCCGGTCGTTTTCGACCTCGAAGGTCGTTCGGTCCAGCCTTTCGCCGTCGCGCCGTGGGGCGGGACGGGGGAAGCGATGGGGCAACCCCCGATCCTGCGGGCCCTCCGAGGCGATTTTTTCTGCATGCCCTTTGGCGCCAATACGACGCCCTTCGAAGGCGAAGCGCACCCCATCCACGGGGAATCGGCGAACCTCGATTGGCGATTCGCGGCGTCGACAAACAAGGGACGCGATGCGACGCTTGAACTCACCTTAGAGCCATCCCATAGGCCCGGGAGAATTCGAAAGTCACTCACCGTTCACCATGGCCATCGGGCGATCTATTCCGAGCATCGCTTGGAGGGCTTTCGCGGTCCGATGCCCCTGGGGCACCATGCGATGCTTCGCTTTCCTGGCGGCGAAGGCTCCGGAAGGATCAGCGTGAGCCCTTTCGCGTTTGGACAAGTGTTTCCAGGCGAGTTCGAAACCCCCGCGAACGGGGGCTACTCCTGCCTCCAGCCCGGCGCCCAATTCGATTCGCTGCGACAAGTTCCGCGATCGGATGGCGGAATGGCCGACCTCACACATTATCCGGCCCGCGAGGGTTTTGAAGACCTCGTCATGGTCGCCGCTCCTCCCAGCGACGCCTTTGCGTGGTCAGCGGCGGTGCTTCCCGAAGAGGGCTATCTTTGGCTAGGTCTCAAAAACCCAAAGTCGCTTCCCAGCACCGTGCTTTGGCATTCAAACGGCGGCCGCCATTACCCACCCTGGAACGGCCGGCATCGCCACGTGCTGGGCATCGAGGAGGTCTGCGCGTACTTCCACTATGGCTTGGCCGAGTCGGCCTCGCCGAACCCGGTAAGCGAACGCGGCATCGCCACGTGCTGCCGGCTCGACCCGAGTTCGCCGACAGTCATCCGATACGTGATGGCGATCCATCCGATCGGGCCGGAAACCGGCGCGGTCCGCGCGGTTGAGGCCGATGGGGACGGCCTGCGGGTGGCCTTCGAAACGGGACCGGAAGCGTTGGTGCCGCTTGATCTCGGTTTTCTCGCCGAGGAGCCGGGTTAGGCCGAGGAAACGGTCGGCCCATTGGCCCGAAAGCCATGCGCGCCGCTGAGGGCAAGGCAGCTTTCGAGGTCCATCACCCCATCGGATGCCGACGGATGGCGCAACGAAGCGGCGGCGGTACAAACCCCGAGGGTCATGCATTCGCGCAAGTCTCTCATTTCGTGAAGGCCGTAGAGGACGCCAGCGGCAAACGCGTCGCCCGCGCCGACGGTGCCGGCGATCTCCGTGGGGGGCATCGCCACCGAGGGCTGCCAGATGCGAAACTGGCCGCGCATCACCGCCATCGCACCCTCCGGCGCATGAATAAAGACGACGTCGCCGACGCCGTGATCGAGAAGCCTCAATCCCGCATGCTCCATCGCCGCCTTATCGAGGTCGCGCCCCGGGCGAAGCACCAGTCCGGTGATTTTTCCCGCTTCAAACTCGTTGACGAACAGCCAGTCGACATGGCGCAGCGTCGGCACCACGACCGACTCGTAGCGATCCGAACTCTCGCTGACCACGTCGAGCGCGGTTTTCATTCCGGCCTCGCGCGCATGGGCCAACACCCGGCCCGCCTTGGTGCCGAATTCGGCATCCGGACGGTCCATTTCATCGAGCAGAAGGGCGTAGCCCAGGTAGAAAATGCGGTTTAAAAGGCTCCCGATCTCAACGTGCTCCGGACCGAACGCGGCGTTGGTCCCCCGTTGGTGGAAAAACGTTCGACGCCCGGAATGCTGAACGCTCATGACATCGGTGTAGGAAGTGATGCCTTCCACCGCCAAAAGCTGGTCGGTTCCGATGCCGGTCTTTTGGCAGAGATCGAGGATCCACCAGCCATCGACATCGTCCCCCACCAGGCCCACCGCTTCGAGCGGAAAGCCGGCGCCCAGCCGAGCGAGATCGCAAAGGAGATTGAAGGGGCCGCCGCCATTTCCGGCGGTTTCGAATAGGATGTTGGCCAGCGTATCCTGCTCGGGCCACGCGTCGATGGTTTTCACTCGATCGACGATCCAGTTTCCGGCGGCGGCAATTCCGTGGCGTTCCATGGCATCCAGTATCCGTTCGGCGTTTTGGGGCGGGACAGGTTCAGCGGTCGCTCACCAGGCGGACAAGCGGAGGCTCATCTTCCTCGATCCCCGGAAACCTTCCAATGGCGGGGTTTTGAAAGTAGTTGTCGTTTTGGTCGTCATTGGCGGTCGAAACTTCCCCGATAATGCAGGCTTCGCTCACCGGTTCAAACGCATGGACGAGGCCCGGAACCAGCGTGATCCGTTCGCCCGCGTTCAGTACGATGCGATCTCCCGAAGCCACCACTAGGCTTTTTCCATTGATTTGAACAGAAATGGACGGTTCATCCCCCCAAAGTTGGACGGAAAGCTCGCCCCACCGCGCGATAATGTCTTCCTTCTTCACCCGGTGCCAGTGGGCGGGCGTCGCCATTCCACGCCGGGCGTACATGAGCTTCTCGCAGTACTCCGGCTCCTCCGCCAGGTTCACAAGAACCAAGCCGTGGCGTCGCCAATCTCCGAGTCCGAAGTCGGTGACGTCCCAGCGGGGTTCGGGCGGCAGGGCCCAGCCGTGGGCCCCAAAACAAGCCGTCGCTTCTCGAACCAACGCGTTGATCTCGCTTCGCTTCATGGCCCGGGCCGATTTTAGCTGGCATGGACCCAGCCAAAGTGCGACAATAGGGCATTGTGGCGGCTCGCCGCGTAGTTGCGTACGTGTTTCTCATTGCCTTGCTGGCCGGCTGCGCCGGCTCCCGCGGGCGCGCCGCCTACCCGTCCGCGAAGACGGCGATTCCGAATTTGGCGCGCCACCCCTATCGCCTCTACGCGATCGACGCGGAAACGGGTGAAGTGCTTCGCTTTCGGCTCGATGGGACCCATCTCGAGCGGGTCGTCGGCGACCTTCGTCCCCGGGCGGCTTCAAGCTTTCCGTTGAAGCTTGGGGCGACGGGGACGCTCTTCTCGGATTCCTCCCGGCCCTCTGCCGAAGCAAAGCTCGAGAACGCCTTTGAGGGCCGCGGGACGGTCCAACTCCAAGCCGCGCATCCTGCCCAAAATCAGATGACCCTTCGCCCGATTTGGGAGGAACTCGCCCCCGACCCAAAGCCGGCCCCTCCCCCCTTGCGCCCTGGCCAGTCCAAGGTCTTTCGAACGCGTGACCCCTTCACTTTCGAGTCGCCTTGGGGTATCCGCTATTTCTCTAAAGTCTCGCGCGTGGGAGACCGTGAAATCTCCCATGTCGCCGAGATCCGCCTTCGGCATCGTGATGGGCGCGCCCGAGCTCGGCGCTTCACCGCCGATCCGGCGGCTATGGTGTCGGTTTTGGGCATCTTCGAGTCGCGCTACCTTTTGGTTTTCGACAATCCAGACGTCCTCCTTTGGGACCTTGAGCGCAATACGACGCATCGAATCGTCCGGGCCCTCGACGCGCGTTTGGTTTGGTACGACCCCGCCCTGAACGCCCAGCCGCCGCGAGCCCAAGCCCGGATCGGGCGGGACGATTTTGCGTGGAACCTGCAAAATCCTGACGACTTGGCGATTCAGCCACAGCACCTGGTGCGAAAACCCGTCCAATAGGCGCGCATTCGACCGCATGTTAAGACTTTGGCTTTCGATCAAGCTGAACGTGTTAAGATCGCACGTTTTGCCTTGGATTCTTCGTTCAACCCCCATAAACTCTAGATGTGGGTAGAGAAAACGCAACCCTTCTCGACCGCATCATGGCCTTCGAGATCGACGAACGGCCCAAGACGCTTTCTTTCACCGGGCGGCTCGCCCGGGAAAACGGCTGGAGCCTCACATACGCCCGCCGGGTGATCGATGAGTACAAACGCTTCATCTTCCTTTGCATGGAGGCCGGGCATCCCTGCACGCCGAGCGACCAAGTGGACCAGGCTTGGCACCTTCACCTCACCTATACCAAGTCTTACTGGGACCGGCTGAACGGGGAAGTTCTTCCGCGGCCGCTCCACCACAACCCGACCGAAGGCGGCGCCCGGGAAGACGCCAAGTTCGACGACTGGTACGCCCGAACTCGGGAGAGCTACGAAAGGCACTTCGGCGTCTCGCCTCCGGCCGACATCTGGCCGCCCTCCGAGGTGCGTTTTGGAGAAGACCCCTACGCCGCGCGGGTGAACCTGAGGCGGAATTGGGTGATTCCGAAGCGGACCGTCCTCGCCGCCGGCGCCTGTCTCGGCTTGGGACTCCTCACCGCGGGCTGCACTCAAGAGGAGGCCACCGTCGCTCTTTTCGCCATGGTGATTTTCTCAAGCCTTGCCGGCTTCATGATCTATGCGCTGGTGAGCGGCCTGAAACCGGGCAGAAAGCAGGACGGTGCGGCCGGGTGCGGAGCGGGAGGCAGCGGGTGTGGCGGCGAGAGCGGAGGCGGCTACACCAGCGCCGACGGATCTTCCGGATGCAGCTCGTCGGGCTGCGGTGGCGGAGGTTGTGGAGGCGGCTGCGGGGGAGGAGACTAGGCGACGCTTGGCTGAGGCACTAGGCCCGAAGCCGCAATCCTTCGCACCACTTCCTCGAACCGCTCCCCGTTCTTGTCTCCCAACAACGTCAGCGAAAAACGAAGATAGCCTTCCCCTTCGCTTCCGTACCCGGTTCCGGGAATCGCCACGATGTGCGCCCGTTTCAGCAGCTCCGCGCAGAACTCTGCACTTGTCATATCGTTCCGCGGGATCCGAGCCCAAACGTAGAACGACGCCTTGGGTGGGCTCACGTTCCAGCCCAATCGATTCAATCCCTCACAAAGCACGTCGCGACGCTTTTCATACAGGGCCACCGTTGCCGAGTTGTCGCCTTCTCGAAGGGCGTGGGCGGCGGCGAGCGACACCGCGGGGAAGGCCTTGCTGTCCAAATTCGACTTCATTGCCGCCAGGTTTGAGACGGCGTCGACATTGCCCGCCGCAAAGCCGATCCGCCAACCGGTCATATTGAAGGCCTTGCTGAGCGAGTGGAACTCGAGCGTCACGTCTTTCGCCCCCGGAACCTGCAGCGCGGTCGGGCACCGATAGCCGCCAAATACGACCGAGGCATACGCCAGGTCCGCCACATGAAGGAGGTCGTATTCCCGGCAGAACCTGGTGGCCTCTTCGTAGAACGAAGGTGGGCAGACGGCTCCGGTCGGATTGTTCGGATAGCACGAAAAGAGGAGCTTGGCCCGTTTCGCCACGTCGGTGGGAATCTCGCTGAAGTCGAGGACAAACCCGTTTTCGGGCCGCAGCGGCACTTCGTGGACCTCTCCCCCCGCCATGAGGGTGTTCATCTTGTAGACGGAATAGCCAGGGTTCGGCACGATCGCCAGGTCGCCCGGGTCGATATAGCTCCAACAGAGGTGGGCAAGCCCCTCTTTGCTGCCAATGACTTGAACGATTTCCGATGCCGCGTCCAAGGCGACGCCAAACTCGCGCGCATACCATTCGGCAGCGGCGTCCAGGAAGGGCCCCCAGCCTCGGGCCGTTTCATCGTAGCGATGCGTGGCGGGGTCGCGCGCGGCTTCGCCGAGCGCCGCGATGATGTCCTGGGGGGTTGGGTTGTCGGGGTCGCCGATGCCGAGATCGATCACATCGGCGCCGGAGGCGATCGCCTCCCGTTTAATTCGGGAGATCTCGGCAAAGAGGTACGGAGGAATTTGGTCGAGGCGCTTGGCGCGGGCGGGCATAGGCCTTCGATTTTACCGATCCGGCACGTTGGGCCTGCGGCCCACTTGGGGGAGTCCGTCGCACGAAAAAAGCGCCTCGACGGCAAACCGTCGAGGCGCTTTTCATGAGCGAGGCGCGATTACCAGCGGCCGCCGCCACCGCCGCCGCGGCCACCGCCGCCACGGCCACCACCGCCGCCACCATAGCCGCCGCTGCGGCCACCGCCGCCGCCGCCGCCATAGCCGCCGCTGCGGCCGCCGCCACCGCCGCCGCCACCGCTGCCGCGGGGCTGGGCTTCATTCACGGTGAGGGTGCGCCCGCCAAGCTCCTTTTGGTGCTTGTCGGCCACGGCTGCCTCGAGTTTGTCGGCGTCGATGTCGACGAAGCCAAAGCCTCGCCCTTCGATGATCCGAGCGTTGCTCGCGCCGTACTCGGCGAAATGGTCCTGCAGATCGCTTTCGGTGAGCGAGTACGGGAGATTGCCTACATAGAGAGTTTTCGTTGCCAAAGAATGGCCTCCTGTCTTGCGGGGTTGGCCCGCGTAATCGATACAGACCGAAGCGCGGGATTCGAAACGGAAAGAGGCCAGAAGGCGATCTTGCGAGGCGAAGGCGCGAATCGAGACGGTAACAAGAACATTATACGCCCGCGACGCCCTCGCGTTCACGCCGAAAGGGCCGGTGGGCCCTGAATGTGGTCCAAAACTGCCCCGATATACGCGTCGGTCGTCGCCGTTCCGCCCAGGTCGCCGGTGAGGTGCTTGCCTTCGGCACAGACGTGAAGGATCGCCTGCTGGATGCGGTCCGCCTTTTCCCCTTCCCCAAGATGGCGAAGCATCAGCACCGCGCTGAAAATCAATGCCGTGGGGTTGGCCACCCCCTTGCCCGCAATATCCGGCGCTGAACCGTGTACGGCTTCGAACACGGCGCAGGTCTCGCCGATATTGGCTCCCGGCGCCAGCCCGAGACCGCCGACCAGACCGGCGCACAGATCGGAAACGATATCGCCGTAAAGGTTTTCGAGGACGAGCACGTCAAACTGCTCCGGCTTGGTCACCAACTGCATGCAGCAGTTGTCCACGATCACTTCATCGCATTTAAGGTCGCCATACTCGTGGCTCGCTCGGTAAAACTCTTCGAGGAACATGCCGTCGGTGAGCTTCATGATGTTGGCTTTGTGCACGGCGGTGACCCGTTTGCGACCCTGCCGTCGGGCCATGTCGAGGGTGTACTTCATGAGCCTGCGGCAGCCGGGCCGGGTGATCACTTTGATCGCCTGGGCCACGTCGGGATGCGGCTGGAATTCGACGCCCGAGTAGAGCCCTTCCGTGTTCTCCCGAACGATGATCAGGTCGATCTGTTTGTTGGAAAAGGGGCCGGCAATTCCCGGCAGCGTTTTGGCGGGACGAACGTTGGCAAAGAGATCCAGGGCCTTGCGCAACGCGACGTTGGCGCTGACGTGGCCTTTACCGATCGGGGTGGTCGTCGGGCCTTTGAGCGCGATGCCCAGGCTGCGCACGGCTTCGATCGTCTCGAGCGGCATGGCGGGCAAGCCCTTCTCCACCGCGCCGAGCCCCGCTTCGAGCTCGACCCATTCGGGTTCGAAGCCGACCGAAGCCAGAACACGCTGTGTTGCCCGAGTGATTTCCGGACCGATGCCGTCGCCGGAGATGAGGCCGATGCGGGGGGATGCCATGGCCTTCTATTTTGGCGGATCGACAAGCGGGCCCCGAGCCTGCCCCAGCAAATTTTGCGGTTGGTCAAGGAAGTCGGTGAGGTCCGCACGAGACAGATGGCAAAGGATTCCGCCCGGTTTGCCTCCGCCAGGGGGCCAAATTTGCCCAAACGGGTATCCTATTCGAATTCGAAAGACCACCACGGCCAAGTGCATCGAACGCATGGAAGCGTGAATCAACGGGGGTTCAGCTCAACATGAAGTTGTTCAATGGAGCGCGGCGGCTCGGCCGATTCGCCGGCTTGCGCGCCTGGCTCGCGATGGGTTTCGCCGCAATTGCGGCGTTGCTTCCGGGCTTGGCGATGGCAGCCGGGGCCGAAGCGAAGGTCCAGCTCAAGTTTTCTGCGAGTGATCAGATTTTCCTTTGGGTGTCGCTCGTCTGCGGCGCCTTGGCGATCGCGGTGGCGTTCGCCATCCGCGGCAAGCTGATGGCGATGTCGCCGGGCGATGAAAAGATGCAGGAAGTGGGCCTGGCGATCCGCGAGGGGGCGATGGCCTACCTGCTTCGCCAAGTCAAGACGATGATTTGGTTCGTCGTCGCTTTGGCGGTCGGCCTGGGCTTCCTTTTCGGCAAGGATTTCGGCTTGACGATGGGCATTCTCATCGGCGTCAGCTTCGTGCTTGGCGTTGCCGCGTCCTACATCGCCGGCTATGTGGGCATGCTGATGGCGGTCAACGCCAACATGCGCACCGCCGCCGCGGCGCTGACGAGCTATAAGAGCTCGCTCGAAGTGTCCTTCCAAGCGGGCGCGGTCGCCGGTCTCGTCACGGTGGGCATGGGCCTCATCGGGGCCACTGCCCTGTTCATCATCGCCCCCATGATCGGCGTCAGCGCGATGCCGCTCCTGGTCGGCTTTGGCTTCGGCGGTTCCCTCGCCGCGCTCTTTATGCGCGTGGGCGGCGGCATTTTCACCAAGGCGGCCGACGTAGGCGCCGACCTGGTGGGCAAAGTCGAAGCGGGAATCCCCGAAGACGACCCTCGCAATCCCGCGACGATCGCCGATAACGTCGGCGACAATGTGGGCGACTGCGCGGGGATGGCGGCCGATGTTTTCGAGAGCTATGAAGTCACGCTTGTCGCGGCGATTGTGCTCGGCGCGGCGACCGCGGCGATCTTCGACCAGACGACGTGGATGAAGCTCATCCTGTTCGCCCTGATGGCTCGAGGCATCGGCATTGTCGCCTCGATCATCGGCATCTTCAGCGTGAAAGGAAGCGACGACATCGATGCCGACCCGCTCAAAGCGATCGGCTCCGGCTTCAAGTGGTCCGCCTTTGCGGCCGCGGTCGGCACCGTCATCCTCGCCTTTTTCATGATGGGCGGCCAAGGCGAAAAGATCCATACGAGCCGTCTGGTGGCGCTCGATCAGTATCGCCAGGATGAACTCACCAAAGTTCGCGGCGTCGTCGACGAAGTCGCGGTCGAGCTCAAAAAGCCGAAGTGGCAGATCACCGTCGAAGACCTTCAGAAGAATGCGAAGATCAAAGAGTGGAAGCTTGACGACGCGCAGAACTCGATGGTGCTGCAGCAGGCCCTGATGCCGGCGCCGCCCCAAGAGCCCATGATCCCCAAATTCGATGGGTATTCCCCGGTCGATTTTGAGGATGCGAACAATCCCGTCCTCAACTACACGACCATCGAGCAGCCCCAATTGACGCCGGGGCAGACCAGCGCGGCCGATCCGATCGTGAAAACGGTCAAGGAGGCCTACACCGAGACGAAAGGCGGCAAGACGGTTCCGAAAGAGTTCGCGGTCTACCACCTCGAGATCACCCGGAAACCGCAAACCGGCCCGGATGGCAAGCCGCTGCCCGGCGGCGACAGCCAGAAGGTCTACTTTGGACCGATCGAATCCTCGAAACTCGAGGCCCAGATCACCCAGGTCGCGGCCCAGGTGACGGTGAAAAAGCTGGCCATCGGTACCGGGAACGCAACCAGCATCCCCGCGCGGCTCTTTTCCAATGGGGAAGGGAAGCTGGCAATGGGCATCGTCGGCAACGCCCCGAATCCCCATCGCATCGTCAACCAGGGTCCGACGAGCTACTACACGCTTTCCAAGGCCGACCTTCAGAAATTGATGGACGACCGGAAGAAGGATCCGACGAAGCCGCTGCCTCCGAGCGAGAGCGCGCCGATTGCGATGGTCGACCAGGTCGAAGCGCCGTGGTATATGTTCGCGATCGCGATTCTCTTTGGAATCGCCATGGCCTTCGCCATCGAGCGGCTCACGGATTACTACGTGTCGACCCATAAGAAGCCGGTCAAAGAGGTCGCCGGGGTTTCCTCGGCCGGCCCCGCGCCGATGATCATCCAGGGCTTCGCGTTGGCGGCCGAATCCAGCGTGTTCTCGGTCTTCGCGATCGTGATTGCGCTCATCGTGCCGCTTTTCCTCTTCCCACCGGGGATCTATGGAAGCTACATCCTGAGCTTCTACGGCATCGCTCTGGTCGGACTGGGGCTGCTTACCACGACCGGCTACATCCTCGCGATGGATACGTTCGGTCCGATCAGCGACAACGCGCAGGGCGTCTTCGAGATGTCCGGTGCGGGCCACAACAACGAGAAGGGCAGCAAAGCGGTCCAACGGCTGGATGCGGCGGGCAACACGACCAAGGCGCTTACGAAGGGCTTTGCGATTGCGACCGCGGTGGTTGCAGCCGTGGCCCTGTTCCACTCGTATCTTGAAGATGCCAAGCTTGCCGAACTCGGGCTCCGGCTCGACATCCCGGAGATCTTCCTCGGCATGTTGATCGGTGGCGCGGCGCCCTATCTCTTCTCCGCCTTCTCGATCAACGCGGTGGGCCGCTCGGCGTTCCAGCTGATCAACGAGGTTCGGCGGCAGTTCCGAGAGGATCCGGGCATCATGGCCGGCACCAGCAAGCCCAACTATGGCAACTGCGTCGCGATCGTCACCGCGGCGGCTCAGAAGGAGCTGCTCGGCCCGGCGATCCTCGCGATCGCGTTGCCGCTGGCGGTGGCCTTCGGCTTCTCCATCGGCAAAGAACCCACGATCATCAACGGCCAGGCCTACAACCTCACCGGCGCCCAGGCGCTCGGCGGGTTCTTGGCGGGCGCGATCCTCTCCGGCCAGCTCATGGCGGTGCTGCTCGCGAACTCGGGCGGCATTTGGGATAACGCAAAGAAGCTCATCGAGGACGGTCTCTATGGCGGCAAGGGAAGTGAAGCCCATAAGGCGGGCGTCGTTTGCGACACGGTCGGCGATCCGTTCAAGGACACCGCCGGTCCCGCGCTGAACCCGTTGATCAAGGTGATGAACCTGGTGGCGCTGCTCTTGGCCGGGGTCGTGATTCAGCCGTTCAGCAACGCGGTGCTCGTCGCCATCCTCGTGGTGTGTCTTGGGGCGCTCGCGTTCTCGATCTGGTGGTCGAAGCGTTCGTCGATCACGGATGCGCTGGTGGAAGCCCAGGGCTCGGCCTCGATCACCGCCGGTTCGGGCCAGGCCGCCATGCCGAAAAAGCGGATCACGGTGGAAGACGAGCCGGCCGGCGGCGAAGGAAACTAACCGTTCCCCAACTCCCCGTGGCGCCCGCTTTTCGTGAGAAAAGCGGGCGGCGTGCATTTCGAGGGACGTTAACCAGGCGGCGATGCTCCCATTTCGCTGCCCCACCCGAAAACGGGAGAGGTGCCGTTTGCCGCTTCATTGACGCAAAGCGAGAAGGCGTGCGCGAGCAAGGTGGCTCGCGCACGCCCTAGCGAGGAAGGCGTCACGTGAAGTGAGCGTTATCCGGCGCCAGCGGAAGCGCCCGACCCCTTGCCCTCTTCTTTCTTTTCGCCTTCGTTCGGAGCGCCGCCCTTCTCTTCGCCGCCCTTTTGCTCGCCACCGGAAGATGGGGGCGGGCCGCCGCCCATGCTGACGCCCGGACGCGGGTAGTTGGGGTTCGGCTTACCCTTCAGGTCCGGTTCGTGAGGGTCCTTGCCCTCGCATCCGGCCAGGGCGAACATCAAGGCCGCCAAAAGCATCATGAATGCGATGATCTTCGACATAGCGGGAGTGTAGCCTATGAATGGACGGTTCGGTTCCAACTCAACTAGCGGCGAAGCTCGATCGTGGTCACCGACCGTGCGTTGGCCCCGAGGCCCGCGTGGCCGTTGTAAACGATGAGGTTCGTGCTTTGGGGCCCTCCCTCGAGGCGGGCCGTCCATGCGGTGGCGGATTTAGGGGCAAATCCCGGAAAAGCCAAGTCAAATTGGACCGGTTGATGGGCCTTGTTGATCACGACGACCGTCATCCGGTTCGGATTCGTTGCGTCGAGGGACGCATAAACCGAGTTCTCGGCTGGCTTTTCCCCGGACACGCTCACGCCGATCTCGCCAAACGTGGCGCCCTTGCCATCGAAGTCTCGAAAGGCTCGAAAACCGGCCAACGTTGAGACGTCTCGCGGGTTTAGGCCCCAATTGCAGGCGGCAAAGACCCCATATCGGCCCAGGATGCCCAACACGTCGGCTTGGGCGAGCATGCCGCTGGCGTGGCGGGTTCCCCCGTAGTTGTATTCGAGAATGGATATCTTGGTGCCCGGATAGTGCTTCGCGATTTGGTCCTGAAGGCGGGGAATGAGGCGGATCGCCTGGCCGGGGATCGAGTCTTTGGTGATCCAACTCGTCTCGACATAAGTCGGATCCCATAGCGAGCGAGGTGCCTGGATGCGCGCTTCGTGGGTCGCTTCGGGCTGGTTGGGTGCATTCGTCGTGATCCGCTGGCCGCCGCCTTGGGCTTCCGGATACCAATGCACGTCGAGCGAATCGATCAATCGCGGACCGGCGCCCGCCGCTTTCTTCATCTAGGCCAAGTAGAAGTCGAGGAAGTCGCGGCCGTTGCGGTCCGGAGCATCCTGGAAGGTCCGAAATCCCTGCCAGCCGTAATTCGCGGGGCCAAAAATGAAGGCGTTGGGCGCGACCGATCGGATGGCGCGGGCGAATTCGATGTTGTTGGCCAAGATTCCGGCGAATCCCGCGTTTTGGGGCCGGATTCGGACGTGGGTGCTATGCCAAAGGTCGGGCTCGTTGTCGAGGCTGTACCAGACGGGCGTTTTCGGGGACTTCGTCTTTTCGACCCAGGCGACGAACTCATCCTGATAGACCGCTCGGTCGCTCTTATCCGGCATATCGGCGAGCTTGCCGCCCGGTTTGGTGGCATAGGACTTGTGGAATCGAACTTCAAGGTAGTTCGGGGTCTTGTTCACGTCGCCATCACCCTTTTTATCCGCCGAAACATAGCCGGCGGTGGGGACGGAGACGAGTTCGATGCGGAGGGTCTCGCCGACTTTCAGGGAAACCTCGGTGCCGTTCTTGTCGGCGCCGGCATAGACGACCCCGGTTTCGGCCGCCGCCTGGGCGTCTGCTGCGGCTTTTTCGGCCTCTTCGGCGGTTGGCATGCGGAATTCCTCCGGTCCGGCAGCGTCCGGCGCCGCCTCCTCTTCCGCGGCCGCCGGCGATTCGGCCTCCCCCGGGGCCGCGTCCTTCTTGCCGAACGACAAGTTGAGCGCGCCGCAGGCCGAAAGGGTGAGCGCAGAAATCAAGATCAAAGCAGTCCG
>CAYONY010000048.1:0-17319 GCA_964405415.1 uncultured Fimbriimonadaceae bacterium | reverse complement strand
GCCGAGCCTTCTGAATCTCTGCTTCCGGCGGAATCCAGAAGTAGGTCGAAAAGTGGTCCCGATAGAAGGCCGGCCACTCGCGCGTTCGGTCATGGGACTCCACACGGCCGAAGCTGAATAAGTCGTCGACAAACCAAACGGCGTACCCCCCCCACCCCTATGAATCCAACGAACCCGAGCGCGATCGCCGCTGCCCTCCACCCGCCGCTTTCACCTCTCATATCTCAACTCTTCGCCTTTGTTCCCTCTCCTCACTCCTCACGCCTCACGCCTCACTCCTCACTCCTCACTCCTCACGCCTCACGCCTCACGCCTCACTCCTCACATCCTCACATCCTCACGCCTCACTCTTCACTCCTTACGCCTCTCCTCCCCTTCCTCCGCTCCACGATCCTTGCCTCATAGCCGATCTCGCTGGGATCATAGTACGGCGTTTTCCACTCTCCTTCGGGCAGATACCGCTCCTCCACCCAGCCGCCCGGAAAGTCGTGCGGATACTTGTAGCCCTTGCCGTGCCCGAGCTTCTCATAGCCTTTTACCGGCGCATTTCGAAGGTGGAGCGGCACCGGCGCCGCCGGTCGGTCCTTCAAATCCGCCTCCGCGTTCGTCAGCGCCATGCAGCTCCGGTTGCTCTTGGGGGCTTCGCTCAAGTACGTCGTGGCTTGGGAAAGAATGATCTTGGCCTCCGGTAGCCCCACCCGCTCGACCGCCTGAGCCGCCGCCACCGCCACCACCAGTCCCTGCGGATCGGCATTGCCGATATCTTCACTCGCGAGGATCAGCAGCCGCCGCATGACGAACCGGGCATCTTCGCCCGCCTCCAGCATGCGGGCCAGATAGTGAAGCGCGGCATCGCTGTCCGAGCCACGAACCGACTTGATGAACGCGGAGATCGTATCGTAGTGGTAATCCCCTTTTCGGTCGTAACGGATCGCCTTCTTCTGCAGCGCCATTTCCGCCATTTCCAGGGTAACCGTGCCTCCGTCCTCGGCCTGCATCGCAGCCGATTCGAGCGCGTTGAGCGCAATGCGCGCATCGCCGCCGGTCGCCTCCACCAGAAACGACTCCGCTTCGGCGTCCAGTTCGAGCCGGCGGCCGCCGTTCTTCGCCAACGGCCCGATGCAGCAGGGTCCGAAGATCGTCAGCCTCGAGCGGCTTCATCGGCAGCACCCGGGCCCGTGAAAGCAGCGCCGGCGCCAACACGAAGTAAGGGCTCTCCGTGGTCACCCCGATCATCTGGAACGTCCCTTCCTCGATGTAGCCAAGCAGCGCGTCCTGCTGGGTCCGGCTGAAGTGGTGGATTTCGTCGAGAATCAGGATCGTGCGCTCACCCTGGAGTTTCCGTCGCTGCGTCGCGGCTTTGGCCAGTTCGCGAATCTCGGCGACGCCGCTCGTGACCGCACTTTTGGCCTCCACATGGGCGCCGGCGTGCTTGGCAATGAGGAGCGCGAGGGTTGTTTTGCCGCATCCGGGCGGCGCCCAAAGGATCGCCGACCCGAAGGAGCCGTCAAGAATCTGCTTGCGAAGCGGAAGGCCCTCCGCCAAAAGGTGCCGCTGGCCCACGTATTGATCCAAGGTGGCGGGCCGCATCCGGGTGGCGAGTGGCGCCCAGTCCGGTGCATCTTCGGAATCAAAGAGATCAATAGCCATCGGCGAATTGAATATGACCTAGAGGACCCCTGAGACCTAGAGGACTTATTTGCGCCTGGGTGCGGTTTTGCGTTTGGTAAAGCGTCCGCGTTTGGGCGAGGGACCCGCCGCCTTCTTCTTTTGGATCAGTTCGAGGGCGACTTCGGCGGTCACCGCGTCCGGCGCCAGATTGCGCGGAAGCGTCGCATTCGTCGTTCCATCGGTCACGTAGGGGCCGAATCGTCCCGATTTCACGACCACCGGCCCGTCCGCGCCTTCGAGCGGACCGAACTCCTTGAATACTTCGGGCGTCCGCCGCTGGCGCTCTTCTTTGGGCTGGGCCAGCAGCGCAACCGCCGCTTCGAGCGTCATCGTGAGACCGGCGCGCCAATCCTCGACATTGCGGTACTCGGTCAATTTGCCTTCCCCACACGCCAAAACGGGACCGTATTTGGCAATGCGAAACGTGATGGGCTTGGCGCTCTCGGGGTGCTTTCCAATTTCTCTTGGAAGCCGGCAGAGCGCTTCAATATCGTCAGGCGAGAGAGACTTGGGGTCCACGCCCGGAGGAAGGCTAACAAACTCACGCTTCCCTTTCGAACCTTCGGGCAATTCAACTTCCAGGTAGGGACCGCTCGCGTTGGAGCGAAGGAGCAGAGGGCGGCCCGACTCGGGATGGACGCCGATCACCTCGGCTTCCGCTCGCTTCTGGGCCAGCAATTCCAACGCGCGCGCCTGATCCAATTCGGCCGGGGCGACGTCTTCCGGCACACTGGCGAACTTCTTCTTGGACGCGTCGCCGAGCTGCAAGAACGGATCGCCGTTTTTGCCGATCCGCACCAGGATCGGTTCGTCGCTCTCGGGGTGCTTGGCGATTTCATAGGAAGGAAACGGAATCGTTCGCTTCCGTTCTTCGACGGCGTCCTTAAGCCCCGGGCGTCCGTTTGAGCCCAAGAAGAACGATCGGAGGTACCCCTTGGCGTCTTCCTTTCCGCCCGCGATTTCGTCGAGCGATTCGTCCATCTGGGCGGTGAACCCCAAGTCCATAAACTCGGGGAAATGGGTATCGAGAACCTCCATCGCCATGAACGCCACGAAAGTGGGGATGAGCTCCTTGGCCCGCTTTCGCACATAGCCGCGATCGACGATGACGCTCATGATCGCGGCGTAGGTGCTCGGCCGGCCGATCCCACGCTCTTCCAAGGCCTTGATCAAGGAAGCTTCGGTGAAGCGCGCCGGCGGCCGGGTCTCGTGCCGCGCGGCCTCCAAACGCTCCAGATCGAGGGTCTGCCCCTTGGCTAGCTCCGGCAGGATCCGCTCGCGGCCCTCCAAGGCGGCCTCAGGGTCATCCTCATCTTCCACGTATGCCTGGAGAAAGCCCGGAAAGCGGATCTCCTTGCCACTAGCGCCAAAAGTGAGCCGTTGCCCGTCCACTGTCACTTCGATCTCCACGGTGGTGCGCAACACTTCGGCCGGTTTCATCTGGCAGGCTAAGGTTCGCTTATAGATCAGATCATAAATCTTGAAATGATCCTTGCCACGCGCTTCGAGCTCTTGACGAATCGACTCGGGCGTCAACGCGATATCGGTGGGGCGGATCGCTTCATGGGCTTCTTGGGCGTTGGCGACTTTCGATTCATATCGAATCGCTTTATCGGGCAAGTATTCTTCGCCAAACCTAGATTGAATCTCTTTACGGATACTCTTCAGCGCATCCTCGGCCAGGGTGAGGCTGTCGGTGCGCATATACGTGATCAAGCCTTGGCTTTCGCCCCCCACCTCAATCCCTTCGTAGAGGTCCTGGGCGATACGCATCGTCCGATCGGCAGAAAAGCCGAACTTGCGGTTCGCCTCTTGCTGCAGCGTCGTCGTGCGAAAGGGGGCGTAGGGCCGCTCTTGCCCGGGCTTCTTTTCAATGAGCGAAACTGTCCACGGCTTGGACTGACGTCCCTTTTCGGTGAGCGTTTGGGCGTCGTTTTCCCCCAAGAGCAGCGTCTTTTCACTTTTCAAGCGGCCGGTCAACTCGTCGAAATCCGATCCGGCCGCAAGGGGCCGGCCCTGGACGGCTTTCAGGGTCGCCTCGAACGATTTGCCCTCGGCCCGCAAGGCCGCCTTGAGATCCCAGTAGACCGACAACACAAAATCTCTTCGACGCTTCTCTCGCTCGACGATCAGCTTGACGGCGGGGCTCTGAACGCGTCCCGCGCTCAGTTCGCCGGTGATCAGCCGCCAAAGCACGGGCGAAAGCGTGTACCCGTAGAGCCGATCGAGAATGCGTCGGGCCTCTTGGGCATCCACAAGTTGGGTGTCGATCGGCCGGGGGTTTTGCAGCGCCTCTTGGATCGCTTGACGCGTGATTTCGTGAAAGGCGATCCGTCGCACCGGTAGGCTCTTGGCGGGCTGAAGCACTTTCAAAAGGTGCCAGGAAATGCTCTCGCCTTCGCGGTCTTCGTCGGTGGCGAGCACGAGTTCAGTGGCGCCTTTCAGGGCTTGTTTGAGTTTGTCGACCTGCCGTTTCTTCTCGGCGGGCACTTCGTAAAACGGCTCGAAGCCGTTGTCGACGTCCACCGCATAGTCGGCCCACCACTTCTTTTGAAGCTCCTTAGGCAAGCCTTTCCGGTTGGCAGGGAGGTCCCGAATGTGGCCGATGCTCGCCTCGACCACGTAATCGCTTCCCAAAAAACGGCCAATGGTGCGGGCCTTGGCGGGGGATTCGACAATGACGAGCTTCTTTCCCATGCGACACAAAAAACGACGGAACCTGAGCGGCCGCCGACCCGTTCTCTCCCCGGCGAGCGGTGCCATGCTACCGATGGGAGGGTAAAGGAGTCAAGGGGGGAACGGAGCTTCGTTCTTGGATACGGGGCTTCTCGCTAGTTCCGCGAACGGAATCTCTGCCCTGAATCGTATGTTATTAGGAACATGGCTCGACGCCTCGCGGCTTTTCTATTGCTCACCCTTGCCTCTTGGGCGGTTGCCGAAGAGAGCTACCTCGGACTTTTCGTCCAAGACCGCAAGATCGGGTACGTCGCGTCGGTGACGTCGCCGGAAACGGTGGGCGGGCTCGCCCTAACCCGCTCCGACACAACGACCGTGCTCGACGCGGGCCTCCTGGGGCAGTCCCTCTCGGTGGCCATCGTCTCCCAATCGTGGACCGACGCCAAGGGCAAGCCCCATTTGATGAAGTTTTCGGTGGAAAGCGCAGGGCGCTCGCAAAAAACCGAAGCCAACTTCTCGGGAAAACAGATCCACTTGGTGATCGACAACAACGGAGCCATCTCGAGGCGGACGCTGGACGTGCCCAAAGACGCCAATGTGGTCGACGATGCGATGGCGAGCCTGTTGGATGATGGCGTCGCGGCCGGCACCGAGCGCACTTATTACGTCTTGGACCCGATGACCGCCGCGCTCGTGAAGAATTCGGCCAAACTGGTCGGCCCCGCCAAAACCGACGTTCGCGGCAAGCTGGTTGAGGCCACGCTCATCGAGATCGCGGAACCCCGGGCCACCATGCGGGTCTTTGTGGACCCTAAGGGCAACCTGGTCAAGGCGGAAGCCTTCGCCGGCATCGTGATGCTCCCGATCTCGAAAGAGGAGGCGTTGGCCGAAAATCCCGGCGGCGGCCCGCTCGATTTGGCCAAGCTCACGCGGATCGAGATCGACCGCCCGCTCGGCGACCTCGATGTCTTGCGCGGCGCGACCTATGAGATTCGCGACGTGAATTTCTCTCGAGCCCCGACCGATGGCCATCAGACCGTCACCGGCAAAGGAACGTCCTGGAAGGCCGACGTCCACCCTCCGGTGGGCATTCCCAAGGGCGCCGCGACCATCGCGGCCGCCGGAAAACAGAAACCCCAGTGGCTCAAACCGGGGCTGAACATTCCAAGCCAAACGGCGACGTTCAAAACGCTTTCTAAGGAGGTCGTGGCAGGTGCAAAATCGACGGTTGACGGCGCGAACCGGATCGGCCGCTTCGTGCACTCCAAAATGCGGGCGAACGCTGGAATCGGCGTGCTTCGCGATGCCTCCGAAGTGTGGCAGTCCAAGGAGGGGGTATGCCGAGACTACGCCGTGCTCACCGCGACTTTGCTTCGCGCCGCCGGAATCCCGGCTCGAATGGCGAGCGGCCTGGTCTATTCCCAGGGCGCGTTCTACTATCACGCGTGGGCGGAATATTGGGATGGGAAACAGTTTGTCGGGCTCGATTCGACCCGTCCTTCGGGCCGGGTGACCCCTGGCCATATCAAACTTGCCCATGGCTCGGTCGAAGAGGCATTTCTTTTCACTTTTCTCGACAAAGCTCGAATAAAGGTGATAAATGTTAAGCGTGCGACGAAATAGGGGATGACGTTGAACCGAGCCCAGAAAATCTTCATCCTGCTGCTTGCGCTGATCGGCGCGGCGGGATTTGGGCTGTCAGCGCCCCGTTTTCTCCAGTGGCTCTTCGAACAAGTTGCCCAAAAGCGCGGCGAAGTTTTCCTTTACGCGCACAGCCCTTTCCTGGCGGTCGCGGCGGTTGCGCTCGGCCTGATGGTCGGAATGGGCATCGGCCGCACCTTGGTCTGGCTGCGCGATCGCTCGGATGAAATGTGGGACACGCTGGACACCGGCGATAAAGTCACCCTCTTTCTGGGCATCTTCGTCGGGCTCATCGGCGCCATGCCGTTCCTGGTCCTGCTCAACTCGATGGACCTCGGCGTTTACATTCCGCTGGCCTTCGTGGGGCTCACGATCGGCTTTAGCGCGCTTTCGGTCTATGCGCTGCGCTCGATGGAGGAGATCCTTCCTTGGTACAAGGGGGGGCGGGCCAAGAGCAAGCGGCGCGGGATCAAGATCCTCGACACCAACGTGCTCATCGACGGCCGGATCTACGATGTGGCGCGCACTGGATTTCTCGAGGGCAGCCTTTACGTGCCGGGCTTCGTGCTCGACGAGCTGCAGTACATCGCGGACAGCCACGATCCTTTGCGCCGCCAGCGCGGCCGTCGCGGGCTCGATGTGTTGCGCCATCTTCAGGCCGATTTTCCAACGGAAGTTCGCGTCCACGACAAGCTTGCCCCCGAGCTTGGCGATGAGGTCGATGCTCGGCTGGTCCGGCTCGCTCGCGCCATGGGCGCGGATATCGTCACCAACGATTTCAATCTCAACCGTGTTGCCGGTATTCAAGAGATCAAGGTTCTCAGCTTGAACGACTTGGCCCTGGCCATGCGCCCGACGGTGCTGCCTCGGGAGGGGCTCACCCTCACCCTCATTCGTGAGGGCAACCAGCCCGGTCAGGGCGTGGGCTATCTGGAAGACGGCACCATGGTCGTGGTGGATAACGGCCGCCACCACGTGGGTGAGACCGTCAACATCATCGTCACTCAAGTCATCCAGACCGAACGCGGCAAAATGATCTTTGGCGAAGTGGCGGGCGAAGAGGACGCCAGCACGTTTGAGCCCTTGGCCCGGCGACGCCTGCCTTCAAATCGGCCGAAATAGGCGTCAAGAACCCAAGCGATGAAAGTGGTGGCGGCAATCTTGGCCGCCGGGCGCGGCGAGCGTTACGGCGGCGACAAAACCCAGGCGGTGCTTCGCGGCAAGCCCCTTTGGCAGTGGTCGTTTGAGGTGTATCGCGACCATCCGGAGGTCGATGCCGCCGGACTCGTTGGTTCGGAGGGCAATCTTGCGGCGCTGCGCACGGCCAACGGGGCGGCCTTTGTCGTTCCCGGGGGCGCGAGTCGATCCGCAAGTGCGGCCGCCGGCGTTCGGGCCACGTCACCGGATACCGAGATTGTGCTGCTTCATGATGCGGCGCGGCCTTTCGTCACCGCTCGGCTCATTTCGGATGTGATCGCCGCGGTCCGGCGGTCCGGCGCCGCCGCGCCGGGAATGCCGGTGACCGACACCATCAAGCGCCTCCGAAACGGGGCCGTGGAAACGCTCGACCGGCGCGAGCTCTATGCGATGCAGACTCCGCAAGGCGCCTCGCGCGCCCTCTTTTTGCGGGCGTTTGCGGCGCCCAAAGCCGACGCCACCGACGACCTTCAGCTTCTGGAGGCGATCGGCATCAACCCGGAGATCGTGCCGGGCGATCCCGCCAACCGAAAAGTCACCCGCCCCGAGGACCTGGAGGAGGGCGGGGGCCGATCCGTCGAAATCCGGACGGGATTGGGCTACGATGTCCACCCGTTTTCGGCGGACCCGGGCCGCCGGCTCATGCTGGGGGGCGTTTGGTTCGAGGGCGAATCGGGATTGGAAGGGCACTCCGATGCCGATGTCCTGCTGCATGCAGTGGTGGATGCGCTTCTGGGCGCGTCGGGACTGGGGGACATCGGCGTTCACTTTCCCAACACCGATCCAAAGTGGAGGAACTGCGAATCGCTTCACTTTTTGCGGCACACGGGCGGCGTATTGAAGGAACAGGGATGGCAGATCCAGAATGTAGATGCAACCGTGGTCGCCGAGCGTCCCCACCTCATGACCCGTGCCGCCGAGATTCGGCGGAATATCGCGTCCGCTCTTGGGATTGAATATGGACGCGTCAATGTCAAAGCAACCACGAATGAACGGCTCGGCTTTATCGGCCGAGGCGAAGGCATCGCATCGATGGCGACCGCGACCCTGTCTCGATCCTGATTTGGAGGTCCTTTCATGGAAGTGCTGGTTCGAAATGCGGACGGCAATGTGGGAAACGGAGACCGCGACTACGCGGCCAAAAAGCTTGGGCGGCTCGACCGCTATTTTCATGCGGCGTCGAAAGTGGAGATGGTCCACCGGGAAGAAAAACTGGGCCATCGCATCGAGATCACAGTGTTTGCCGACGGCATGACATTTCGAGGCGAAGAGACGGACTCCAGTCTGCGCGCCGCGATCGATAAGGTCCACGACAAGCTCGAGGGCCGAATGATCAAGTTCAAATCTCGGCTGATGGATCGGCATCGCAAACGGGGCCATCGCGCCCCGCCGGCTTTTGAAGCGGCCTTGGCCGAAGCGGAGCCCTCCGATAACCATGCCATCTCCATCCGGGAGCGCAAACACTTTCTGCTCAAGCCAATGTCGCGCGAAGAGGCCGCGCTTCAAATGGAAATGATCGACCACAGTTTTTTCATCTTCAAAAATGAGGACAGCGGCCACGTCGAAGTGCTCTACAAGCGCAAAGACGGCAAGTACGGCTTGCTTCAGCCCGAGATGTAGACGGCATTAGCCGCCGGCAAACGCCAGCGCGGTGATGCGAACCGCGCCCGCCTCGGCCAGCGCTTTGGCGCACTCGCCGATGGTGTGGCCACTCGTGATGACGTCGTCCACCAGGAGGATCGACCGGCCCGCCACTTCGGGCGACGCTCGAAACGCCCCCGCTAGGTTGCGGCGGCGCTCATCCGGCGAAAGCCCAACTTGCTGGCGGGTCGCTCGAATGCGTCGCAACCAGTGCGGCTGGACCCGTCCCGAATCCAGCCCTTGACAGAGCAGCTCGGATTGGTTGAATCCCCGGTGGAATCGGCGCGTCCAGTGGATGGGAACGGGCACGATACCGTCGGCATCATCGAGCCCTAGCCCTTGGGCAAACCGAGCCAACCGGGCGGCCATCGGCGCGGCCAGTGCGGTCGCGCGCGCATACTTGAGCCGCCGAACCGCCTGCTCGGCGCGCCCTGCATAGTGGAATTGCCGCGCGACCCCGTCGAGCTCGCCACGCCATGCCGGCGGCGCCAGCCCATCGTCCACCGGGTGGAAATCGGCATCGCAGATCGAGCAAATCGATCCGTCGCCCAAGACCCCGCAAATCCCGCACCGGAGAGGATAAGCGAGCTCGAATAGCGACCCCAATGCGGCTCGACCCATGGCGTGCAATCGATTCGAGGACGCCACGCGACTTCCTGCCCGGAGCCAATCAGAAAAGTTGGTCGAGCTGGGCTTGGCTGCGCTCGTCGAGCGCGTTCAGATCGCGGATCTCGAAGCGCTGGCCATCGACGCTGACGATCTGGAATCGGCCTTGAGAAATCTCATGAGAGGAATCGCGCCAGCTTCGCACGTAAAACGACGAAGGCCCGCGTTGGGTTTGCACCTTGAACAGCCACATCCCGCCATCCTGCTTCAGGCTGTCGATCGTGAGGATTGTGGGGGTGAAATAACGGCGCTCAAGCTCGTTTTCGACGATCGATCGGGACCCCTCGTCGAGCCCGCCCAAGGTGCGCAGCACCCCGGCCTCCTTGCCCGCGCCATCTTGGATCGAGACGAATCCGTCCGGGTGGCTGAGCGGAAAGACCTTTCGGATCCGCGCCGCGAGAATGCAGCACTCGTCTTTCAGCACGACCCGCGGATGGGTCGCCCCGGGGGGCAATTCCACGCTGACTTGACCGCTCTCCAGGTAGCGGATCTCGGTGCGGGTCATCGGACCATTATGAAGAACCGGGCGAGGGCCGAGCGCGAGTAGACTCGATGCCATGCCCAGTCCGGCCACCGATTCCGATTCGTGGAAGCGCATGGTGCTGCAGTCGATGGCGCCGCCGGCGTGGCTCCGGGAAGAGGGCCCCCATCGGGACATCGTCCTGAGCACTCGGGTGCGCTTCATGCGGAATTTGCGCGGGCGCCGGTTTCCCCACCGAGCGGCTCCGGACGAGCTGCGCGACATCTTGGAAGTGATCAAGGCGGCGGTCTCGGCCGGTCTGAATCTCGAACTTGTGAGCCGGCCGAGCCCTATGGAGCGCGACTATCTTGTGGCGGGCCGTCTGGTTTCGCCGGATTTCGATTGGAACGCTCCCGGGCGAGCGGCGATGCTCGATGCCGATCGATCGGTCTCGATTTTGGTGAACGAGGAAGATCACTTGCGAATTCAAGCTCTCGCCGCCGGCTGGTCGCTGGTGCGGGCGGCCAAAGATGCCAAGGCGATCCTCAATTGCCTGGGCGAGCGGCTGGAGTTTGCAGCGGCCCAACCTTTCGGATACCTTGCCGCGAGCCCGGCCAACTGCGGCGAGGGACTTCGCTATTCGGCCATGTTCCACCTGATCGGTCTGGCCCACACCAAACGATTGCCCGATGTCATCCGCGCCCTTCATTCCCAGGGCTTGGTCGTCCGAGGCCTGTTTGGCGAGCGGAGCCGGGCGGTCGGGGCCTTTGTCCAGGTCAGTTCGACGGCCGGCGCGGTACCGCAATTCACCGGCGCATGCGAGTATCTCTTGGAGCAGGAAGCCCGGGCCCGGCAATCGACCGCCGGCGAAGCGATCGCCGTTCGGCGCCGCGCCGCCGGCGAGTGGGTCGAAGCGCGCCAATCGATCGGCCTTGGCGATGCGCTCCGATTGTTGGCCTGGCGGCGGTGGGACGATCGGCCGACGGCCGAAGTCCGCGCGATCGACGCCTTGCTGCCCGAACTCGCGCTTTTGGAAAGCTTGGGTGAACCCCGCGCCGGCCGGGCGCGCGTGCAGCTTCTTCGGCGCGTCGGCTTCGAGTAAAAAAAAAGGGCGCGCCGGGTTTTCGGCGCGCCTTGGGAGGGTGGGAGGCGTTTTAGGTGATTCCTTTGATTGGGTTTGTTCTCGTCGCAAATCTCAGGTTTGCCGTTCTCTTCAACCCATCCGCGTCCCGGTTCGTTCCCGATCCGGCGTAAACTGAAAGAAGATGGCGAAATATGTGGTCAGCGTGGGGCTTGGCGCCTTGGGCGGGTTTGGCTACCACCTTTTGATGAAGGGTGTGGGCTCGCAATGAATCAATTGCCAGGTCCCGGCGGTGCCGGTGACCATCGGGGCGCTCGTCGGGCTCTTCGCGGTCTTGGCCGGTAAACGATGAGCACGGGCGCTTTGGCGGTGTACGTCCATATTCCCTTTTGCCCTTCCAAGTGCGGCTATTGCGACTTCAACAGCTACGCAATGGCGGGGGAGATCGTGGCTCGAACGGCGAGCGCAATCCGCTCGGAAATTCTTCGGAGCCCTTACAAAGGTCGGCCGGCCCGAACGGTGTTCTTTGGCGGCGGCACGCCCACCTTTCTCTCGCCGGAGCTCCTCTTGCCCATTCTGGAGGCGGTTTTTGACGTGCACCCCTTGCTTCCCGATGCCGAAGTCACCAGCGAGGCCAACCCGGGCACCGCGGACGCCGACAAGTTTCGCGCCATGCGCGCCGGTGGATTCAATCGGCTCAGCCTGGGCGCCCAGAGTTTTGTGGATGACGAGCTTATCCGTTTGGAGCGGGTCCACAAAGCCAGCGAGATCGATCGCGCCGTGAACCTCGCACGCGAGGCCGGATTCGACAATCTCAATCTCGACCTGATGTTCGCGCTGCCCGGACAATCGCATTTCGTCTGGGAACGCAATCTCGATCGGGCTATTCGTTTGGGTCCCGAACATTTGAGCCTCTATTGCCTGACCCTTGAGGAGAACACGAAGTTCTACAAACGCCACCTCAAGGGCCAACTCGTCCTGCCTGATGAAGACGACCAAGTCGCGATGTACGAGACCGCCTGCGCGGCCGCCGCCGATGCGGGCTATCGACAATATGAGATCAGCAACTTTTCGCGGCCCGGTCGCGAATGCCGGCATAACCTTGCCTATTGGCGCGTTGAGGAATACGCCGGCTACGGCCCGGGAGCCGTTGGCCGGGTGGGCGAAACGCGTTACACGAATCTGAAACATCCGGACCGCTATGCCGCCGCCGTCGAAGGAGGGGCGCCCCTCTGGTGTGAAAGCGAACGGCTCGACGAAGCGACGCTCCGGACGGAACGGATTATGCTAGGTCTCCGAATGAATGAGGGATTCGATCCCAAAGGAGCTAAGGTGTCTTCCCAATCCGTTCGGAATTTGTTCGATCGAGGCTGGCTTCAAGAGGCGCCCAATGGCATCGCTTTGAGCCCGGCGGGGCGTCACTTTTGCACGGAAGCCGCCGTGGAATTGATCTGAATCGCGGCGCCCCATGGCGCAACGCTAAATCTCGCGCAATGATTGTAAAGTCTCGCCCCTCGCTTCGTTGCGTCACGTGGCGTGCCATGAACCTCACGCAACGGTTGCAAAGTCTCGCAACTGAGTCTGGGACCTGCATGCTGCCAACTTCGTGGCGCACCCAGAGTTATCGCGCCGATTCGGCCATGTCCCACCGAGAAAACTCAGGCCGGCTCCGCCAAGACAAACCGAAGGCTTTTCCCGACCGGATACAGAATCAAGACCACTTCTCGATTCCCTTTGGACCTCAGGCGGGCTATCCACGCGCTCGGGTCCTCCCGAACGGCCCGGAGCTTCACCGCGCCCACCCGGGCGCCGCGCTTGCGAAGTTCTTCCCGAATCCGCTTGGGGTCGGCTCGCCCAAATGTCAACACGCGGAACGCCCGAGCAAAAGATTCGGCTTCCAAATCGTCCGCCAAGACGTTTCCGGTCAGATAGCCGTTGGAATCTCCCAGGAGCCGGGCCTTGAGGTTTTGGCAAAGCAAGGGCAGGGCATGAGCCCGGATCGCCGCGGGATCTGCTTCATAGAGGACGGCAAGAGGCTCCGCCAAGGGCTCGGGATCAACGTCCACATGCTCAAAATCGAAGTTGGCCAGCCAACGGCCAGATTCCACATGCAGCGCCCAGACCGAACGGTCCACCGAACCGTCGTCGCAAACCAGTTCCCTTCCAACCCGTAAAACCGCCTCGCGACATTCGCCGCCAAACGACCCGAAGTCAACTCGCCTGCCGTGCGCCTTGAGCGTTTCATCCGGAAGCATGGGGCTCACCTTGATCAAGCCGAGCGCGAGCTCCGACATTCGGCCCGCCAGCTCGGCCAAAGGCGGCTGATAGTCCTCCGCTCGCACCGCCCGTCGTCCCCCCGAGCGTCGTGCGGGATCGGCAAAGGCGTAGTCGAAATCCCAGTCCGCAAGTAAGCAGTCCCCGAGGCGAATCTCGGCGTCGAGCTTGTGCACGCGAAGGTTGTGCCGGGCCATCGAAGCGCGGATCGGATCGATCTCGTAGCCGACCGCTTCGTTCTCCCGGGCCAGGGCGATCAGGTCGGCGCCAATTCCGACCGTGAGATCGGCGACCCGAACGCGAGGCGGAAACTGAACGGCATGGAGCCAAGCGACCTTTTCGTGAGTCGCCATCTCGAGCGCTTCTCGATCGAAAAACATCGCCTCGGCTTTCTCGAACTTGGTGCGGGCCCGCCGCCGCAGGTCCCATTGCTCGAACGCCCAACGCGCGGCGTCGATGCCAAATCCATGAGCGGCCCGCTCCAAATTGCGGGGAGTTGCGGGAAGTCCCTTCGCCGCTTCCAAGGCGTCGAGATGCCCGGTCCCAAGAAGCTCCCAAAGATCTTTCATTGAAATCTTGGCCCCATTTTGAAACCGTAATTGCGAGGTATGCGTATTTCCGACATGGTTCTCGTTACGACCCTCGTTGCCGCCGCCGCCAACGCCGCTGCGTATTACCTCGAACCGCGTCCTCCGCTCTTGGACGCCGCCCAGTCGGTGCGCTACGCCCGACTCTATCGCGAAGGCCGCACTCTGTTGGAACAGGGCAAGGCCGCCGAAGCGGCGCCGCTGCTCAAAGAGGCGCGCGGCATCTACGATCAGGACGGCGATCTTCACTACCGGCTGGCCGCCCAATTGCTGGCTCAGAAGGACTATCCGGGCGCCATCGCGGCCTATGAGAAGGCCCTGGAATTGGGGGCCTTCGCGAACAAGTTCCGAGCCAGCGCGCTCTACGATTTGGCGTGTGCCTATTCCCTCCAAAACGACCTCAAGCGAGGCTTTGAATATTTGGAAAAAGCAATGCAGGCCGGATTCCGCGATCTGAACCATGTGAGAACCGACGCCGACCTCAACGCCCTTCATGCCGATCCGCGATGGACCGAACTGGCGGCGACAAAAGATGTCTCGAAGATGAGCCGGGACGAAGGCTTTCGATACGACCTATGGCTGCTCGACCGCGAGATGCGGCGGGTTCACTTCAACCCATACCGTTTTTACCGTCCCGATCAGCTCGATGCTTTCGTCAAGAACCTGAACCAGCGCATTCCGAGCCTGACCGATGCCCAGGTCTTTGCCGAATTCATGAAGTACGCGGTCATGCTTGGCGACGGCCACACCCATCTTCGTCCGCCCGCCGATTCGCCGTTTATGCGGCCCGTGCCTTTGCAGCTCTTTTGGTTTGAAGAGGGCATATTCGTCACGGCGGCGGCTCCTGAGCAGGCCGATTTGGCCGGCGCGCAGCTTCTGAAGGTGGGCGGCAAGACCCTTGAAGAACTCAAGAAGATTTATGACCCGGCGATCTCTCGCGACAACCCGCAAGGCATTCGGTCGGCCCTTCCGGCTCGCTTGACGCTTCCCGCGTTTGGCCATGCGCTGGGTGTGAACAAGGCGATCGATGAGGCAGTCTTCACGTTCAAGGATGCCAAGGGGCAAGTCCGAGACGTGGTCCTCAAAGCGGGGACCGCCACCGTCGCGGCCGACTGGGTGACGGCTCGCAAGGATGCGCCCAATCCTGATCCGCTGTATTTGAAGAACCGGACGAAGGCCTATTTCTTTGAGTACGTGCCGGAGATGAAGGCGGTCTACCTTCAGTACAACGCGGTGCGGAGCGACCCCGCCGATCCGCTCCCCGCCTTTTGCCAAAAGCTATTTGAGCGCGTCGACCAGGCGGACGTCGAAAACCTCATCGTCGACGTGCGATGGAACGGAGGCGGCAACAGCTTTTTGAACCGCAACATCCAGGACGGCATCTTGGCCCGCCCCAAGATTA
Source organism: uncultured Fimbriimonadaceae bacterium (assembly GCA_964405415.1). Lineage (GTDB taxonomy): Bacteria > Armatimonadota > Fimbriimonadia > Fimbriimonadales > Fimbriimonadaceae > CAYONY01. Next base: position 2,023 of record CAYONY010000048.1, on the reverse strand, counting down.
ACCGGAACGGACACTTCTTCCTGATTACCGGGCGCAACACCTTCTCGGCGGCGCAAAACTTCACCACCGATCTGGTGCGCAACGCGAACCCGATTTTGGTGGGCGAGCCGACCGGGTCTTCGCCGAACTTCGTGGGCGAGACGATTCGGCTCGAACTGCCCTACACCAAAGCGCAAGGCAGCATCTCCGATCTCTTTTGGCAGCGAAGCTGGCCGATGGACCATCGGATCTGGCTTGCGCCGCAGCTCCCGGCGCCTCCGGTTTTCGCGGTCTACAAAGAGAACCGCGACCCCGCCATGGAGGCGATCACAGCCTATTTAAAGGGGTGAAAGGGGGTTCAGCGTACAACTGATCCCGGCCGCACCAAGTTACGGCAGCTTCGGCACAAAACCGGGCCGGCTTGGTCCATCAGTTTTAGTTTGCCGCCATAGTCCTTCATCACGCACCCTGGGCTCGGACAGTGATCGAGCCCAAACGTGTGCCCGATCTCGTGGGTCGCCGATCGACGAAGCCGTTCCTGGGGCGTTAGGGTCCCAGGTTTTTTGAGGCGAAATGTCGAGACCACGCACGAATAGCCGCCCAACCGTCCAAGGCCAACGATGCCCCAATCGTAATGGTCTCGGTAGGTTGTGGAAATGTCCCGCTGGGTTATCGCAATCACCCGGTCAAAGCCACGCGCCTTTACGTCGAGGTATGCGAGGATACGATCGGCTCGATATCGGTTTCGGGATTGATAATAGGCCTCCGAAGGCAGCGGCCGCGCTTTCAAGGCAACCGTCTCCACTTTGAATTGGCGGCTTAGTCCCTCTCGAACCGCTTGGATTTGAGGTGATTCGACCTGGCCCAACGGCAGGATTGCGATACGAAGAGTTGGCTCTTCCCAGAGGCAAAACGAGAGGGCCAGCGCGGGCAGCATTGGAGTCAGAGTACCCCTGACTGAGGCCAACTGTACCGTTCGCTCAGGTTCAATGCGGCGGTACAATAGGTTCATGGCCAAGACGGCAACCAACGGCAGCGTGACGACCAAACAGAAGACCTGGCGCGAGAAAGTCGGCCTCGCCGAAATGCTCAAGGGCGGCGTCATCATGGACGTTGTCAACGCCGAGCAGGCGAAGATCGCCGAAGACGCGGGCGCGGTCGCGGTGATGGCGCTCGAGCGCGTTCCCGCCGACATTCGGCGCGATGGCGGCGTGGCCCGGATGAGCGATCCTGAGCTGATTCTCCAAATCAAGGCGGCGGTGACGATTCCGGTGATGGCGAAATGCCGGATCGGGCATTTCGTCGAGGCCGAGATCCTGGAGGCGCTTGAGGTCGATTTCATCGACGAGAGCGAAGTCCTGACCCCTGCCGACCATTTCCACCATGTGGACAAGCACGCCTTTACGGTCCCCTTCGTCTGCGGCGCGCGCGATCTGGGCGAGGCGCTGCGGCGCTGCGGCGAGGGCGCGGCAATGATCCGCACCAAGGGCGAAGCGGGCACCGGCGACGTGGTCGAAGCGGTCGCCCACATGCGCAAGATCCGCTACGAGATTCAAAAGACGACGGTGGCCCGGTGGGACGAGCTGCCGACCGTTGCCAAAGAGATTCAGGCTCCGCTGGAGCTGGTGCAGTATTGCCACGAGCATGGCAAGCTCCCGGTGCCGAATTTCTCGGCGGGCGGCATCGCGACCCCGGCGGATGCGGCGTTGATGATGAAGCTGGGCGCGGAGACGGTTTTCGTGGGCTCGGGGATCTTCAAATCCGGCGATCCGGCCCGGCGGGCGCGGGCGATCGTGGAGGCGGTGCTGTTCCACAAGGACCCGAAGCGGCTGGCCGAGATCAGCCGGAACCTGGGCGAGCCGATGGTGGGGATCAACGTCTCATCTCTGGAAGAGAAGGATCTTCTGGCAACGAGGGGTTGGTAGCTTTCCCGCCCGGGAATTCACGTTTCCTCGGCTGTGTCGTGGGGAGGGGTTCACTCGGCAGTTCATTCGTCGGTTCACGCGGGGGTTCACCTTGCTTCCGGTTCGAGGGGCGATCTTTC
>CAYONY010000047.1:0-17429 GCA_964405415.1 uncultured Fimbriimonadaceae bacterium | reverse complement strand
CGATAATCCCGTACGTCAATCCCAGAATCTTCTCAAAGTCGGGATGGTCGAACGTGTACGGTTTCCCCCTTCGACGGGCAATCAATTCGTTGATCTTGACCGCCCCGCCGACCCCCGGGCGGATTCCCGCCTGAACCAGGCTCGCGTCGTGCAAATTCTCCGTGCGCAGGCGAATATGGGCTTGGCGCATCGCCGGCGACGCGGATTGCGGAATCCCGATCAACTCCCCCGACCGCATCGCCCGGAATGCCTCCTCGTCGTCGAGCGGGATCGATTCGACGGAGAGGGTGGGATGGGCAGATCGAATCCGCCTTTCCACGCCCGACAGGACATCTTGCCCTCGCAAACATAAGATATCAAACTTATCAAAGTAATACTTTGCACTCCGCTTGTCCCACTGGATGATTCGTAAATTCGTATCCGAATGCGAAGTCATACTTTCTTCTATCTCATATTCCTTATCTGTGATGGCGCTCGCGGACCACATGACCGGCACGGTTTCGGAGAGCGGACGACTGGAAATCACCACCCCCGAAGAGTGGGCGCGGATATTGCGGGGCACATCCATCAACCTTTCCGACAATTCGAAAACCCACCGAAACCGCTCTTTCGGTATGCCGCTGTTCATTAACTCCGGACGCTTTTCCAGCGCGGATTCGAGCTGGTCCGGGGTCACCCCTCCATGCAGTCGCTTTGAGAGAAAGCCAATGAGCTCGTTTGGGAGCCCGAGCACCTTTCCGACCTCGCGCACGATGCCTCGCGTGCAATAGGCGCCGACGGCCGCCACCGTCGCCACGCGCTCGGCGCCGTATTTGCGGGTGAGGTAGTTCCGGACGTCGTCGCGGCGGTGCGCTTCGAAATCGACGTCGATGTCCGGGCGTTTGCTGCCGTCTTCAGGCAGAAACCGGTCGAAATGCAGCCTGTGCGCATGCGCATCGATTCGAGAAATCCCCAGGCAGTAGGCGACTGCCGAATCGACCACCGACCCCCTCCCTGAGAACAGGATGCCCTGCTCCCGTGCCCACTGGCACGCATCCCAAATCGTCAAGAAATGGCCGGCAAAGTCGAGGCGAATGATCCGGTCGAGTTCGTGCTCAAGCCGTCGTTTGCGACGGGCATCGAGAGGCCCGATCCGCTCAAAGGCGCCAACATAAGTGGCTTCGCGAAGCATATGTCCCGGGTCTGCCGCGATTTCGGGGAGTTGGGTGCGCCCCGGAAGGACGTCGCGGTCGCAGCGCTCGGCGACGCGGAGGGAGTTTTCCAGTAAGTCTGGCCGATCGGAATAGAGGGCGGACATCTCACGAGCCGACCGAAAAAACCCTTCCGCATTCAGGCCGCGCATGGGCCGTGGCTCCACTTCAGGCTGGCCGATCGCCCGGGTGAGCTTGCGTCCCATCACCTCGTCGACCGTGCAAAGCGTCTCCACGCAAACCAGCACGTCCTGGGCGGGAAAATGCTCGGGACGGGCATGGGTTATCGCGCCTCCGGCGACCGGAGTCACGCGATGGTGCTCGGCAAGGTCGCAAAGCCGCCGGTTCAGCCCGATCTGCCATGGGAGCAAGCTCCGTTCGATTTCGACGAACACATTCGCCCCGCCATAGAGCCCCATGAGGCGTTCAAGCGTTTGGCCGGCCTCTGCGTCTTGCCCGCGAAGCAGGAACCGGTCGATCGGTCCTGCGTTCCCACCGGTCAGGCAGATGAGGTCGTGGGCATACCGCTCCAGCCGCTCCCAAGTGCCCATGGGGTGCAGGCGTGGTTCCTCGAGGTGGCACGCGGTGACAAGTTGAGAGAGCGAAACGTAGCCGCGTTTGCTTCGGGCGATCAGGACGATGCGTCCGCCACAGGGTAGCTCGATCTCCGTGCCGATGAGGGCTTGGATACCGGCAGCTTTCGCGCGCTTGGCAAACTCCACCGCCCCAACCAGGGAGTGGGGGTCGGCAATCGCCGCGGCGGGAAGACCGAACCGTGCCGCCAGAAAAGGGATCTCCTCAGCGAGCATCGTGCCTCGCCCAAACGCATATCCGGACTGGACGTGGAGTGGAACATAGGAGCGTTCGTGTTTCGGACTGCGGATGGAAGAACTCCCCTCCCTTGTGGGAGGGGTTGGGGTGGGGGAACGCGGGTTGGGGGCTTCGGCATCATACGCCCCCCTGCCCCCTCCTTCGATGGATGCGGATCCGGTGGAGCCGTAGACATCGGCATATGACCCGTCGTAGCGTCGCTCCCGGACTTCACGAAGCGACTCCGAATACCGCGAATCGGCATACGTCGCCTCCCGGTCGTTTCCAAATCGAAGCGAAGCGTCGACTTCCGCTTCGATCCCCGCCTGGGTGGGATCGATCGGCGCCGTACCGGTCGCTCGCGCAACCTTCTCATCGCGGACTTTACGGATGCGAAGTGACACCTCTTCGGAGTTGTTTTCGACGTAGGGTTTCGCGTTGCGAGCCTGTCCCAAGGCATGCACGGCAGGCAGTTCGCGTACCTCCTCACGCCGGATCCCCTGCGCATCGAGATAGCGGGTGATCTCGCGCTGGGGTTCTCCCGCCCACCATTCGCCCACTTCGCGCCAGTGGGCGAGAACCTCAATGCCATCCGGTTGCATGACGCCAAGCCCTCACAACGCGAATGCGCCGCGGTTCGATCTTTTCGGAAGCGCGCATCACCGAGCCGTCGCCGAAGGTGAGCCGCAGCCCCTCGATCGCGCGGGAGGCGGCAACATCGTCGCCCATGGCTCGGCTGGCGTAGAGATTCGCCTGCCTTTCTTGGGCCGGCTTGAGCCCGGGCAGCTTCACGCGGAGCCCCCATACCGGCGCGTTCACCTCGCCAAGGGTCAGCCGGAGCGCGGCCGAGACTTCTCGAGGCGTGTGGATCGGACGCGTGAACCGTCGCATGCGCATGACACGCGTCGACTCATACTCGATCTCGATCTGGACCTCGGCGCCCTGAGCCTCGCGCTGCCTCAGCGCGGCGCCGATCCTTCGCGCGAGGGCGCCCATCGCCAGCCCCAGCGCCTCCTGATGGTCGAGCCCCCCCTCGAAACGTTGCCCGGCGACGACTCGATCGGGCGGATAGACCGCCCGCACCGGCTCACGCAGCGTGCCGCGGGCGGCGTTTCGGATCGTCAGGGCCGCGTCACCAAACTGTCCACGTAACGTTCGCAGCGGGATTTCCGCGACATCACCAATTGTTCGGTAGCCTAGGAATTTCAACCGTTCGCGGTGGTCCGCATCGACCGGGGCGAGATGGGCGATGGGAAAGTTGGCCAGAAACTCGCTTGGACACGCGCACGCCTGGCGCATCGCGATCTCCCATGCCGGATTCGCTAGGCTTCCGAAGGATGCTTCAGCCAGCCGGGCGAGCCATTTCGATCCGGCGAGCCCCAACGCGACGTCCGCGCTTTCTTGTTTGGCAACCCGCGAGGCAAACATGCGGGCCATCGCGTAAGGATCGGGATGGCCGGCAAGATCCGCCCACGCGGAATCCTGATGATCCGGTTCGACGGTCGAGGCAACCTCGCAAAGGGTGTCGAGCCACCGGGCTTGCGCGGCGCGATACGGCTCTTCCTCCCACCGGATTAATCCCGCCCCCTGAAGCAGCACCTTCGCCTCGTCGAGACCCATACCGGCGCGGACCCCAGAGGCGTGCGCCGGAGCGTTGGCGTCGATAACCCGTTTGTCGCGGTATACGGCCATCGCTTCATCCGCCCGTGAGGGATCGTTGCGCGCCCACTCCCGAACGTAAAAACCGGGCAAGCGGACATAGAGAAAATAGTGCATCTATGTCTACTATTATAGGAGGCATTGCCGTCAAACGCAAGCGTGTTTCGGACAATTGCGTGTTACGTCAGATGATCTGCACGTCTTGCGAGCCGTTTTGCGTATGGCCGATGACCGCCGCCGCCTCGCCCGCCTGGTTCAACCGCTGCACCACCGCCGCCGCCGCATCGCGATCCACCACCAGCACCATCCCGATCCCCATGTTAAAGGTGCGGAACATCTCCGGATCGGGGATCTGCCCCGACTCCTGAATGAGCTGGAAAATCGGGAGTGGTGTCCAAGCCCGTCGTTCGATCACCGCCTGCGTATCGGCGGGAAGCACCCGAATGACATTGTCGTGAAGGCCGCCTCCCGTGATATGGGCGATCGCAAAAATACCAGCCGATTCCTCCACCAAGGGAAACACCGACTTGAAATAGCACCGATGCGGCCGAAGCAGCTCTTCCCCAATCGTCGTGGCCAACGTCGGCACTGCATCGCGGACCGACAGCCCGCCCACCTCAAAAAGCGCCCGCCGGGCAAGCGAAAACCCATTCGAATGGAGTCCATCGCTGGCGATCCCCACCAGCGCGTCGCCCGGTTTGGATTTCATCCGCGGCAGCCGCCGCTCCATTTCGACGACGCCGACGATCGAGCCCACGATGTCAATCTCGTCATCCACATAGACCCCTGGCATCTCCGCGGTTTCCCCGCCCAACAGCGCCATCCCGACTTCTTGGCAGGCTTCGGCGATTCCGCCCACGACCTCCTCAAAGACTAGCCCCGACAGCCGCGACGTCCCGTAATAGTCTAGAAAGAACAGGGGCCGCGCGCCTTGGCAAAGGATGTCGTTGACGCAATGGTTCACGATATCGTGCCCCAGCCCGCCGAACCGCCCTGCCATCGCCGCCACCTTCGTCTTGGTGCCGACCCCATCGATGCTGGCGACCAGCACCGGCTGCTGCATCCCCGGAAAAAGCGCCCGGTAAAGCCCGCCGAAGCCTCCGATCCCGCCAATAACGTTCTCCGTCTGCGTTGCCCGGATGCGATCGACGACGCCCCGAAGCGCGCGCTGCGCCTCGTCGATGTCCACGCCGGCGGCGCGGTAGGTCAAGGTCTCCTCGGGCATGACCGGGACTTTACCTGCGGGGGCGAGTCGCGAGATGCGTGAGGCACGCCCTTCCGACCCTCCGCCCCTCTGACCCTCCGACCTTCCGCCCCTCTGCGCTTCTGACCCTCCGACCCTCCGACCCTCGACCCGCGACCCTCAGACCCTCCGACCCACCGCCCCTCCGACCCTCCGCCCCTCTGCCCCTCCGCGCTTCCGCCCCTCCGCGCGACCGACCCTCCCCCTCCGCCCCTCTGACCCTCCGACCCTCCGACCCTCCGACCCTCCGCCCCTCTGACCCTCCGACCCTCTGACCCTCCGACCCTCCGACCCTCCGACCCTCCGACCCTCCGACCCTCCGCCAAAAACTCACGCGATTCGCCTCGTGGCGCATAAGAAATCCGTAAGAAATTTCCCGCTCCGAACCCGGGCTCCGAGTTCAAAAACCGATCACCGTGGATTTACCGGTCCGATTCCATTTGGCATGGCGGAAGACTCCCTTTCGGATGCCTACGGACGGGTCTTGCCTCAGGGCGGCGGGGCCATACGCAAGGAAGCCGATAGGTTCGAATAGAACCCGAATCGCCCCTCCGGCCAAAACGGCCGGACCGAGGACGTATCGATCGATCTCGCCACGGACGCGTTTGTCGAGCCAACGGCCGAGCCTCGCCAAGAAGCGGGTTTTTCTTCCTCAACCCCAGGCTGAAGTTTTGCCAACGCCGGCCCGATATTCCTACTGGTACCAAGTCCGTGGAGACCAACCGATGTACGAAGCTTATTGGGGACTAACTGAACCGCCCTTTTCGTTGACGCCCGATCCGCGCTTTCTCTATTTGAGCCGGAGCCACGAAGATGCGCTGATGATGCTGCACTACGCGATCATGCGCAACAAAGGGGCCGCGATGCTCGCAGGAGACATCGGGTTGGGCAAGACCACTGTGAGCCGCAAGCTCCTCGAGCTGCTGGATCCCGTGCAGACCCGCGTCGTCCTGATCGTCAACCCGATCTTGACGCCGACGCAGATGCTGCAGGAGACCCTCGCTCAGCTCGGGATCGACTGCCAGTCGCGCAACCGCCAATTCCTCGTTCAGGAATTGCACAAGGCGCTCGTGAGCCATTACGAGCGCGGCCAAAAGGTTGTGCTGCTGATCGACGAAGCCCACCTGGTGCGCTCGTCGCAAACGCTGGAAGAGTTGCGGCTGCTTTTGAACTGTCAGATGAACGACCAGTTCCTGATCAGTTTGATTCTTTTGGGCCAATTGGAAATGAAGGCCAAACTCGCCAAGGTGCCCGCGCTGGAGCAGCGCCTGGCGATTCGCCATACGCTGCAGCCGCTCGATGTCACCGAATGCGGCGAGATGGTTTTCCATCGGCTGCGCGTCGCCGGCTACACCGGCGAACACAGCCTGTTTACGCCCGACGCGATTTACGAGATGCACCGCCACACCAATGGGCGGCCTCGACTTATCGTTCAAGTGGCCGACAACGCGCTGTTGGTCGGAATGGCTCAAAAGGCCAAGACGATCGACGGCTTCTTGATGCACGGCATCGTGAACGAACAGACCGGCAAGGAGCGTGCAGCATGAACCTGGCCGATGCCATTCGACAGGCGGCTCTTCGACAGAGTAGTGAGGACCAACCCATGAAAGAAAGCCCCGAACCTCAGAACGTGGCCCCGGAGACCCCTCCCGTCGAGCCGACGGCGTCTGCGCCCGAGCCGATGCCCGCGTTCGAAGTCAAAACGTTCGATCCCCCCAAAAAGGCAAAAGCGGAAAAGAAGGCCGCCGAACCCAAGCCGGAGGCCGCACCCGCGCCCGCTCCGGCCGAAGCCTGGTCCAGCGAGACCGGAAAGCTCACCATCCAGGGCCATGCCGAGGATGCGAGCCACTTCATGGCTTCGGACAGCATGTCGGGCGAGCCCGTGCCGATGCCCGAGGTGCCGGCCGACATGGCCGCGGGGAACTTGGTCCGCTTCGAGATTTTCCTTTCGCCCGAGCAGCTCAGCTGCTTGTTCCGCGCCCTGGTCGCGACCCAGCACTCGATGTTGACGTTGCGCGAGGCCGCGCACTATTTGAGGATTCCGGCAACGACGCTCGAGCAATTGGCTGCGGAAGGCAAGATTCCCGCCCTGCAGCTCGAGGGCCGCTGGCGATTCCCGAAGAGCGGGATGGACGAGTGGGTGATGCTCCAGTCCTTCCGCGATGGTGAGGTGTCCGATGCCGCTTAATCCATTTGGTAAGAAAACCTCCGTCGGGCTCGATCTGGGCCACCGCACGATGCGGGCCGTCCAGATCGATCGACACCCCGGCGGCTGGAAGATCGCAAAGTATGCCGAGGGTCCCACCCCTCCCGGCGCCATCAAAGACGGCGTCGTGGTGGATGTGGAATCGGTCGCGGTCGCGCTCAAGCAGATGCTTCGCGACGGCCACTTCAGCCCTTCTTCGGCCCACATCGCGGTCTCCGGCGGAACGGTGGTGGTCCGTGTCGTGCGCATCCCGGCGATGGCGGAAGCCACGCTGCGGCGCTCGATCAAGTACGAAGCCGGCCGCTATGTGCCGAGCTCGACCGAGGACAGCTATATCGAATTCGAAATCGTCGGCAAAGCCGAGGACGGCCAGATGGACGTTCTGATGGTGGCCGCCCCGAAAGAGATCGTCGAGGGTCGTATCGCCGCGTGCTCGGCGGCCGGCCTCGAAGTGGACAGCGTCGACGTCGAGCCGTTTGCCGCCTACCGGGCGCTCATCGAAGCCGATCCGGAAGCCGACATCCTCAACCAGACGTTCTCGCTGATCGATATCGGCGCCTCGAATACGCGCATGAGCGTGATTCAATGCGGCGTCTTCACGATGACCCGAACGATCCCGCATGGCGCCCAAATGCTGACCGAAGCGCTCAAGAGCTACTTCAAGCTTTCGGATGAAGATGCCGAGGCGGGCAAAGCCCAGCTCGATGTCTCCGAGCTGATCGAAGACGAAAAGCCCAAGGAGAATCCGCCGCTGCGCGTGATCCAGCCGCACGTCGACGATCTCGTTCGAGAAATCCGACGATCGCTCAACTATTTCCAGTCCCAGCAGTCCGAAGGACATCAGGCCAAGTCGGTGGAGCGTTTGTTCCTCACCGGCGGCGGCGCGATGCTCAAAGGGCTTGCCGAGTACATCGCTCACAAATTGGGCCTACCGTGCCAGGCCGTGGGGATCTTCCAGAACCCGCGGTTCAGCTGGACGGGGGGTTCCGAAATGGGCGATGGACTGGAACTCGCCGTTGCCTGCGGGCTCGCCATGCGATCGCATGTGAAGGTCGAAAAGGCGAGGGCCGCTTAACGAGGAGTCCGGGAAATGCCGTTTATTAACCTAATCCAAGAACACGTCCTGGCCGCCAAGCGAGAGCGGAAGCGCGCCAAGGTTTCGTTGGTTTGCTTTGTCGCCGCAACGAGCGTTGCGGTGGGCGCCACCGGCTTCTGCATGTACGAAGGCGAGAGTCTGGACGCCCAAATCGCCCAGCTCAAGCACGACAGCGACAAGCATAAGGCGATTTTGGGCGAGATCGAAGAGAACCAACGCCAATTGGCCGATCTGGGGCCGCGCCTGCAGACCCTGAGCAATGCCCAGGTCATGAGCCAGCGGTGGGCCACGATTCTCGACCACCTCTCCAAGCAGACGCCGCCCGGATCCTGGCTGACCGCCTTGCGATCTTCGGGCACCGACCCGGCCAAGCCGCTGCAAGCGAGCTTCCAGGGTCTGAGCGCCCGGCAGGAGCTGGTCGGCGAGTTCATTCTTCGCCTCCAAGCCTGCAAAGAGTTGGAGAACGTGAACCTTCGCTATACGGCCGAAAAGATCGTGGCCAATGGCAAAGGCATCGAGTTCGACGTTCAAGCGGACATCGCCGGCACCGCCGAAGCGAAGCCCAAGGACGAGCAAAAGGAGGCCAACTAGCTCATGAAACGAAGTCGTGCCCCTCAACTGTTCCTCATCCTGGCCGCGGTAGCGCTTGCCGCCGGGGCCGGAGGAACCTTCCTTCAGTATCAAGAGCTGAGCGAGAAGTGGGACAAGGTCGCCGAACTGAAAAAGTCCTCGCGCGATCCGAAAGAGATCCAGGCTGAGCTCGACAAGACGGGCGAAGAGCTCACCAAATCGAGAACCGATCTGGACCACCTCGAAAAGAGCGTGCCTGCTTTTGCCTACGTTCCGACGATGCTCAAAGAGCTCGAGCAGTTCGGCAAGACGAACCAGATCGAGGTTTTGGGCGTCCGGCCGATCCCGAAGCAAGATGCGAAGGACAAAAAGAAGAAGAAACAGGCTTACGAAGAGATCGCCATCGAGGTCAAGGGCCGCGGCGATTTTAAGTCGGTCCAGCAATTCGTCACCGCCCTTCAGAAGTTTCCGAAGATCGTCGGCGTGCGCTCGGTGAGCCTGCAGCCGAAAACCGATCCCGCGGAGGCCGCTCTCAAGAAGCTGGATGTGACAATCGAGCTTCGCGCTTATCTCTTCTCGCCGGCGGCCGGTGAAAAGATCGAGCTGCCTGCCGACAAGCTTGGCGCGGGCGCCAAGTCGGCGTCGGCGACGACGGCCGAGGCGCCCAAGACCAAGCCTCAATCCCCGGCGAAATCCATCCCGATCGGGGGTCAAGAATCATGAACGACAAAAAGAAGCTGATGATCGTGATCGCGCTTGGCGTGGTCGTGCTGGCCGTTGGCGCGTTCCAGTTCACGCAGATGTCGGGAGGCGAGGCCAAGCCTCAGGCCACCGCCAAGCGTGAGGTGAAACCGGTCGAGGACGGCACGGGAACCGGAACCGAAGTGCCGGACGCCATGGCGCAGATATTGAAGATCGGCACCGGGCCCCAGCGCGACCCGTTCGTTCCCGGCCCGCTTGAGCAGCTGCCGGATTCGAGCCCGCAGCCGACGCAGAAGGAACCGACCGTGGTGAACCCCGGACGCCGGCCCAATCGGGGCGGACTGGGAAGCATACCGACCGGTTTCGAAGGCAACCCGCCCCCGTGGCGAGGCGACCCCAACGGGCCTCTGATCCCGAACGTGGGCGGCGGAAACGGAAATGGCGGAAATGGCGGCACCTCGGTGACCCCGACCGTGGATCCGGATGCCTTTCGCTACACAGTGACCGGCGTCATCGATGGCGCGAAGCCCGCGGCGATCTTTACCGATCCCGCCGGCAATCAACAACTTGTTCGACTTGGCGGCTCTCCTGGGGAGGGCAGCCAGCTTGTCTCGGTGGATCGCGGCCGCGTGGTCGTGAAGCACAAAGGCAAGACACTGACGTTCAACGTGGGAGGGACCCCCAATGTCAAATAAAGCCATGCGGCTCATTCTTGTAGTCAGCGCGGCGGTGGCAGCCAGCTCGGTCTTCGGACAGAGCAAGCTCACCGGCGTGCACTGGAAGAAGGTCGGACCCGGCATCGAGCTCGAGATCCAAGGATCGGATCTGGGCAAGCCGAAAGCGACCTGGTCCAGCAACCATCGTGCCTACACGCTCGAATTCGACGCGGCCTTCGCCGGCCGATCGGCTTCGAAGCGGGTGAACGAAGCCGGCATTCGCTCCATCTCGTGGGCGAAGTACCGGTCGAACCCGCCCAAATCGCGGGTGGTCGTGAGCTTCCGCTCCAGCTCGGACTTCAAGCCCGAGATGTTCGCGAGCGAGGGCCAGGGCTGGTTCGTCGCCTTTGGGCAGGACGAGACGGCGGAGCGCTTCAGCGCGCTCAAGGCCAAGGCGCAGGCCTTTCCGGATTCGGTGCCGCCGCTCAATAAGCCGATGCCGATGAACCAGATCATCGAAAAGATGGCGGCTTCGCCGGTCAACGCGCTTCCGCCCACTCGAGGGGTCAGCCCCTTTGAGCGGAAGGTCTCGCTGACCTTCGAACAGGCCGACATCGTGCAGATTCTGAAGGCGCTGGCGCTTCAGGCGGACGTTAACATCGTCACCGCCCCCGAAGTCAACGGCAAGTTCACGGTCGCGCTCAACGACGTCAATGTCCAGCAAGCGCTCGATTTCGTGACCGCTCTGGCCGGCGTGCGCTATGCCCTGGTCGGCAACACCTTTGTGGTGACCACCAGCGAGCGCTTCGCCAAGGCGATGAGCCACATCTACAACAAGCCGGATGAAGTGAGCGAGACCCGCATCATTTCGCTGGCCAGCGGCGAAGGCGCTCAGATCAAGGCGACCGTGCTCAAAGCGGTCCCTCAAGAAAGCGAAAAGGGCCGCTACGAGATCCTGCTTCCGACCGAAGCCCTCAAGATCGAAACCAAGAGCTCCGAGGTGAACGCCCAGGGTTCGAAGAACGATGGCAAATCGGGCAGCAGCGTCTCCGGCGGTGGCGATGTCCAGAAAACCGACATCAACTCCAAGGCCGACACGGGCCCGGCGCTGAATGCACGTCCGAAGGACATGTATCTTGTGCTGATCGGATTCCCGGGCCGCCTCAACGATGTTGAGAAGGTCGTTCGCGAAGTCGATACCCGTATCGCCGACGCCAGCAAGGTTGTGATTGGCAAAGACATTGCGACCCGCGTCATTCCGATCTATAGCTCGCGCATCGCCGAGGTCGCCAATGCGGTTCGCCGCGTCGTCGATCGTGACCCGAAGCGGGAGCTCTACAACATTCAGGAGTCCGATACCGGACAGACCCAATCCGAAGAGCCCCTGCGGCTGCTCGTGATCTCGGGTCCGGTGGATTCGATGACGAGCGTCGAGCTCTTCGCCCGCGGCATCGATGAGGGCCTCTGCAAATCGATGGGCGTCGACTACCCGGAAACCCAAGAGGACCAGGTTCGGGCCTACGAAGTCTTCGAACTGAAGTACGTCGAGCCTCTCGAGGCGGCGATTGAGCTTCAGAACCGCGTCCAAGGCCTTCGCGCCACGGTGCTCCCGGCGCCGGTGAGCCCGATGCCCAAAGGCGTGCGTTCCGTTTCCCAGGGCTCCGGCGCCGATAGCGGCAGCAGCTCCGGATCCGGCACCGGTTCCGGCGGCGGCAGCACCAGCACCGTCGCCAGCGGCCAAAACGCCAGCGGCAGCCAGGCCAACCTTGGCTCTTCGGCCTCCACCAACGCGTCCGGCTCGGGCAGCGGCTCGGGCAGCGGCGGCGGCAGCAGCAGCAGCCAGGACAATGGCTACAGCCTGACCAAGAACCTGGGCAGCGAGCCGATGAAGCTTCTGGTCCGCGGTACCCGCAGCCAGATCAACCAGGCTCGCGAGTATCTGGGCATGTTCGACCTGCCTCCGCGCCAGGTGGCCCTTGAGCTCCGCGTCATGGAGCTCACGAAAGAGGACGCGCTCAAAGTCGGTCTCGACTGGAGCTTCCTGGGTGACGGCATCGTTCGCGCGATCCGCATCAACCAGGGCGTCGGCGGCACCGCCGGCCAGTCGGGCAACATCTCGACCGGCAACCCGGCGAGCAGCCTCCCCGGCGACCAGGGCTGGCAGCACAAGTCCAGCTCGGGCAGCGTCTTGGCCACCCTCGATTCGCTCGCGGGAACGGTCAAGCTCCTTGCGCGGCCGAACATCATCGCCTCGGAGGGGCGTGCGACGTCGATCTTCATCGGCGACGAGATCCGCTACATCGAGTCGATCCAGTCGAGCCAGAACGGCACTACGATCACGACCGGCCAGGTCAACGTCGGCGTGCGGTTCGTGGTCACCCCGCGTGTCGGTTCGGGCGGAAACATCACGCTCGACCTGAATCCGGAGTTGAGCCTGCTCAAGGGCTTCACAGCGGTCCCCGGCGGTGGAAACCTGCCTCAGACCAGCCTTCGAAGCACCAACAGCGTGGTCAACATCAAGAGCGGCGAGACGCTCGCCATCGGCGGCCTGATCCAGGAAGTCGATCGGCGAACCGTGGGCGGCATTCCTTTCCTGAAGGACATCCCGCTTCTCGGCTGGCTGTTCAAGCGCAATGACCAGAGCAAGACGCGCAGCGAGATCGTGTTCTTCTTGACCGCGAAAGAGGTCAGCGAGACGAACCGAGGCTCCGCGGCCGATCCTCGTCGCAGCGGCGGCGAAGACGCCAAAGCGCCGATGGAATCGCGCGCGACCGGTAAGGGGAACTAAGGGCACGGCTCCAAACCGTCCCCAATGTCCCTCCCGCCCGCTCTCGGCCGTAAGGCCGGGAGCGGGCTTCTTCGTTTAGGGGATGACGATGTGATGATGGGTGATGTGAGGGTGTGAAAGGAGCCGAGCCCAAAACCCTGTCGTGTATCCTGATCATGCCGTTCTCTCTCGCGTCACATCATCACATCCTCCCATCCTCACTCTGTCACCCGGCGTTCCCATGATCCTCGTCATCGACAACTACGACAGCTTCACCTACAACCTGGTCCAGTACCTGGGGCAATGCGGCGCCGCAGTGGTGGTGCGACGCAATGACCAAATCGACCTCGACGGCATCTTGGCGCTCCAGCCCGACGGGATCATGCTCTCGCCCGGCCCTTGCACGCCCCGCGAATCAGGCATCTGCCTGAGCGTGCTGGCCGGCGCTCTCGGTGGCGAAACGGCGCCCCTTCAGGGGATCCCAATCTTCGGCGTCTGTTTGGGCCTCCAAGCGATGGGCCATCAATCGGGCGCCGAAGTAAAACGCGCCCGAAAGATCATGCACGGCAAGGCCTCAAGAGTCCGCCACGACGGCAAAGGCCTGTTTGCCGACATGCCCAACCCCTTTTCCGCAATCCGGTACCACTCGCTGGTCGTCTCCCGCGACACCCTTCCCGACGAGTTCGAAGTCTCCGCGTTTGCTGAGGACGATGGCGAGATCATGGGGTTGCGCCACCGGACCCTCCCAATCGAAGGCGTGCAGTTCCATCCGGAGTCGGTCCTCACCGAATCGGGCATGACGATCGTCGCAAACTTTTGTCACCGCGTCGCCGGGGCCGCCCACTCCTGACAAAGTTAGCAGGCCGATTTTCCCGATGCGTGTCGTACTATAGGGTTTCATCGGCCTCGGGCGAGTTTGCCGTCCGGGCCGGGGGTTTGAAGGGATCAGAACAATGAAGGTTTTTCTCCGCGCATCGGCGGCGCTGGCCGTGCTTTTTTCCGTGGGTGTTTCGGTTGGCTTGGCCCAAAAGCCTGAGGTGGGCGTCCCCACCGAGGGCCCGATGGGCATCCGCGAGACGGTGGCCGACATCATGCTTCGCGAATGGTCGCGCTATCCGGCCGATCTGGGCCATGCGATCCGGTTTGTGGAGCAAGAGCCGATCCGTCCCGAACGGGAAGACTATGATCGCGAGCATCTGCGCGATCGTCCGGGCGGCTCGTCCCGGGTCTCCCAGATTCCTCCTGCCCGCCAGAACCCCAACTCGATTCTGCCTTTGGCGTTGCGCGGCGGCGCACCTGGCCCCTATGCCGTGGGCACGAGCTTTTTGGGCATCGACCTCAACTCCTCCGGCTCCGTCCCGCCCGATTCGGTGGGCGACGTCAGCCCCACCCAGGTTGTGGTGCTCGCGAACGGCCGTATCCGCGCCTTCGATAAAACCGGCGTCATAGGCACCCTCAATGCCGACCTCGATGTCTTTTTCAGTTCGGTTAACGGCGGCAACACCTGTGGCGACCCTCAGGTCCGGTTCGACCGGCTCACCAACAAGTGGTACGTCACCGCGATCACCTTCACCTCGCCAAATCGCGTTTTGCTTGCCGTCAGCAGTGGCGCAACCCTGACCGGCGCCGCCAGCTTCACCTTTTTCCAATTCCAGCAGGACCTCGTCGGCACCCAGCCCAACAGCAACACCGGCGAGTGGGTGGACTACCTCTCACTGGGCGTTGACAATAACGCGCTGTACGTCGGCGGCAACATGTTCACCGCTGGCGGGAACTTCCAGGGGGCCTCCGTCTTCGTCATCCGCAAGTCTTCGGTGCAGGGCGCCGGTCCGATTGTGGTCACCCCCTTCCGCGATATCGTGCCGCCCAGTGGCGCCAGCGGCCCCGTCGCGCCGCGCGGCGTCGACAACGACGATGCCGCCGCCACCGAAGGCTATTTCATCGGGGTCGATGCCGCCTTCTTCAGCCGCCTCGTGGTCCGCCGCATCGGCACCCCCGGGGGGACGCCCACGATTTCCGGCGATATCTTGATCAACACGCCAACGACCAACTTCCCGATGGCGGTCTCGACTTTGGGGAGCACCGGCCCGCTCGACGCTTTGGACGACCGGCTCTTCCAGGCCAAGATGTATTTCAACAAGCTCACCGGCACGCGAACGCTGTGGACGGCCCACAACATCGAGGTGGATGCCACCGGAGCCGCCAACGGCGCGGGCAACCGCAACGGCAGCCGATGGTATCAAATCTCCAGCTTGGCCACCACGCCGGTGATCACCCAGTCGGGCACCGTCTTCTCGGCCGCCGGGGCTAATCCCTCGTCCTTCTGGATTCCCAGCTTGGCGATGAACATGCAGGGCCACGCCATGCTCGGCTGCAGCACGGCCGGGCTCGCTCAGCGGGCCGAAATCGCCATGGCCCAGCGCTTTTCGAGCGATGCCCTCGGCACGATGCAGGCGCCGCAAACGATCGTAACCACGACGTTCAACTACAACGTGCAGACCGGCCTCCAGCGATGGGGCGACTACTCGCAAACGTGCATCGACCCCTCCGACGGCATGACGGCTTGGACGTTCCAAGAGTACTGCAGCGCCGCGGACACGTGGGGCGTGCGGGCGATCGAGCTCAAAGCGCCGCCTCCCGCCACCGTCTCGAGCGTCTCCCAACCCAACCTCGTGTTGGGCACGAGCAATGTTAACGTCACCGTAACCGGGACCAGCAGCGCGGGGTCAGGCTTTTTCGATCCGGGGGCGGGATTCCCGCGACGGATCGCCGCGTCGGTAAGCGGAACCGGGGTCACCGTCAACAGCGTCACCTTCACCAATCCGACGTCGATCGTGGTGAATCTCTCGATCGCCGGCAATGCGGCGACCGGCGCGCGCAACCTGACGATCACCAATCCGGATCTCCAAGCGAGCACGCTTAATGGCGCGTTCACCGTGGTTAATCCGGTGCCGACGCTCGATTCGATCTCGCCGGACAACGCCAACGCGGGCGGCCCTGGCTTCACCATCACCGCGAACGGAACGAACTTCGTTCCCACGTCGAAAGTGCTTTGGAACGGCGCCGAATTGGTGACCACCTTCCAAAACGCCACCCAGCTCACCGCCGATGTGCCGGCCGCGAATATCGCGAGCCCCGGTACGGCGGATGTGGCGGTGCGGACCCCGGCTCCCGGCGGCGGAACGACCGCGGCTCGAACGTTCACCATCAACAACACGCAGCCTCAAATCGTCCTGCCCGACGCGTACACGGTGCTTCAGGGCACCGATCGGTCGCCCGGACTCTCCAAGCTCTTCAACAGCGATAACAGCCGCCTGATCATCAACGTGAACCCGCTCTTGCAGTACACGAACTTGATCGAAGAGCATGCCGTCTCGCCGTTTGCTTCGGTTAGCCGGCTCAGCTTCATCTTGGAAAGCTCGGCGAGCATCGACATCCGGGTGCGCCATATCCTGATGAAGAATTTCACGACCGGACTCTTCGAGGAGGTCGGCTCCTCGCCAAACCCGTTGACCGATGGAACGATGCAGGTGGATATCACCACGAACCCGAACCGGTTCATCGATCCGACCACGCGGGAGATGATCGTCCGGCTCAAGTTCGACATGAGCATCACCCGTCCGCCCACGAAGAAGCAGACCGACTTCATCGATCGCGGCGTGTGGGAGTTGCAGCCCTAGCTAGGGATGAGAATCGATCCGGGCCGGGGAGCAAAAGCGCCCCGGCTCGGATTCGCATGGCCTGCCAGGTATAACCCCTTCTACAGACCCCTCGCCGTCATCCCCTCTTCGATGCCGCCGAGGCGGCCGCTTGGGAGGTGATGGGAACGGCATGGACAGCTTTGGCGCGAAGCAGATTTGGCAACACGGGGGCCGCGAGTACACCCTTTATCGTCTCGACGCGTTGGAAAAGGCCGGGAAGAACGTTCGCCGCTTGCCGTTCAGCCTACGCATCCTGCTCGAGAATCTGCTTCGCTTTGAAGGGCAGGGCTCGGTCGATCGTTCCCACATCGAGGCTCTCGCCGAATGGGATCCCCAAGCCGAGCCAAGCATTGAGATCGCGTTTACTCCGGCGCGAACTTTGCTACAAGACTTCACCGGCGTACCCTGCGTCGTCGATCTTGCCGCGATGCGCGATGCGATGGCTTCCCTGGGCGGCGATCCGAATCGGATCAATCCGCTCGCCCCCGTCGAATTGGTGATCGACCACTCGGTTCAAGTGGACGCTTATGGCAGCGAGGCCGCGATCTTGATCAACAGCGACCTTGAGTTCGAGCGCAATCAAGAGCGCTACGAGTTCCTCAAATGGGGCCAGCAAGCTCTGCAGAATTTCAAGGTGGTGCCGCCCGACACCGGCATCGTCCACCAGGTCAACCTTGAGTTTCTGGCCCGCGTCGTGATGGTGGATGGCCAGAACGTCGCCTTTCCCGATACGCTCGTCGGCACCGATTCCCATACGACCATGATCAACGGCCTAGGCGTGCTGGGCTGGGGGGTCGGGGGCATCGAAGCCGAAGCCGCGATGCTCGGC
>CAYONY010000046.1:2274-17902 GCA_964405415.1 uncultured Fimbriimonadaceae bacterium | reverse complement strand
CGGCATATGTTCAAGAATCGGCGTTCCCGTGGCTTCACGATGGTCGAGGCGCTCGCGTCGATCGCGCTGCTTGCGGTGGGGATCGTGGCGGCGATGTCGGCACTTGGCGGGATGACCCGCGTCGATGGCGGTTTGCGCGACAGCGAATTCATGCAGCGGCTGGCCGATGAAAAGCTCCAGGAGCTGCTTGCCACCGGCGAGTGGCAATACGTGACCGAAGGCGACTTTCAAGATCGCAATGAGACGCGTTACGATTGGACGGCGACCCTTGAACCCTCCGGCGTGGAAAACCTCGAGGTCCTTTCGGTCACGGTGACCCGAAGCAACGTGCGCGACGACAACGGGTTGCAGGCCAACCAGCTTGTTTACGTTCCACCCCAGACCGGAGGCGCCGGGCCATGAGGCGCCGCACCTCCCTTCGGCGTCGAGGCGTTTCGCTTATCGAGCTTCTCGTGGTCATCACGATGAGCGCGCTCGTCGTGATCGGCGCGGTCCGGGCGTTTTCGGCCGGGCTCGACTATCAGCTTCGCGTCATCCCCGCTCGGGAGGAGCATTTGAGCCGCCAGCGCTTTGAAGATCGGCTGGCTCGCCTCATTCGCTCGGCCTATATCTCCACCGACGAACAGGATCCATCCACGTATTTCATCGCCGGAGTCGGCGGCGGCTCGGAACCGGCGCCGGGAGCTTCGGTTGGGGCGGATACCCTCGTCTTTACCGTCCTCGGCATGCCGCCCAACTCCTCCTTTGCGGCCAGCCAGGAAGATTTCGAAACGCGAAACGAGATCTTCGGGCCCCAAGGCGGGGCGGCGGAGATCCAGATTTCGACTTTTCCGGTCGGCGAGGCGGGCGACCGGGTCGGTCTGTTTGTACGTGAGCAGCGTCCCAGCGACGGCGACCCCTATCAGGGCGGATTCGAATCGGTGCTCGAGGCGCGCGTCGTCAGCATGACGTTCGAATTCTGGAACGGCGAGGCGTGGACCTACGAGTGGGACACGCAGACGCAGGGCGCCCGCCGGCTGCCCGCCGCCGTCCGGGTGACCTACGCCTTTGAAGGCGAAGAAGAAACGCCTCGCGTCCTTGTCGTGCGGCTCCCGCTGAGCGATGTGACCCCTGAAAATCCGCTCGGCGTGGGAGGGGACGGGGGATGAGAACTTATGGAGTGCGCGAAGCTTGCTTCGCGCTTTTTGAGCGAGGAAGCTTGCTTCCGAGCTGCTCAGAGAGGCGTCTGATGCGATCTCGATCGGCGTTTCAAAACCGAAAACAACGCGGGGTCTCGCTCGTGTTTACGCTTTTGGTTTTGACCGCGATGACGGCCATCGTCGCAAGCTTTGCCGCATCCCAGCGGATTTCGGCGCAGGGCGTCGCCAGGCGGATCGAAGCAGTCCGCGCCCGTCGCATGGCCGAATCGGGGCTGGCCCGCGCGCTGGCCGAAATGGCCACCCAGGATACGACCCGGCCGGCCCTGCTCACCGACCCCTGGGCGACGCTCGGCCAAGGCGGCGCTGAGCGTTTTCTGGTCGGCAACGATTCGTTCCGTTTTCAAGTTCTCGATGCCGGCTCGTTTGTGAATCTGAACACGGCGAGCCAGGAGCAGCTCTTCCGGCTTCCCCTGACGACCGAGCAAATCGATTCGCTGCTCGACTGGCGCGAGGCCGGCGTCGCCCCACGTCAAGAAGGGGCCAAAGACGAGTACTACACCCAGCTCCCCAGCCCGTACATCGCGGCCATGAAAGCCCTGCTTAGCTTCGACGAGCTGCTCTTGGTAAAGGGTTTCGACATGACGACCCTGTACGAGCCCCCCACCGAGGAACGGCCAAACCCGAACTACATTCCCGGCAACGAAGACGAGCAGCTTTCGCTTTACGATCTGGCCACCGTGGAGTCGCAAGCTCCT
Organism: uncultured Fimbriimonadaceae bacterium; assembly: GCA_964405415.1. Lineage (GTDB taxonomy): Bacteria > Armatimonadota > Fimbriimonadia > Fimbriimonadales > Fimbriimonadaceae > CAYONY01. The sequence goes on along the minus strand of CAYONY010000046.1, from coordinate 16,008 downwards.
GAGGCGGCCGCCGGCGGCCAAACCAAGCTCAACATCAACAACGCCCAACTGCAGCAGATCGTGCAGCGCGGCGTGCCCCAAGCCACCGCCCAAGCCATCATCAATCGACGGAACAACGGGGGGACGTTCGTCAATCTGGGCCAGGTCTTTTCCGTACCGATGCCGCTCAACGTCGCGGCAACCATCCTCGATAACTTCGTGGTGGGTGGCGCCCAGGTCGCCACCGGCCGGGTGAACATCAACACCGCACCCAATGCGGTTCTGGCCACGCTTCCCGGCATTTCGCAAGACATCGCCGAAGCGATTTCATCGCGCCAAAACGTCGGTTATCAAACTCTCGGTGAACTGACGACGGTTCCTGGCGTCGATACCACGGTTCTTCAACAGATGGCCCACCTCGTCACCACTCACTCTCAGATGTACCTAGTTCGGGTCATCGGCTATGCCGGCCGCTCGATGCAGTCCATTCAAGCTTTGGTCACCCTTGGCGACGCGGGGCCGGTGGTCGTGAAACGCGTCCAACCCCCCTTTTACGATATGAGCACACGCTGGCGCTGGAGCGCCGAAACCACGGCCGACGTTGTCGTCTGGGAGAGCCGATGAGCCGACGGCCTCTCGCACTTCCCGCGGTGGAATGGGCCCCCGGGGCCGTGCGCGCCTTCTCGCCCGGCCAAGGGCTGGTGGAAGGCGTACCCGCCGGCTGGTCCGGCGTTCGGGCAGCCCTTTCGCGGCGCAACACCTTCGTCCGTTCGATCCGCATTCCCAATGTGAGCGGCTCGGAAGCCGAGCAAATCGTGCGGATCCAGATTCCGCAACACCTGCCCCTTCCGGCGGATGATCTCGTTTACGCGTTCCGGCTCACGAACGATGTGAATGCCGAAGGACGCTTGGCGGTGGTGGCGGCGGCCCGCGCCGGCGTCGTGCGCTCGCTTTACGAAGACATGAAAACCCGCGGCGTGGCGGTGAGCGAAGTCGTGCCCGCCGCCTATGGCTCGATGCAATTGGCCCGTTCGCTGGGCAAAAACGACGCCGCGATCGTGGAAAAGTCCCCCGATGGATGGTCGATCGACTTGGTCGCCGATGGCGAGCTGCGCTACAGCCGAGTATTGCCACCCGAAACCGACGCCTCGGCTCTCGAAGGCGAAATCGCGCGAACCTTCGCCATGTCGGGATTACCGCCTTCGCCAGTCGTGGCGGCGGGCGGCGCCACGCTGCCCTTCGCGTCGACGCCCTCCGAGCGCTCAAGTCTCGAATTCCTGGCCGCCGGCGAATCGGCCTTGCTTGGCGTCGAACTGGCGCTGCCCGAAGCCCGCGCCGCGCGCGAGGGCCGGGTCGTGGCGACGCGCGCACGGTTGGCGGTACTGCTCGCCGTCGCAGCGGTGGGCCTGGGCGCGGTCGTGATCCTGGACCGGATGGACAAAGCCGAGGCGGTTCGCAAGAAGGAAGGAGGGGCCAAGCTGGCGCTTCGCAAGCTCAAGGGCGCGCGAGACGCGGTGCAATCCCAAGTCTCGAGCATCGGCAAAAAAGCCCAGGCCCTCGAACGGGCGTTTGAGCCGGCCCAAAGCGCTTCGGAAGTCATCGGCCAAATCACCGGATTGGCCCCGAACACGGTTTGGCTGACCGGGATCACCTTCGAGCGAGGCAAGCCGGTGCTGGTGCGCGGCGTCTCCACCCAGAGCACCACGGTCGCCGCCTATCTGGAATCGCTTTCATCCCAAGACCGTTTCCGCGAAGTCAAGCTGGCCTTTGCGAACGATGCGCTCATCGAGGACACGCAAGTCAGCCAGTTCTCGATCTCCCTGCATGCGATCGGAAACCTGCCCTTGGCCGATCCTAAGAGCGCGCGGAGGTCCACCTCGAAATGAACGTCGCGTTGAGACCTTGGAACATCCTGATGGGGGTCGCCGTGCTTGCGATGGGGGGCTTGCTTGCCTATGACCTCTTGGCTCCGGTTCCCACCGTCCAGCAGTCGATCCGAGCTCGGCTCCGCAACGAAAAAGAGGTGATGGACCAAACCAAAGCCCTTCGCGAAGACCTCGCGAAATACGAGGCGGAGGTCGCTTCGCGCGTATGGTCCGGTACCGCCGATACGGTAAGCGCCCAGACGCTGGATTTGGCAACGAAGGTCGCGAAGTCGAAAGGGCTCAAATTGAGCGCGTTTCGACCTCAAAAGGCGGCGGAGGACGGTGAACTCACGCGGCTCTCCTACGTATTGACCCTGGAAGGCCGTTTTCCGGCGTTGATGGGCGTAGTCAAGGAATTGGAAACGCCCACCCACCGGTTGAGCGTACATCTAGTTCAAGTGGCTTCGGCGGATGAAGCTTCCGATCTGGTCAACGCAACCGTCGGCGTGACGGCTTTTCTGGAGAAGGCCAAGCCTCGCGCCGACACCAAGGACAAGAAAACCTAAATGTTCAAAATGAGCCGCCCCGTCATGTTTACGGCGATCTTTGCGGTCGCGGTGGCCGCTTGGTTCCTGACTTCGGAGGATTCGACCTCCGGAAAGGGCAAAAAAGCGGTGGTGAAGCGGGCGACGGCCAGCAAAGACAAGCTTGGCTTCTTGCCGGAAGATTACGAACCGCCCAAGTTCGAGCCGGCCCTGGCGGGTGTCGCCTCGAAATTCCAGCCTTTGGTTTCGCGAACGCAGACCGCGAGCCAGTTGGCTCTGGCCCCGGATGCGGTCCCGGCGGAGCTGGCGGGAGGCGACCCGAACTGGGTTTATACGGGGACCGCGGAGATCGACGGCAAGCCGACAGCGCTGCTGGAAAACCGCGTAACGGCGGAAAGCGATTTTGTGAACCAGGGCCAAAAGTGGAAGCGGTGCGAGATTTCGCAAATCCTTCCGCAGGGCCTGGTTTTGGCCGGGCCCTCGGGCCGAAAGGTCAAGCTGGCTCTGAACAATGGCGAGGCGACCATCGGCTCTGGGCCGGATCGGCTGGCCAGTGGATTTCGACCGTTGAACCCGGCTTTGTCCGGTCCGATTGGAAATGGGATTACAATAAGGCCGGATCGAAACGGCCAACGTAATGGATTGGAGACACGCGATGCGAATCAAAACTAGCTTCGTCGCCGCTATGGCGGTCCTCACCGCCCTTGCTTCGGCTCAATTCGACTTCGGAGGCGGCGCCTCCGGCCCGAACGAGCCCTGGAAGCAGTTCAAGCTGAACCCGAAGACGACGATCAAGCTCGACTTTCGTAACGCGAATGTCGATTCGGTGATCGCCCTCTTTTCTAAGGCGTCCGGCGTGAACATCGTGAAGGACCCGGCGCTGACCGGCCCGATCACGGTGACCAGCGCGAAGGCGGTTTCGCTGGATGAGGCGTTCCAGATTCTCCAGACCGTGTTGAGCCTGAAAGGCTACGACTTGAAGCACGAGGGCAACCTGCTCGTGGTTCGGGGCCGTGGCGGGCGCGGCGGCCAGGGCGGCGGCAATTCCGGCGGCATGCCGAACATCGATTTCAACGCGATGCGCACCGAAATGGAGCGCAACCGCGGCGAACTCAAGGTCTATCCGATCAAATTTGCGAATGCGACCCAAGTCGCCCGCGTCATCAACGAAGTTTTCGCGATGGCCCAAGATCCGATGCAGCAGATGCTCCAGGGTTTGATGGGCGGCGGCTTCGGCGGCGGAATGAACTTTGGCGGCGGCAACACCTTTGGCGGCGGCGGACGCCCGGGCCAGGGGGGAGGCGGCCGCGGCAACAACTTCGGCGGCTTCGGCGGCGGCAACCAGGGCCGATTCAACCCAGGGATGTTCGGCCGATTCGGCCAGCAAGGCTCCTCGGTCCGCGCCTCTTCGGACGATTACAGCAACTCGGTCATCGTCAACGCCCCTGGGGGCGAGCAGCGCAACGTCGAAAACCTGATCAAGCAGATCGACAAGGAAACCGATCAGCCGCTTCAACCCAAGGTCTATAAGCTGCAATACGCGATGGCCGCCGATGTGGCCCCGTCGATTCAGAACGTGCTCGCCTCGAACGCGCCGAAAGGCCGGGGCGGCATGGGCCAGAACAACGTGCCGATCGAGCAGCGCTTCCAGCAGGCCTTCCGCTTTGGCAGCGCCCAGGCCGCGTTCGGCACGGTCGTGACCGATGCGCGAAGCAATGCGCTCGTGGTAACCGCGACCGACGACAACCACAAGCTCGTCGACCAGGTCATCAAAGAGCTCGATATCGAGATCGCCTACGAAGCGAATACGTTCGTCTTCCCGCTGAACAATGCTCGGGCCGACCAGGTGAGCACCCTGCTCAACCAGGCGTTCGGCTCGCGAAACGGCGGGCAGAACTCGCGCACTGGCCAAGTGGGCCAGCGCAACACGAACAGCCAGCAGAACCGCAACAACCAAAACAACCGGCAGAACGGTCTGGGCGGCGGAAACAACTTCGGCGGCGGCGGCGGGCGGCTCGGCGCCGACAACACGGATCCGAATTCGATGAACCTCGATCTCGAAGATCCGAACGCCGAATTCGGCAACCTCGAAACCAATATCGCGGTCGCCCAAGGCGGCGGCTTTGGCCAATTCTTCGGCGGCGGCCAACAGAACCGGCAGACTCAGGCCACCGGCCGCGATGCCCAAGGCCGGCTGATCCCGGTGCGCGATCTGGCGGGCCAGGTCTCGGTGATTGCCGACCAGAACACGAACAGCCTGATCGTGGTCACCTCGCCGGAGAATATGGACCTGATCAAGAACATCCTGGGCCAGCTCGACCGGATCCCCGAGCAAGTCATGATCGAGACGATCATCGTCGAGGCCACCCTGGATAGCTCGTCGAAGTTCGGCGTGGAATGGCAGTTCGCCAACAGCAAGCCCTTCGGCGCCTCAAACGCGGGCACCGACACGACGGGCACCCGGTTCAATCTGCAAAACGCCAACCCGGCGCTGCAGGGCTTCCGGTATACGCTGACCGGCGGCGACCTCACCGCCTTCATCAACATGCTGAAGACGGACCAGAAGTTCAAGGTCCTCTCCACTCCCCGCATCTTCACTTCGAACAACGCCGAAGCGCAGATCAACATCAGCCAGCGCGTGCCCTACGTGCTCAGCTCGCGGGAGGATGTGAACGGCAACCTGACCTTCACCTACGCCTTCGAGGATGTGGGCATCGTTCTCACCGTCACCCCGCGGATCACCGCCAACGGCTATGTGACGATGGAGATCAACCAGACCGCGAACGACCTCCAGGGCTTCACGGACTTCAACGCCCCGATCATCAACCAGCGCCAGGCTGACACCACGGTCTCGGTCAAGGATGGCGAAACGATCGTGCTCGGCGGCATCATCCGGGGCACGGTCACCTCGACCGTTCGCAAAGTGCCGTTGCTGGGCGATCTGCCAATCTTGGGCAATCTTTTCAAGACCACCGACAAGCAGAACGTCCAGACCGAGCTGATGGTCTTCCTGACCCCCCGCGTCGTGCGGGACCATGAGGAAGCCCGCAAGATTCGGGATGGCCAAGTGGGCGACCTCTCGCCGGATTCGCAGAAGGACATCAAGAAAATGATCCCGCCGCCGAAGCCGGCCGAGGAGGGGACCAAGTCGGAAGGGACTCCCGCCGCGACGCCCAAGCCGGTGAAGCCGCCTCCTCCCGGAGGCTAGGGTTTCCGCAAAGGGTCAGCCTTGGGCTGGCCCTTTTTCATTGGGAATGAAGGGATTGCCTTCGCTTTCGATAGGGCTTTGAGCAAGGCCGAATCGGGAACACCAGCGGTCGTCTTCCCTTGGGAAACGGTCCAAACCAGTCTGGATTTCAAGTCAAACTTCGCAAAGACGTGAGTTAGGCCGCTCGTAAAGCTCACCGATTTCCCGTTTGCGGGCGGGGTAAGCGAAGAGGGTCGAACGGTACCTGAGACCTTGCCTGAACGCCACGTCTTGCCGGACCAGGAAAAGTCACGGGCCTTCGGTGCGGAATGCCCCCCAAGACGCTGATACGCGGGGAAGATCGCGATCGGCTCCCCCGATTCGGCGTCGATGTGGACCCAAATGAACGGACGATCTTGCTCCCTCTCGACCTGGACGCCGCCGTTTCGGACCGTGACTTCGTAGAAAAGCGCCGCCTTGCGCTCGCGGGCCCGGCGGTGCTCGACCGCCCGCATCCGGTTAGGCAGATCGGCGAAGGAAGGGATGCGGAATTTGGGATCGTCAGCGGCGGGCATGACTTCCGGCCATCCGGTGAATTGTGCCGCCACGGAAGCGGCGGCGGCGAGAGCAGACGTTTTTGGCACGACCGTTCCCGGAACTTCAAAGGCCGGAGGATGGCCGATCCACATGTGCATCGGGGTGCCGTAGGTGCGGTCGATGATGGTTTCAACCCCGTCTTCGAACTTCCACGGCGTGCCGGGCGCGGTGAATTTGTACACGGCGTGGACGTACTGGGGATGAGAAAACTCCCCGTTCTCAAAGTAAGATCGCTCTAGTGCGAGTGGGAGAGTGCCCCCCGCCAAACGGTAGTATTCTTGCGATCTTGAAAGACACTGAGCCTCATCCAGATTGGGCTGGCGATTCTGGCTGGGCGGGGTGATACCAATGACAAATAGTTCGCCTCTTCCTCGAATGTAGCCAACTCTAGCCCTCTCCCGGTAGCTTATTTGTACAAACCTTTCGCTAACGGATAGCGTGTTTTCTGTATGACGCGGCACAGCGTCTTCGGGAATGGACGCAAGCACTTGGAGACGATGCGCAAGACGAATACCCAATTGGACATTCACTTCATCATAGCTGAGATTACGGGAATTAAGGACCCGAAAAGTTGAGAGCGCATCCGGCTGTTCACCAATTTGAATGACGGATAAGGAAAGTGCGTACAGGGAAACGAAGTTCATGTATCGACTCCTACGGGGGTAACGCCGCCCATGACTTGTTCAACAAGCCCCACGTCTCGAATTGCAGGAAATTCGCATCGGTTTCGGTCGATTGGCGATAGACGGTATGCAACCTTGCCTGGCTGTCTCCGCGATTCACCATAAAAAGCACGTCGGTGTAGTTCACGCCGTTTGGGCTGCTAGTAGAGTACTTTCGAGGGGGAAAAGCCTCATTTGTCTCTGCAAGAGCTTGACCAGCAGTGGTCCCACTAGCAAGCCTTGTTAACAAGTCACCTACATGCAAACTTAACTTGTCGGTCATCAGGAGCGTGCCATCGGGCAAATTGTAGGGCTGGCCGTTCTTTTGATTGGCCGCGTAAAGCGTGCTGAACACGCTCTCCGAAAACGCGAAGCACGCCGTGTTGCTGATCGGGGTCGTTCCCAAGTGAAAGGCGCTTCGAATGGCGTACTCGTTCGCCCCGCATTGGCACGAATAGAAGAAGTTGAAACGGCACATCAGGTTGCGGAATTGGTTGATCATCAGCGAAGCCGTCGTCCGCTCGCAACTCGCCCAATCCACCAGTTGCATCGGGTTCGCGTCGTCGTAGAAGCCGCCCGTCTGCCCGTGCGACGAGGTGAAAAGGGCGGTTGAGGCGCCCAGTAGTTTGCTGAGCTGAAGCGTGCGAACGGCAGGCGGGTTGCCCGCCGCGTCGACCTCGGCTTGCGTCGCCACGAGTGCGGAAAAGAGATGAAGCGTTCCCTCGGAGAGGGCGTAGTTCGCCAGGGGCAGCTTTTCCCGAGCCGCTGCGGCCGATTCACCCGAAACCGCTTGCCACGTGTAGTCGTCCGGCAAATTTACGTACTGCCATCCGGGTGGAAGCGCGCCGGACGGCGTCTCTTGAGTTGTCGCCGCGGTGGTGGCAACGTTTACGGCCTTTGGGGTCACCGTGATCTCCCGGATCTCGTGGGCATTTTCCACCGGTCCTTCGATCGTTTCGAAATGAAAGTCCACCCGCAATCTGATCGGAACCGGAGTCCCATTGGCCGAACCGGCCCCTTGGGTCGAGTCGTATCGAAAGAACCGGCCGACATCCATGCGTGGCGTCGAATCTCCTGGAATCGGATAGATTTGCGCCGATTGGCCTCCGTAGAACACTTCAACCTTGTCGATATGCCCGAACCACTCGCTGTACGGGTCGACTAATTCAGCGATATTGGCGCCGAAGAGGCAGTTGACGCCAGTACCTGTCATGAAGGCTCCATCGCCCAGGCCGTCGATGAGGATGTAGCATCTCCAGCCATAGGCTTCAAACGTGAGCTTCTTGAAGTTCCAACCGGAAGACTCCTGAGCCCGGCTCAACGAAGCCATTGCGGCCGCTGTCGCAATTGTGAGCCCGATCGTTTTAAAAAGTGATCTGTTCACCCCCCCCCAACGAAAAACCTATCGTTTTCACTGTCATTGACGCACGGGTGAGGACGAAAGTTTGCCCATTCTCCGACAAATCTAAGTTTCTTGGCGTAGTCGCACGGGTCCGTCGCACCTATTATTCGAAGCCGCCCCCTCCGGGAGGCTAGTTCGCAAAATCGGGTGAACTCCCGTAAACTTTGCGAGTCCTTGCCCATTGAGCAAGGGCTCGCATTCGCTTTTTGGGTAGGTGAAACACAAGAATCTCAGTTCAATTGGCAAGATGGCCTTTGTGGGCCTGATGGTGACGGCGATGACGGCCGCGATGGCCCAGGGTGGCGGCGGCGGCCAAGGCCGGGGTCAGGGCCGCGGCGGCGGGCGCTTCGGCCAGGGGCCGGCCCAGTTGGCGGCCCGTCCGGATGTCCTTAAAGATCTTGGCGCGACGGACGACCAGAAGACCAAGATCGCGGCGCTCAACGAAAAGTTGAACGAAGATCGGCGCGCGATGATGCAGGACCTCTTCGGCGGCGGCGGCGGTGGGGGAGGCGGAGGCGGCGGACGCTTCCAGATGACTCCCGAGATGCAGGCCGCGATGCAGAAATTCAACGACAAGGCGAAAGAAGAGCTCGCCAAGATCTTGAATGCGGACCAGATGAAGCGGCTCGACGAGATCGGCGTCCAGCTTCAGGGCAACCGCGCAATCCTGCTCCCCGCCGTGCAGAAGGCGCTCGGGCTGAGCGAAGACGTGATCAAGAAAGCGCAGGACCTGAACCAAAAGCAGCAGGCCGCGAATCAGGCGATCATGGAGAAGGTGCGCAACCAGGAGCTCACCCGCGAGCAGTCGCAAGAATCGCAGCAGAAAAATGAAGCCGCGCTGAACGAGGAGCTGGGCAAATTGCTCACCCCTGAGCAGGCCGCCAAGCTGAAAGAAATGGGCGGCAAGCCGTTCAAAGCCGATCCGCCTCGGGGCGGCGGCGGAGGCTAATCGGTTTTCCTCATCGCCTCCATGCTCAAAAAGCGCCCCGGTTCGCCGGGGCGCTTTTCATTGAGGGGAATCGGCCAACGAATCTGATCGATCGGACTGGTCCGACTGACGCATCAGAACGGAGCAATCTGCCCCGCCCATCCTCCACTTAACCTCAAGCTTGCCTCGACTTCAGGTATCCTGTTCCCCATCTCACACGGGCGCGGTGGCGCGGCCAGGTGTCTAAATGGAGCGCGGGCTTTAGCCCGCGCCTCGGTCCACGGCCTTCAGGCCGTGGGTTCCAATTAGAAAGTCAGCGCCAAAACCAAGCCGTTCCCGGAGGCAAAACCTGGAGGCAATATGGCTCAGCTCAGCATGAAAGAGCTGCTGGAATCGGGCGTCCATTTTGGGCACCAAACCCGGCGGTGGAACCCGAAGATGAAGCGCTATATCTATGGCGCGCGCAACGGCATCTACATCATCGATCTGCATCAGACGATCAAGCTTTTTGAGGATGCGCTCGAATTCGTCAAGAAGGTCGCCGAAGATGGCGGCACCTTTCTTTTCGTGGGGACCAAAAAGCAGGCCCAATCCGCGATCAAAGAAGCCGCCCAACGCTCGGGACAGTACTTTATCTGCGAGCGATGGCTTGGCGGAACGCTGACCAACTGGAAGACGATCCAGGGCCGCGTCAACCGCTTGAAAGAGCTCGACCGGATGGAAGCCGAGGGGTATCTGGACCGGCTTCCCAAAAAGGAAATGCTGAAGCGGATGGAGGAGCGCAGCAACTTGAACCGCTTCCTCGAAGGCATTCGCAACATGAACGACATGCCCAGCGTGATGTTCGTGGTGGACCTCAACAAAGAGGACATCGCGGTAAAAGAAGCGCGCAAGCTTGGCATCCCCATCGTCGCGGTGGTCGATACGAACTGCGATCCCGACTTGGTGGAGCATGTCATCCCCGGCAACGACGATGCGATCCGTGCCATCCGGCTGGTCACCAGCAAGATCGCCGACACGATTTTGGAAGCCCGCCCGATCAGCGAAGAGCTGACCGAGGGCGTCCTGCCCGAATCGGCGCTTACCGAGACCGGCGAATTGGCCGACGAAGAGGGCCAGAGCGTCGAATTTGGCGCGGTGGAAGAAGAACTGCTGCGCGCCTTCGGCGGCGATGAGCTGGCCGAAGAGTTCGCCGAAAAAAACTAGTTCAAACACTGGGACCCATGGGACTCATGAGACTCATGGGTCCCATTCGACTTATAAGGAGATTTCAAGAAAGAGCATGGCCATTTCAGCCCAAGATGTGAAACGACTGCGCGACGAAACGGACGCGCCGATGATGGAGTGCAAGGCCGCCCTGGAAGAAGCGGGCGGCGACTTCGAAAAAGCCAAAGCGATCCTGCGCGAAAAGGGCAAAGCCGCCGCCACCAAGAGGGCCGGCCGCAGCACCAGCGCGGGCGTGGTCGCCTTTGCCCGCAGCGCCAACCATAAGGCGCTGGGCGGCGTCGTGCTCGAGTGTGAGACCGATTTCGTGGCCCGCAACGAGGAGTTCGTGGCGGTCGCCCAGGAGCTGGCGGAGATCTTTCTGCACCAAGCTCCCGGCAACGATGCGAACGCGGTCAGCCATGGTAACAAGACGGTCGGGCAGATCGTGGAGGAGTGCGTGGCCAAGTTCCGCGAGAACACCAAGATTGCGCGGGCGCTCCACCTTGAGGGTGAGAACCTGATCGCGGCGTACGTCCATCACGACCGGACCAAGGGCGCGGTCGTGGAGATCACGGGGCCCGACGCCGGTCTTGACGCGGCGCACAAGGTGGCCATCCAGTGCGTCGCGTTCCCGCCCGAAGTGGTCAGCAAGTCGGACCTTTCTCAGGAGCGCTTGGCGGCAGAAATAGAAATTGAGAAGCAGCGCGCGATCGGCGAAGGCAAGCCGGCGGAGATCGCGGAAAAGATCGCCCAGGGTCGGGTGAATAAGGAGTTCATCAGCCAGGTGGTGCTTCTGGAGCAGCTCTTCTACGCGGACCAGAGCAAGACGGTGGGCGCCTATGTGGCCGAGCAAGGCAAAGCGGCGGGCGGCGAGATCGCGGTGCAGGCGTTCCACTATTTGGCGGTGGGGGCAGCTTAGGGCTCCCCCCAACCCCCTCCTCAATTTCCACGTTGTGAAAAACAAGGAGGGGGCGACGCGCCATAATCCCTCCCGATGCCCGCCAAACCCAAGCCCAAGGCCACCCCGCGCGTTTTGATCAAGCTCTCCGGCGAAGCCTTGGCCGGGGAAGGCAAGGGCGGCCTCGACCCCCACATCCTCAGCTACGTGGCCAAAGAGGTCGCCGCCGTCCACCAAAGCGGCGTCCAGATCGCCCTGGTCATCGGGGGCGGCAACTTCATCCGCGGCGAGGCCTTTGCCGCCGAAGGCGGGATCGACCGCACGGTGGCCGACCAAATGGGCATGCTGGGCACCATCATCAATGCCCTCGCCCTCCAATCGGCCATCGAAAAGGTCGGGGTTCCCACCCGCGTCCAAACCGCAATCCAGGTTCAACAAGTGGCGGAAAGCTTTATCCGGAGGCGGGCCATCCGCCACTTCGAGAAGGGCCGTGTCGTGGTCTTTGCGGGCGGCACCGGAAACCCCTATTTCAGCACCGACACCGCGGCTGTGCTGCGCGCGCTTGAGATCGAGGCCGATCTGCTCATCAAGGCCACCAAGGTCGACGGGATTTACACCAAGGACCCCAAAAAGCACAAGGACGCGGTGCGCTATGACCGGCTGAGCTATTCCGAAGCGATCGGCAAGCGCTTGGCCGTGATGGACCAAACCGCCTTCACGATGTGCCGGGAACACAGCCTGCCCATCGTCGTGTTAGACTTTAACCAGCCCGGGGCGCTGCTTCGCGGCGTCAAGGGCGAGCCCGGCGTGGGCACGCGCGTCACCGGTGAGGAATAGCCGGGGCATCTTGCCCTGTGTAGTCTGGGCATCGTGCCCAGAAGGTTGGGGAGCATCTTGCGCCCCATTCGCGACAGAATAGAAAGTCAGGAAACCTGCCATGACCCCAGAAGAGACCGTCAAAGACGCTGACCACCGCATGAAGCACGCCATCGAAGCGATGGTTCACGACTTTCAGACCTATCGCACCGGCCGCGCCAACCCCATGGTGCTGGAGCGCGTGCACGCCGAATACTACGGCGTCGAAACGCCGATCAACCAGATGGCGACGATCAGCATTCCCGAGCCGCGCCAGCTCATGATCACCCCCTACGACAAAACGGCGCTGGCGGCGATCGAAAAGGCGATCATGAAGAGCGATTTGGGTATCAACCCGAGCAACGACGGCCAGAATATCCGGCTGAACTTCCCCCAAATGACCGAGGAACGCCGCAAAGAAATGGTGAAAATGGTGCACCAGCGGGCGGAAAACGCCTGCGTAGCGGTACGAAACGTACGTCGGGACGCGATCGAGCATTTGAAAGCGGCGGAAAAGCAAAAAGAGATCTCGGAAGATGATCTAAAAAGGCTGGAAGACCGGGTGCAAAAGCTAACGGATAAGTATGTGGCGGACGCCCACGAGCTGCAGAAGAAGAAGGATGCGGAGCTGATGGAAGTTTAGGCGGCTTTAAGTTCACCTTTGCCCATCTGCGATAATCTGTGGTTTGTTGATGACTTCTAACGCACTGAACAACGTTCAGAATCAAGCGGTCGCTTGCGGCATCGACCTAAGTGGTTTACCCGCCCACATCGCCATCATCATGGACGGCAATGGCCGGTGGGCCTCTTCCCAAGGCAAGATGCGATTGGAGGGCCACGCTCAGGGATATGCAACGCTCAAGCAAATCGTTATTCACGCAAACGATTTAGGTATTCGTTTTCTGACGGTTTACGTCTTCTCGGCGGAGAACTGGAAGCGGCCGTCGGAAGAGGTCAACGGACTCATGGCTCTCATCGAACACGCGGCGCGAATCGAACTCGAGGAGATGCATGCGAACAACGTCCGCTTCGCCACGATCGGCCGGCTGAACGAAGTCCCGGCCGGCCTGCAGGAGGCGATGGCGAACGGCATCGAGACGACCCAATCCAACACCGGCATCACGTTCACCCTTGCCCTCAACTACGGGGGCCGCGCGGAAATCGTGGATGCGGTCAAAAAGCTCATCAAAGAAGGCAAAGCGCCCGAAGAGATCGATGAGGCCGCCGTTTCTGCCTCGCTCTACCACCCCGATCATCCCGAGCCCGACCTCATGATCCGCACCGCCGGCGAGATGCGCTGGAGCAATTTTCTGATCTGGCAAGCCGCCTATGCCGAGCTGGTCGTGACCTCAAAACCCTGGCCGGAATTTGATCTCGAAGATCTGCTCGCCGCGGTCTTGGAATACCAAAAACGAACCCGGAAGTTCGGCGCGGTGGTGGAGTAGCTTGTGAGTGCGCGAAGCTTTCTTCGCGCTTTGAACCAGCCGAGCTGGCTCGGCGCGCTCGGCGTCCACTCTTAAAGCAAGCTTTCCTGAACAAAAGCGCGAAGCAAGCTTCGCGCGCTCCAAACCGGGCGCGGTTCCCGTCATAATCTCCCTATGCCGATCTGG